>JAJZQG010000315.1 GCA_021847645.1 Myxococcales bacterium
TCTGCCGGGTGACAAGGGAGCGGGATGCACGAGGTCGCGCGCGCCGGGATGCCCAAGCGCACAGCCGGGTATCGAGGCCGCGGGCGGCGAGCCAGCGTCGAGGGTGTTCCACGCGCGAAGATATAGCAGAGATGCGCGGGGGTATTTGACGGAACCCGGGCACGCATGCCACATAGGCGACCGACCTCGACCATCGAGCATCCAGAAGGGCCCCCCTTGATGAGCGACCTCCCACGTACACCGGAAGCCGAGCCCTCCCTGGACAACCTTGCGCCGCCGCGTGCCGTCGACGAGCGTGAAGCGCCCGCTCAGGATGCGGCTTCGCCCGTCGTGCTGAGCAACCCGCCCAAGATGTCCGGCGGCTTGGTGTGGCGCGTGGCCGGCGGGCTCAAGACCATGCGGCCGCACCAGTGGGTCAAGAACATCTTCGTGCTCGCGCCCGTGGTCTTCGCCAAGGACTTCTTCCGCCTCGACCTGCTCGTCCCGGCCTTCAGCGCATTCGCGCTGTTCTGCCTGCTCGCCTCGGCCGTCTACACCATGAACGACCTGGTCGACGTCGAGGCCGATCGGGCCCACCCGGTCAAACGTTATCGGCCGATCGCGTCGGGGCGCGTGCCCACGTCAGCCGCTCGCGTGATGGCGGCGGTCCTCGTGGTGGTGGCGTTGGGCGGCGCGTTCGCGCTGTCGGTGCCGTTCGCCGTGGTGGCGCTGATCTACTTCGCCCAGAACATCGCGTACTCCTTCAAGCTCAAGAAGGTCGCCTACGTCGACGTCTCCCTGATCGCGTTGGGGTTCGTGCTTCGCGTCGTGGCTGGCGGGTTCGCCGCCCACATCCACGTGAGCTGGTATCTGCTGGCGTGCACGGCGCTGCTGGCGCTGTTCCTGGGGTTCGGCAAGCGCAGGCACGAGCTGGCGCAGACCGCCAACCCGACCAAGCAGCGCGCCGCGCTCGAAGCCTACACGCCGCGCGCTCTCACGATCGCCCTGGCGCTCACCGGCACCGCCACCATCGCCACCTACGTCGCCTACACCCTCGACCCGGCCACCCGCGCGTTCTTCAAGTCCGATTGGCTCTGGGCCACCACGCCGTTCACCGTCATCGGCGTCGTGCGCTTCCTGCAGCTCGTGGCAGGACGTCCCAAGGCCGAGTCGCCCACGCAGGAGATGCTGCGCGACGGCCTGTTCGTGTTCAACATCGTGGCGTGGGCGGTCGTGGTGTTCGCGATCGTGTATCGGATTCGCCCGGCGGAGCTGCCGTGAGCGCGCCCGGCTCCGCTATCGTTCCTGCCCGGTCCCGCGGCCTGCGTGCGTTGGCCGCCGCGCTGCGTGGCCCGTCCGATCCCTGGACGGATCTGGGGCTGACGCTGCCCGTCTTCCTCGGCTACCACTTGGGAGTCGTGTTCCTCACCAAGCGCAACGCGGCGGACTTCATGTCCTCCGCGCTCGTGGACCTGGCGGGACAGAGCATCGTGGCGTACATGGGCCTCACCCTGGCCCTCGGCGGCGCGCTGGTCGGCACGCTGATCATGGTCGGCCGCGGCCAGCAGCTGCACTGGAAGCGGTTCGTCCTGGTGCTCGCGGAGGGTGCGGCCTACGCCATCGCCATGCGCACGATCGCGAGCTACGTGGTGGGCTCGCTGCGTCTCGGTGCCGGCGAGGGAGGCGCTTTCTCGAACCTGATCATGGCGCTGGGAGCAGGCTTCTACGAGGAGGTCGCGTTCCGCGTGGTGCTCTTCGGCCTCGGCGCCAAGCTGCTCACGCGCTTCATCAAGAAGCGGCCCGTGCTGGTGACGATGGGCTGGGCGCTGGTGACGTCGCTTGTTTTCTCGAGCTGGCACTACGTGGGCCGGTTCGGCGACCCCCTGGCGCTCGGCTCGTTCTTGTTCCGCGCCGTGTGCGGCATCGTGCTCGTCGCGATCTTCCGTTTCCGGGGGTTCGCGCCCGCGGTGTGGACCCACGCGCTCTACGATGTCTGGGTGATGCTGCTCTGACGGGGGAAGGGCAGGGGGCCGGGGCTCAGTGCTTGCCGGCTGACTTCTTGGCCGCCTTCTTCTTGTGGGCGGCGGGCTTGTGGGTCCGAGGCTCGGACTTGGTCGTCTCGGCGGTCTTCTTCTCGTTGCCGATCATGATGCGCAGCGTGCTGCCCTGCGCCACGACGCGGTAGGCGGCGACCGGCTCGCGGAACTGCACGACCAGGTTGGCGTCGCTGCCCTTGTTGGTGACCTTGGCGCTAGCGATCCGACGATCCTGGCGCGCAAGCCCCGCCGCGGCCTCCTTGGCGCGGGTGCCGCCGACTTCGACCGTGAAGCCGTTGGCATTGCCGGTGCCGCGAATCGACTTGATGCCCTGCTTCATCCGCAGCGCCAGCACAGTCGCGTTGCGGACCTTGCCCCGACCGAACGAGCCGGCGGATGCCTTGCCGGATCCGGAGTGCGAGCCGTGCTGCCCGTGTTCGGCGCGCGCCGACGGCTTCGAGCTGCCTTCGTCGCTCGCCTCGTCCGCTTCCTCGTCGCTGCCTCCGGCGTTGTTGTCCGCGACAGCCGCAGAGCCCGATCCTTGGTCCTCGAGCTCGTCCGCAGAGGCGTCGTCGCCAGCGGGTTTGGCGTCCGACGGCGGGGGAACCGCGACCGCGGCCGGGAACGCAGCCACGGCCACGGCCGCGCTGGGCGCCGCGGTCGGTGCCGCAGCTGCCGCGCCCGTGGTCATCGGCGTCGGTCCAAACAGCGGGACGTTGGCGACCATGGCGCCTTCGGTCGGCGCAGCCGGCGCCGCACCGTTGCTCGAGGCTTCCGCCGCGGCGACCGCGCCCGAGCTCGCCGCCTCGGCCGCCGGGTCGGTCGCAGCGGTGGCCGCGTTGCGCCTGTGCACGAACGCCACCGCCACCAGCGCGATCATCAGCACGGCCACGCCGGCCGCGGCGGCGCGCTTCGAGACCTTCTTTTTGTCGGGCGCGGCAATCTCGTTGAGATCGTCGTCCATCGCGTCGCGCGCCATGCGCGTGCCGTCGCCGCGCAGCGCGCCGTTGGGCGGAGGAGCCGTCGTGCGCCGCGGCCGGGGTGCCGCATCCTCGCCCGACGCCTTCTTGGCGCGTGCCCGGTCGATCGCGCGCGACACGACATCCTTGGCGCGCCCGCCGATCTCCTTGGCCTTGTCGCCCAGCACCGCGAGCTTCGGACCCACGTCCTTGACCTTGCTCCACAGCATCGCGGAGCGGCCCTGCGGCACCTCCTCGTCCAGCTCGTCGTCGCGGGCGTCGTCGGACTCCGCACCCGCATCGTACTGCTCGCTCATGTCGTCCTCCTCGCCTCGAGACCGGCGCGAGGCCGCATCGGCCCGGCCTGCGTCGGCCACATCTTCCTGGGCGTCGAGGTAGCGCAGCGCCACCATCAGCTGTGGTACGTGCGACGCCGGATCGATTTCGATGTTGACCCGCTCGATGCGGGCCGGGCGGTTGTCGACGCTGTCGATGTTCTCCAGGTCGACGCTGCGGCCGACCTTGAGGAACTCGAGGTTGGAGCCGACAAGCACCTCGGAGCGGGTAACCTCGCGCACGCGCGCCTTCATCGGAGAGCCCAGCCCCTCGATGTGCAGACGAACCCGCGTGTTGCGGCTCGGCTTGGGCGCATCGTTCTCGTCCGGGCTGGCCTGCGCATCGTCCTTGGCCGGCTGCTCGCCCAGCAGCTCGCGCAGCGTCGCCAGGCTCTCCGCATCCATCTCCAGGAAGCGCACGCCGAAGTCGCCGCCGTACGCGTCCTCGTTGCGCCAGACGACCTCGCCCTGCACCACGATCTCCTTGCCGTTGCCTTCCAGGCGGCAGATCAAGGGCTCACCGGTTTCGGGCAGGTAGGCGGTCTTCAGGTGCATGCCGGCGGTGGTGATGTCCACCGATTCTGCTTCGAACGCGGCGGAGCCACCCGCACCAGCGCCGATCTCGACCAGGGTCTTGACCGCGACGCGCTGACCTCCGCTGCGACGCTCATTGTCCACGCTCATGACGAAATCCTCCCGATGGCTGAACCTCGAGGTGGGCTCGTAGGAATTCACCACCGACCCACGCCGATAAGGGGTTCCCAGCAAGAGGGCCAAATTTTGGTCGTCGGCGGCACCTGCCAGTTCCCTGCCGCGCCAAGGCGCTCTAGGTTGCTCGCGTGAAGCAGCTGCAGAGAATCCTCTCGGTCGAGACGCGTCCGTACTCGTTCCACGACATCACCGAGCAAGTCGCCGCCGTTGTGCGCGAGAGCGCGATGACCACGGGGCTGTGCGTGGTGTTCGTGCGCCACACCTCGGCGAGCCTGGTCATCCAGGAGAACGCCGATCCGGCGGTGCTGCGGGATCTGGAGCGATGGGCGCGCGACATGGCGCCGGAGAGCAGGCGCTGGGAGCACGACGACGAAGGGCCGGACGACATGCCGTCGCACGCGCGCAGCGCGATGACGCACACCTCGGAGAGCATCCCGATCATGCAGGGGAAGCTGGCGTTGGGGACGTGGCAGGGGTTGTACGTCTGGGAGCATCGACGCACACCGCACCGGCGGTCGATCGTGGTGCACGTGTTCGGCGAGTAGATGTCACCGACGGGCTGCGTCTGTGGCTGACAGCGGAAGAGCGCGAGCGAGCCGAGAAGGAGCAGGCCTTGGCGCGGCTGGCCGAGCTGGAGGCGAAGCTTCGCGGCGGCTGAGTGCGAGCCGGAGCGCCGAGCCCAACCTCACGCGGGCTGCGACGCCGCAGCGACTGCCACCGGCGTCTTGACCTTGGCCCTGCGCACGCTGGATGCGGGGAAGAACGCGTCCGAGTAGTCGCGCGCCAGGCCGCTCTTGATCGCGTACGCGTCCAACGTGTTCTCCACGCTCCGTCGCACCGCGTTCGTGTCGTCCTTCCATCCCATGATGCGCAGCGAGACCGCCGCCACCTGCTCGACGGCCGACTTGCGGCCGGCCAGCGCGGCGCGCGCGCTGTCCTGGATGCGCGCGATCTCGGCGAGGAGGGTCGCTACCTGCTTGGAGCAGCCGAACTCCTTGGCAACCGCGTGCAGCTTGTCGCACCGGGTCACCTCGGTCTCCAGGCCCATCCGGATGACCTCGTTGGGCGGTTCGGGGAAGTATGCGACAAATCCGCGCGCCGACCGATCGTTGTTGGACTCGTACAGCAGCCGCGACACGAGCCGGCCGACCGCGCCATCCAACAGCAGGTTGAGCGCCGAGACGCGCGCGTTGGCGTCGACCACCGCGTCGTCGGCGTCGCGGCGTGCCTGGTCGATCTCGTTCCAGGCCGTGAGCTGGGCACGGAGCGGCTTGGCGAGGGCCGCGTGCGCTTCGATGGCAGCGACTGCGGCGGCGGTGAAGCGGAGCGTCTTGCGGGAGCCTTCCCAGGAGGTCCTGTCGGTCAGTTCTGTGTATGCCATGGCGAGTGATCCAGTCGAGGGGTTGGAGTGATGTGTTCTACGCGCTGGCGGTGGATAGTCTGCGCTCCTGATTGGCATCTCAACTGGAAACTCGCAGCAAGCACGTCGGGAAGGCCCGGCGGCGGCCGCAAGAGGGGCTGCGGCGTGACGCGGCGGCGGTTGCGGACGGCGAGAACAAGCGATCGTGCGTGGTGGGGTGGCGACAGCGGACGCCGCGAGGGGCGGCGCGGCGCGCCGGGGCGAGGGCGCGGCGGGACGGATGGGGGTGGAGCGACGCGATGGGGCGGGCATGCGGGGAGTGCTGGGGGTGGGGCTGGGGGGGTGGGAGGAGGGGGGGGGGGGGGGGTGGGGGGTGGTGGGGGGGGGGGGGCGGGGCGATTCGTCGGCGATGAGGGCGTCGGGAGAAGGCAAAGGGCAAACGGCAAAGGTCAAAGGTCAAAGGGCAAAGGTCAAAGGTTGCTTGCGGGGCGGGCATGTCTCGGGGTCACGCTTGCGCTACCATCGAGAGCATGGCTCAGCGCTTTCCGATCGATCCCGACGACCCGCGCGCTCCCGTGCAGGAGCAGTGGGACTCGATGACCGAGGAGCAGCGCGCGCAGGTCGTGGCCTCGCTTCCGGCGGATGTGCCCTTCGAGCTGTTCATGCCGGAGGGCGACGCGCACCGGCTCGCCAAACAGCGCACCCTGGGCGCGCTGGGCGCGTTCTTCGACAAGATTGGCCGCAAGGTCTACCTGTCGTCCGAGCTGGGCGTCTACTACCCGGGTGAGCCGCGCTTCGCGCCGGACGTGCTGGCCGTGATCGACGTCGAGCCGCATCCGAGGGACAAGTGGGTTGTCAGCCACGAGGGCAAAGGGCTCGACCTGGTCATCGAGGTCCACGTCTCGGGCGAGTGGAAGAAGGACTTCGAGGCCAACCGCAAGCGCTACGGTCGGCTGGGCATTCCGGAGTACTTCCTGTTCGATCGCACCAAGGATCGGCTGTTCGGTTGGCGGCTGCCGGAAAGCACGGCTCGGGTCTACGAGCCGATCGTGCCGCAGCTCGGGCGGTATACGTCGTCGGTGTTGGGGCTCGAGCTCGGGATCGAGGGCGAGCACTTGAGGTTCTACTTCGGGACGGCGCCGCTGCCGGAGGCCGAGGAGCTGGTCGCGAGGCTCGAGTCGATGGTGGGAGACCTGGTTCAATCGCGCGAGCGAGACAAGGAGGAGCGCGAGCGGGCCGAGCAGGAGCGGGATGCGGCGCTGCGACGTGTGGCCGAGCTCGAGGCAGAGCTGGCGAAGCGGCGCGGCGGTTGAAGATCGTTACGATCAAGGCGCATCAGGCCGGCCACAAGACAAGTGTCGCCCCAACCGGGGACTGGTGAACCTCAGGCCGGTTGGGGCTGCGTGTTTACCGTCCGTGTCTCAGCTTCGGTACACAGCGACGGCCGGCTCGTGGACGATGCAGCAAGGGGATGCGCGGCCCGCAAGGCCGCGGCCGTGCGAGATCAGGCGTTGCCCGATCACCTGCTGGGGACGACGCACCGGAACCCGAGGGCGTCGCCCCAGTTCGAGGGGGCGTTGCTCAGGGACAGGGAGAAGACCCCGTCCCCGGTACCGAAGAGCCAGTAGCCGCCGCGCAGCGCAGCCGCCGGAAGACCCTGAACGTATCCGGTGTACCCATCGCTGGCGTACGACGAGATCCCCCACGTACCATCCGAGCCGTAACTGCCGGCTGACGGCCATGGCGTTGCGCTTGTGCCGCTCGACGTCGCGCTCGTTCCCGCGTGCCACTCCGCGGTCCACTCCCACAGGTTGCCCACCATGTCCTCGGCGCCCCAGTCGCTCGCGCAGCTGCCCAGCATCGCTGTGCCGAGCGCCTTGTTTGTCCCGCGCAGCCCGCTGTCCTGCGTGTTGCACTTCAGGTTTCCCAGCCCCGCGTTCGCGCCCGGATCCACCGTGCCTCGCGCCGCAAACAGCCATTCCTCACCCGTCGGAAGTCGCTTCCCCGACGCGCGGCACATCGCCTGCGCCTGGAACCACGTCATCTCTCGGCTCGGCACCACATCTCGCACGCTGAGCGCATACACGCCCTTGCCCTGCCCGTTCTTCTGCAACCCCGCCGCAGCGTAGGCCGTGTCCACGTTGTCCGCGATCTGCGTGCCCGCGGTCGCATCCTTCGTCGTCCACGCGCTCGCTTCGTACCGGTCGATCCAGAACGCGCTCGCGCCCGTCCCCACCTTGACTACTTCGTCCTTGCCCTTGGTGCACACCGTGCTGTCGGTCAAGAACGTCGCAGCCGCCCCCGCGCTCGTGTAGCCCCTCGGGCACGCCGGGTCGTCATCGTTGATCGCGGCGGCCAGCGCGTTGAAGTTCGCGTTCACGTCCGACGCCGAGATCAGCGTGTGCGGCTGAAAGGTGTTCGGCAGCGACACGTCGGCAAGCACCAGCCCGCTCACGCCTGCCACGATCGCCAGCGGGATTCCCAATCCGACGATCGCTCTGCGCCAAGTACGCGGCAGCTCCAGGTTGATGGTCAATTCGATCTTCATGGTCGTTCTCCGCAAGAACACATTCCCCTGTGCTGGTTCCCGTGTTCCCGTGCTCCTAGTTCCTAGTTCCGGCCGCCACAAGTTCCGGCCGGGTTTTTGTGGCGATGCTGCTCGCCGACGCTCCCCCACTGCACCAACCGAGCTCGCGTGCCCGCCCGCCCAATCTCGCGCCGGCTCGCGCCAAGCAA
>JAJZQG010000053.1 GCA_021847645.1 Myxococcales bacterium
CTCCACGCTCCACGCTCCACGCTCCACGCTCCACCCCTCACCCGCACGCGCACGCGCACGCCCACGGCCTGTACGCGCGTCTACCCGAGCCGCTCAATCAACCCCGTCAACATCGCCGACACGCGGCTCGCGAGGCACTTCAGTTGTTCGGCGTCGTGCCGTGGCCCGATATCCATGGCGAGCAGCAGATCCCCCGCGGCAGCCACTTCCGCGCACTCGCCGCGGCTCTCCGCGAATCGCTGGCGCTTCGATGCTGCGCCCCGGCGGTTCGCTCCTTCCGCGAGCAACAGGACCGTGTTCGACGCAGACCGCAGAAGGTGATCGGCGATGTTGCGATGACCGCGCGGGATCTGTGCCGCGATCTTGTTGGCAAGCGCGGCCAACTCGCAGGCGATGCGGTAGGCGTCGAGCCTATCGTGGGGAAACGCGCCGGGTGCCCCGCCATCGGGGGCGTGCGCGTGCGGGTCAGAGGTCGGCCGTGGCGCGTGGGCGTGGGTGGTGTCGTCGTGGCTGTCCTTGCGAATCACAGGCGCGTCGGCTGCGGGCTTCATACCCGCCAGTCGGCCACTGCCAGGTCCATGTGGCGCGAATTCGACCTGTCCCGAGCTCCGCGCCTGGACCGCGGTCCGTTTGGGCCGCTGTGTGTCGCGTCCTGGTTGGCCGACCAGGACTTGGGCCGGTACGACCAGCGGAACGGCTGACTGCTCTGGTTGTGCCAGATCATGTAGTCGTACATCTTCTTGATCAGCTCGTCGGCGCACGTGAACGAGCCCCGTCGCAGCACGCGCCGCTGGATGATCCCGAACATGCACTTAACCTGGTTCACTGCGCGCGCCCTGTCGGGCGTGCTCGTGTTCCTCACTGTACTTGCGCTTGCAGGTCGGCGTCACGAAGGATCCGTCGGACGCTCGACTCGCTCGAGTCCAAGTCTAAGCTCAATGACTCCAGGTGCGCGGTCAGTAGGCCGGCAGACCAATGCGTTACAGGCACGCCCACGTCGGGCGGATTCCGGCAAGCCTCGGCCACTGCCCTCGCGGCGTCCGCGGTCATCCGGGCTACCAGGGCCAAATTATCGGCGAAAGGAACTAGGGCTCGACGCGGAAGCTCGCGACGAAGTAGCCGTCGGTCCCGTGCACGTGCGGCAGGAGGCGGAAGCTCGTAGCGTCGCCCGCCAGCGCCCGCGCCTCGGCCGATTCGAAGGGCGCGGGATGCAAAGCGGGAATCCGCGCGAGCACGCGCTCGACGACATTCTCGGCTTCCTCGCGCAACACGCTGCACACCGCATAGACGACATGTCCTCCCGGACGGCACCGTCCGGCGGCACGCGCCAGGATCGCGGCCTGCAACGCCTGCAGCTCCGGCACCGCGCGAGGCAGATTCTTGCGTAGGATTTCGGGTCTGCGACGCAGCGTGCCCGTGCCCGAACAGGGCGCGTCGACCAGCACGCGATCGTAGCCGTCGGGAACGTCGCCCGTGCCGATGCACCAATCGACCGGGAAGGTGGCGTGGACCGGAGCACCGAGCGCTGCGCAGGCTTGCTGCAGGATCTCGAGCTTGGACGGATGCAGGTCGGCCGCGTCCACCACGCCGCCGGGGCCCGCCAGCTCGCACAGCAGGGATGTCTTGTTGCCTCGTCCGGCGCACGCGTCGAGCACTCGTTCGCCGGGGCGCACGCCCAACGACAAGGCCAGCAGCTGGGAGCCTTCCTCTTGCTGGGTCCACACGCGCTCGCGGGCGCCGGGCAGCTCTTCGGGCCGGCCGGCGCTGCGCACGTTGATGCACAGGGGGCTGACCTTGCCCGGCCGCACCCACGCCTGCGGCATGCCGGACTGCAAGCGCTCGAGCCAGTCCTGCCGCTTCTGATCGGCGCGCAATCGCAGGCCCAGCGGAGGAGGCAGGGGGCCGGCAGCCAGCAGATCGAGCGCTCCGTCTCGCGACCCTACCACGGCCGCGACTCTCTCGATGAGCCACGGGTCGGCCGAGGCCCGCAGCGCCTCGGGCATGGTCGGGCGCCCCGACGACGCGACCTCCTCGGACAGGCGGCGCAGCACCGCATTGGCGAAGCTCGACAGCCGCGGCCCGCGCCGGCGCCGTATCGCCTCGACCGCCTCCGACACGGCTGCGAATGCCGGCACTCGATCCAGGAACAGTAGCTGGTAGGCACCAATCAACAAGTGCGCCCGGGTCTCGTCGTCGAGCTTGTCGAGCCCGCGCGGGGCATACTTGCCAAGCCGCTGACGCAAATATCCCTCGCAGCGCAGCACTCCGTACGCCAGCTCGGTGGCCAGGCCCCGATCCCGCGGATCGAGCTGCGCCGCGCGATCGAGCTCGGCATCGAGCGAGGCGGACGCGAATGCCTCGTCGCGTGCCACGCGCAGCAGCACCGACGCCGCGACCGATCGCGCACCCTGGGGGGTCTGGCGAGTGGGCCGGTGCTGCGCCATCAGTGCAGATCCTTGACTTGTGCCAGAATCACGTCCCACCGACGTTCGACGTCGTTCTTGAAGGCGATGCCCATCAAGGCGAAAAGCAGCGTGAGGCCGATGATGCTGGCGACCTCGCGCACGCGGAGCGGCAGGGGACGACGGATGACGGCCTCGACGCCGAAGAACAGCAGGTGGCCGCCGTCGAGCACGGGAATGGGCAGCAGGTTGATGAGCCCGAGGTTGACGCTGACCAGGGCCATGACCCACAGGAAGTAGCCGGCACCCTTGGCGCCCTCCTGGCCCGCGAGGTCGTAGATGGACAGCGGGCCGCTGATGGACGACATGCTCAGGCGGCCCTCGATGAGGCGCACGATGCCCACCACGGTGAAGCGCATCACGTCGCGCGTCTCCTCGACCGCGTGAAGCATCGCCCAACGAAACGGTGCGGGGTTGTCGACCATGGGCTCCAGCGCAAACGGCTGCCAGTTGCTCGTGCGCATCGTGTATCGGGTCTCCCGTGCGCCGAACTCGTCGATGCGATCCTCGCGCCTCAGTCGGATGATGCCGCTGATCTTCCGCCCGTCCCGAAGCCAGATCAGCTCGTGCGGGGCGTCGGGGTTCTGGGCGAGCCGCTCGCGCAGGCTGTACCAGGTCGCCACCGGTTGCCCGTCGACCTCGATGACCTTGTCACCGGGGCGCATGTTCGCCTTGTCTTCCGCGGAGCCCTCGGGCACCACCGCGGCGTACAGGTCCGAGCTCTCCATGCCGGTTCGTGCCAGCAGATCGCCGGGATCCACGGTCGGGGTGAGCGCCGCGACGCCGGCTTCGTAGACGGCAATGTCGGCCAGGCCGCCCAGCGCTCCCTGGATCGGCTTGGGCCGCAGGTACGTGACCGGAACGGTCTCGCCGCGATTGGCGTCGAACGCGCGCTCGAGCTCGACGAACTTCTTGATGGGCTGCGAGCCCACCTGGACGATGAGGTCGAAGGTCCTGAGGCCGGCGCGATAGGCCGGGGAGGACACGTCCGCGATCCCGATGGCGCTCGCGGGCGACGCGGGCAGCACCCACACGCGGCCGACCACCTCCTTGATGTCCAGCGCCTTTCGCTCTTCGTAGGGCTCGGGCGTGATGGCCACCGTCACGTAGCCCAGATCCCGGAACACCCGCAGATGAAGCTCCTTGCCCGGGCTGGCCCGCACGATCCGCGAGAACTCGTCGTACGTGCTGATGGGATCGCCGTCGATGGACATGATGCGGTCGCCGGGCAGCAGCCGTCCCTCGGCGGGATGGCCGGGCAGGACGATGCCCACGGTGGGGGGCAGGAACGTGCGGTCGCCCAGGAACGCCACGAAGTACAGCAGCACCGGGAACAGCAGGTTCATGGCCGGCCCGGCGGTGACGATCAGGATGCGCTTCCAGACGCTTTGCGCCTCGAAGGTGCGCTTGGCGTCCTCGGGAAGAACGGTCTCGTCCTTGCGTCCCTCGAGCATCTTGACGAAGCCGCCCAAGGGCAGAATTCCGACGCAGTACTCGGTTTCCTTGCCGTGGATGCGCAGGATCTTGGGGCCGAATCCGAGCGAGAAGGTCAGGACCTTGACCCCGAAGAGCTTGGCGACGACGAAGTGCCCCACCTCATGGACGAAGATGAGCGAGCTGACCAGGATGATGAAGTAGACGAGATCCATGGGGGGCGGGAACCGCAGGGCTGTTCTACATCGGGAAGGGCGATCGCTCCAGGGCAGCGCGCCCGGAAAGCTCGGTCGGAGCGGCGGCAGCCTGCAACTGCGCGGCAACGAACGGGGATGGTGGGCGCGATGGTCGCGCGCTATGCACCCCGCAAGCGAAAGGACGACGCATGATTCGGCTCGACTCGGTGGAAGGCAACACGCAGCGGTTGGACGGCGGAGCGATGTTCGGCAATTGTCCGAAGGCGGTATGGGCGAAGTGGGCGCCGCCCGACGAGCTGAACCGCATCGAACTGGCCTGCCGCGGGCTCTTGGTGCGCGACGGGCGCCAGACGGTGCTGCTCGAGGCCGGAATCGGAGCGTTCTTCGAGCCCAAGCTGCGGGATCGATACGGCGTCATGGAGTCCGAGCACGTGCTGCTGCGCTTCCTGGCCACTCTCGGCGTCGCGCCCGAGCAGGTCGATGTCGTGGTGCTGTCGCATCTGCACTTCGACCACGCGGGCGGCCTGCTCACCCCTTGGGCCCAAGGCGAGCGTCCGCGGCTCGCGTTTCCCCGCGCCCGCTTCGTGGTCGGGCGACGCGCCTGGCAGCGCGCCACGCACCCGCACTTTCGCGATCGTGCCTCGTTCGTGCCCGAGCTCAATGCGCTGCTCGAGCAAAGCGGCAGGCTCGAGCTCATCGACGAGCATTCCGCGCCGTCGCTGTCGGGCGACTACTCGTTCAGCTTCTCGGACGGGCACACGCCCGGGCTCACGATGGCGCGAATCGTCACCGAGCGCGGACCGGTGACGTTCGTGGGGGACCTGATGCCTGGCGTTCCCTGGGTGCACGTGCCGATCACGATGGGCTACGACCGCTATCCCGAGCTGCTCATCGAGGAGAAGCAGGCGCTGCTCGACAAGGTCATCGCCGATCAGGGCTGGGTGTACTTCACGCACGATCCGGCGACGGCGGCGTGCCGGATACGAAAGGACGCCAAGGGACGGTACGAGGCGTACGACCGGCAACCCACGCTCGCCTGGGCGTAGGCACAGTAGTTTGGCGGTCCCCGCGGGATCCTGCTCGCGCTGCGCACCGGCCGTCTCCTTCACGACGCTTGGCGCTGAGCTCGGATCGCATTAGGGCCGAGCCATGCCCAAGCTGGACGCTTCCGCCGCCCGATGCATCGTGCTCACCTACAAAGAGGGGCTGCTCTCCGCGGTCGCACATGACCTCAAGATCGAGGTCACCCGCTTCTCTCTCGACATCGACGACGCTCTGCGCAGCGTGGCGGCGACCTTCGAGGCGTCGTCCTTGCGCGTGCTGTGCGCCGTAAGGGACGGCATCGACGCGACGTCGGTGCTCAGCGACAAGGACAAGCGCGACATCGAAGGCAACATCGCCAAGGACGTGCTCGATGCGCGCAAGCACCCGAACATCCGCTTCAACTCGATCCACGTGGACCGGGAGGGCGAGGGATTTCGCGTCAAGGGGCGGCTCGAGATCAAGGGCAAGAGCCGCGAGCTGTCGTGCCTGGTGCGTTCGATGGGACCGGATTGGGTGTGCGAGGTGACACTCCATCAGCCCGATTTCGGCATCAAACCCTTCAGCGCCATGCTCGGCGCGATGAAGATCAAGCCCGACGTCGACGTGCGGTTGTCGGTGTCCAAGAGCCGCGTGTCATAATCGGCAGTCCTCCTTGCGACGGCGGGCCAGCGCGGCACGTCCTCCGCAGGAATTCGCCGGGTGGCGCCGTCGACACGTCCGGGCCGCCGTGATACTTGAGTAGTCCATTCACGCCACCTACAGCCCGGGAGAGCGCTTATGAAAAGCTTCAGCTCGTTGCTCATCGTGTGTGCGGTCGCCGGCGGGGCATTGGCTTCTTGCGGCGGCAGCAGCGGTTCGAATTTGACGCCTGGAGAAGGCCAGGGAGGCGCGGCGGGCACGGGTGGTTCGGGCGCCGCGGCCGGCTCTGCGGGCACCGGCACGGGTGGCGTCGCGTTCGACGCTTCGTTCCAGGACGTTGCGAATGCCGGTACGGGAGGCGGGGCCGGCACAGACGCCGGCCAGGGCGACGCCGCGCAGGCGTGCAGCTCCAACTCGAACTGCGCGGCAGACCCCACCAAGCCGATCTGCGACCCCGCGACCGGTGCGTGCGTCGAATGCACGCCCGCCAACGATGTCTGCGGTGTGGGCAAGTACTGTGACGGCGCGACCAACACATGCCTGACGGGCTGTGCGAACGACGCCGCCTGCGTGGCGGGCGGCGCGACCCTGCAGTGCGACCCCGCGACGCACCATTGCGTCGGTTGCCTCGCCGACGACCATTGTCCTGCGGGCTCTGTCTGCTCGTCGGGCGCCTGCGTCCCCGGGTGCACACCGCAACATGACTGCGCGAGCCCCGATACCTGCTGCGGATCGACGTGTGTGGACCTCGCGAGCGACCCCAACAACTGCGCGGCTTGCGGCACTGTCTGCCCCGGCGCGCCCAACGCCACGCCGGCCTGCGCCAACTCGGTCTGCGGCTTCACATGCGACGCCGGGTTCGCCGACTGCGACCTGGACCCCACCAACGGCTGCGAGAACGATGTCACGGCCAACGGGGTCTGTGTGTGCACGCCCGGCGCGACCCAGCCCTGCTACGACGGAGACCCCGGCACCGAGAACGTCGGTCCCTGCCACGGCGGCACGAGCACCTGCAATGCGCAGGGCACGGCATGGGGGGCCTGCGCCGGGGAAGTGGCTCCGATCGTGGAGATCTGCGCCAACGGCGTCGATGACGACTGCAACGGCGCGGTTGATGATGTGCCGGACATCGACGGCGACGGCTGGACGCGGTGCGACGGCGATTGCTGCGAGACGACGTTGTGCGCGAGCGATCCGAAGCTGGTGAACCCGGGCGCGATCGAAGTGGGTGGAGACGGTGTCGACAACGACTGCGACGGCACGATCGACAACGTGCTGCCGACCACCTGCAGCGCAGCGCAGAAGTTCGGGGCCGTGTCGGGCAACGACGTGGCGAACGCGATGGACCTGTGCCAGTTCACCACGGCCAACGCGCCTCTGCCGCAGAAGAAGTGGGGCGTCATCGCCGCGACGCAGCTCTTGGCGGACGGCACGACGCCCAACGCCACGGCGCTGTCCGACCTGCAGAACAAGCAGACCGCGGTCACTACCGCGTTCGGCACGGGCGGCGTGGTGCCCAAGAAGAACGCCACCATGGCGATCATCTCGTCGGGCATGGCGCGCGACGCCAACGACCCGGGCTGGGTGGTTCCCATCCCCGGCGCCTCGTTGACCACCGCGATCACGTTCCCAGGCGCGCCGCCCCTGTCCACGTACGTCAACGCGCATGGTGGCAACCTGCTGCCAGGCAGCTGCGCGGGCACCGCGTGCCCCGTGGGCACTGGCGCCAACGACTCGGTCAACATTCGGCTGCAGATTCGCGTGCCGACCAACGCCCTGGGCTTCTCGTACGACTTCCGTTTCTTCTCGGCCGAGTACCAGACGTATCAGTGCACCGCGTTCAATGACTACTTCCTGGCCATGCTGACCACCGGCGCGGCCGGCATCCCGGCGGACCACAACATCTCGTTCGATTCGCTGCACAACGCCGTCTCGGTCAACAACGGGTTCTTCCAGGACTGCGGCGGCAACGGCAAGAACTGCGGCACCTGCCCGGGCGGCACCGGCGCACTCGCGGGCACCGGCTTCGATCAGGTCAGCGGCGGCTCCACCGAGTGGCTGACCACCGACGCGCCCGTGGTTCCCGGCGAGACCATGACCTTGGAGCTGGTGGTCTTCGACGTGTCGGACCACATCTATGACACGCTCGTTCTGCTCGACAACTTCCGCTGGAGCCTTGAGCCCGTCACCGTCGGTACGCACGAGTAGCCCGCCGTCTCAGCACGCCTTTCACCCATGCGCCGGCCGGTCGGGTCGGCGCGGCCGCCAGCCCGCTGCACCAGCGAGCCCCGCAACCTCGGTCGCGCGGACGGCTCAGCCCTTGAAGGAAATTAGCGCCGGGTCGTAGCCCTCGGGCGGCGCATAGCCCATCAGCGACAGGAACGTTGCCGCCACGTTGGACAATCCGGCGGTGGCGTTCGGGGCCAGTGCGTACTCGCCCGCGAACAGCGGATCGTAGATGAGGAACGGCACCTGGTTGAGGGTGTGAGCGGTCTTGGGCTTGGTGTGCCCCTTCTTGTCGAGCTTGAAGACACCCTTCTTGTCGACTTCGAACATCTCGTCGGCGTTGCCGTGATCCGCCGTCACGATCAGGATGCCCTTGGCCTTCTGCGTGGCTTTCATCAGCCGTCCCACGCACAGGTCCACCGCTTCCACCGCCTGGATGGTCGACTGCAACACGCCCGTGTGCCCCACCATGTCGCCGTTCGCGTAGTTCAGCCGCATGTGCCGGTAGCGCCCCGTGGCCAGCTCGTCGATGAACGCGTCGGTGATCTCCGCGGCCTTCATCCACGGCCGCTCGTCGAACGGTCGCAGGTCGCTGGGGATGCACACGTATGTCTCCAGGTCGTCGTCGAACTTGCCGCCGCGGTTGCCGTTCCAGAAGTAGGTCACGTGCCCGTACTTCTGCGTCTCGCTGATGGCGAGCTGCCGCACCCCGTTGCGCGCCAGGTACTCGCCCGCGGTCCGATCGATCGCCGGCGGCGGCACCAGGAACTTCTTCGGGATCATCAGGTCGCCGTCGTACTGCATCATGCCCGCGTAGAAGACCGCGGGGCGGCGTCCCCGGTCGAACTCGCTGAAGCTGTCGTCCTCGAACGCCCGAGAGATCTCGATGGCCCGGTCCCCGCGGAAGTTGAACAACACTACCGCGTCGCCGTCGTTCATGATGCCCACCGGCGTGCCGTTCCGCTCGATGACGAACTCCGGCATGTTCTGATCGATCAGGCCGGGCATCTCGGCGCGGTATCCATCGATCGCGGCTTTGGTCGACGGAAAGCGACGGCCGATGCCGTTGACGTGGGCGTCCCACCCGCGCTTCACCACGGACCAGTTCGCGTTGTACCGGTCCATGGTCACCAGCATGCGCCCGCCGCCCGAGCCGATGCAGTAGTCCCGATTGGCCGACGACGAGATCTGCGCGAGCAGCGCCTCGAGAGGCTCGACGTACTGCAGCGCGCTGGTCTCGGGCACGTCGCGGCCGTCGAGCAGCGGATGCACGCGCAAGCGCTGGACGCCCTGCTCATGCGCGTTGCGAATGAGCGCGAAGAGCTGGTCGATGTGGCTGTGCACGTTGCCGTCGGACAGCAGGCCGATCAGGTGCAGGCACGTGTTGTTGCGCACGACCTGCCCGACGAGCTGGGACCAGGTCTCGCCGCGGAACAGCTCGCCCGAGGCGATGGCCCTGCCGACCAGCTTGGAGCCCTGATCGAAGACGCGTCCCGCACCCAGCGCGTTGTGCCCGACCTCGCTGTTGCCCATGTCGTCGTCGCTGGGCATGCCCACCGCGGTGCCGTGCGCGCGCAGCCTCAGGAAGGGCGCCGTGGCCATCAGGTGATCGAGGTTGGGCGTGCGCGCGAGGTGTACGGCGTTGCCTTCGTTGTCCCGTCCGAGCCCGACACCGTCCATCACGCAGACGATGACCGGGCCGGGGCGCGGGTTGAACGAGGGGTGTTTGCGCAGGGTGAAGTCTGTCATGGCGACAACCTAGAGCCGTTCGAGCCGACATGGAACCGGGACCGCACCGCGAGGTTCTACCCGCGAGCGACTTGTCCGGGCTACGATGACAGCGCGCCTTGGGCGCACGTACACTCATTGTCCGCAAGCCTCGTCGCGCCGGGCATTGCGTCCCGGCTGGCAGAAGGTCGTTCTCTTGGCCGGCGAATCGCCCCGCATTCGACGACGCGCGCACGCCGCGTCGGCCTGCCGAATCGTGCTGGTCCGGCCCCACTATCCGGAGAACGTGGGTGCCGTCGCGAGGGCGATGCGGGTGACGGGCTTCTCGGATCTGGTGCTTGTCGCGCCGGGTCCGCTCGCTGCGCCGTCGCACGAGCAAGCGCGAAAAATGGCGGTGGGAGCCGGTGTGCTGCTGGACGCAGCGCGCGTCGTACCCGACCTTGCCGAGGCGATGGATGGCACCGCGCTTGTCGTTGGCACCTCGGCGCGATCGGGGCTGGGCGGCGTGCTGACACCGCGGGAAGCATCTCGGCGCGTGGTGCAGGCGTGTCGCGCTGGAGTTCGTCCGACCTTGATGTTTGGGGGCGAACGCACCGGACTGCGCAAGGGCGAGCTGGCGCGGTGCTCGTGCGTGGTGCGCATTCCGATGGTCGCCAACGAGCCGTCGTTGAACCTCGCCCAGGCGGCGATGGTGATGCTCTACGAGATCCTGGTGACCGCGCTCGAGGCAGGGTCAGCCGGCGGGCCGGATTCGAGCGCGTGACAACAGGCTTCGAGGAACGTGCGCGATCGCGCGTCCGATACCGAGCAGCACGGCGAGCGCGTCGTAGGAGACGGCGAGGGTGACGCCGACGAAGATCAAGATGCCGAGCACGAAGCGGACGTTGGGCGCGCCGATGTTGGTCGACTCCTCGCGCAGCTTGTCGAAGGCGCTGGCGGAGGTTGCGAGCACGGCGAGGACCGAGCCGATCCACCAGCGGGCCTTGGGCACGACGAACATGGCGAAGGCCACGCCGAGGGTAATGCCGATCCACATGCCGGTGCAGCGGGTGCACAGGGGAAACACGTGGCCCATGAGGTGATAGGAGCGCTCGGGAAGCTGGTGGCAGTAGGGCGTGGAGGTGCTGTAGACCAAGTGTTCCCAGGCGGGGCAGGACCATCCGAGGGGCAAGGCGAGCAGCGGGCCCCAGGTACCGACGGTCAACGCGAGGGCGATGGCGGCGACGACGACGCGAGCGTGCAGGGTGACGCGGCCGCGCAGATCATCGAGGCGGGCGCCGAGCGGCAGGGGCTTGGGCGAGCGGGTCACGGGCGAAGGAACCTGTGGCATGCGCTGGGCGTGCAGGCGAACGAGCGATGGCGGGGCTAGTCGCAGGAGGAGCCTCGCACGGCTTGGTTCATGGGCCATGATTGTGGCATGCGCGCGCGGGTGGTTCCATCGGCCTAGCAAAGGGTTGGGCTTGCGTGGCTGCAGGATGGCATTTCAGATTTGCAAGGTGGGGGCCAGCATGGGGGGAGCGAACGTCTCCAACGGTGTGAGATTCTGCGAGAAGCTGATGGCACGCTGCGTGCTTAGCATGCTGCCGAATTCCACACGACTAGGATTGTTGCCCCCCCTCTTTCCCAACGTGTGGTGTTTTCCCGCGCGACATACAGCCACCCCCCCCGGCCATGTCGCGCGGAGCTTTTTTGTGGCTAGGATGGCGCGGTGCAAGCCTGGCGCACGCGATCGTTCTTCCTAGCCCTCGCGGGGCTGGGCTACGTGCTGTTCGCGTCGATCCAATCACGCGGCGGCGCCGGGCCCGGCTGGATCGCGCTGGTTGTGCTGCCCGTGGCCCTGGCCCTGGTCTGGATCCGCACCGAGGCGCCCACGCGCGGCATCGATCCGATCGAGCCGCCGGTTCGCGGCGCGGCGCGTGTGGCAGCAGCCGGATCGGCGCTCGTCATTGCCGGCTGGAGCGGGCTGACCGGCTCGCCGGGCCTGGTAGCGGCAGCGAATCTCGGCACCGCGATGGCTTCCGCAGGGGCGCTGGTTGCGCTTGCGCGCATCGCGTCCGGAGCCGGCGTGCTCCAGCCGCCGCCCGCGACGCGTCGACTCGACGCCTTTGCGCTCAACGCCTTGTTCTGGGGGATTGCGATCGGCCTGCCGCTGGCGCGGGTGCTGTTTCCGAGCCGAACCACGCTGTTGGACCCGCTCGCGATCGACTACGCCACGACGGCGGCGAGTGTTGGCGCCGCAGGCTTGTTGGTGGCTGCGGCGGCGCGGGTTCGGGCGATGCGGCGTCTGGAGCTCGGGGTCGCGGATCGTGCGGCCGCGGCATTGGCCTTGTCCGCGGTGTGTGCCGCGTTGGCGGTGCCGTCGGCGCTGCTGCGCGTAGCGCCGCCCGATCGCATCGCGATCGTGGCGGTCCATGTCTCGGCCTGGGCGGTGCTGCTGGCGTGCATCTCCAAGGAGCCCACCAGCGTTGCCAGGACCATGCGAACCTCCCTGGCTGTCGTGCTGCTCAGCGCGCCGGTGGGCTTGGCCGCCATCGCATGGACGCACCGATCTCCGCAGTCCGCCGGCCTGCTGATTGTGGGTGTGGGTGTGGCGTCGGTGCTCATCGGGCTGGCGGCGCCGATGCTGGCGCGTCCGTTGGGCCCGGCCCGGTCCAAGTGGCTCGACGCGATCGAGCGCGCCAACGAGGCGGCCTTGCACCCGGACCCGGACATTGCGTTGCAGGAGGCGATGTCCACGGTGCGCACGGTGCTTCCGGGCGATAGCGCCTCGCCGGCGCTGTTCCGCGTGTCGCCGCCGGAGCTGGTGACCACCGATCGTGCGGGCTACCTGCACACGCAAGCGGCGGAAGCGCCGGAGCTGCTCTACGAAGTGGCCGACGGCGAGCCGGAGCGCACGGTCCGCGTGGAGGTGCTTCGCGCGGTGGAAGTTCGCCGGCCGGAGATTCGGCCGTTGGTTGGATGGATCGACGCACGGGGGCTGCTGGCGCTGACGCTGGTGCGTGACGAGGACGGCCCGGTGGGGCTGCTGGGAATACCGCGAGGCAAGCGTCGTTCGCCCATGAACCTGGAGGAGGTGCGTGCGCTGCGCGTGCTGGCGGATCGGGTCGGCGCGGTGCTGGGCGTGTCGTCGGCT
This sequence comes from Myxococcales bacterium, assembly GCA_021847645.1. Classification (GTDB taxonomy): domain Bacteria; phylum Myxococcota_A; class Polyangia; order Polyangiales; family Polyangiaceae; genus JAJZQG01. Next base: position 12,864 of record JAJZQG010000053.1, read on the forward strand.
CTGGCGAGGTCGCGGGCGCGCGAGCTCGAGTGCAAGCGCGTGGCCGACCGTCGGGGCGATGAGATCGACCGGCTCAAGCATCGCATCGAGGTCGAGGGAGGACGCCAGCGTGCGTCGGTCGAGCGGCTGGCCGGGCCCGTGGTGTCGGCGGCGTACAGTCCTGCGGCGAGCATGGCGCTGGCGCAGGCAAGGCGCACCGGATCGATGGGCCTGCCGCTGGCGCTGCTGACGCCACCGGGATCGGACCCGATCCCGTGGGCTGCCGTGGCGCACCTGGAGAGCGCGCGCAAGGAAAAGCCCTTCGTGATCGTGCACGCCACCGACTCGCTCGAGCAGGCGCTCGATCGGTGGCGCGACGCGCGTCAATCGCCCCTGGTGCTGGCGGACGGCGGCTCGCTGCTGATTGTGGATGCGCAGGTGCTCCCGCGCGAGGTGCAGGAGTACGTGGCAGCGTCGCTGGCGGAGCGAGTGTCGCCGTCGGGTTCGGCGAACCCTCTGGACGTGTGGCTAGCGGTCTCGGTGCCGTCGACCGTGGACGCGCTGGTGGCGGCGGGACGGATGTCGAGCGTGCTGGGGGATTGGCTAGGCGACCGGGCGCTGGCGATCCCGCCGCTGGCGTCGCGGGCGGAAGACATCCGGGCGCTGGTATTGGACCAACTGGCGCGGGTCGGGGCACGTTTGCGAGGCGAGGCGTTGGGCGTGGACGACGGTGCGTTGGGTCGGTTGATGGACTACGATTGGCCGGGCAACGATGTGGAGCTGGCCGATGTCATCCTTCGCGCGGCGCAGGTTGCGCAGACTCACCGGATCACGGCGAGCGATCTGGACGCGATCGGTTTTCGGTCGGCCTCTGGCAACACGGGGGTGGCGGCGCCAGAAGAACAGTGGCAAAGCAAGGTCGGCCGGCGCAGGGGGCGTCGGCGATAGGACGCTGGCGGAAGGCGCTGGCGGCGGCACGGCGAGAGCGCAAGCCGGATTCACCACGGAGCGTATCTGATGATCGTTACAACGAAGTCCTTGTTCGAAGTGGCCTACGGCAAGTTCGCGGTCGGGGCCTACAACATCAACAATCTCGAGCAGACGATGGGGCTGTTCCGGGGCAACCTCGATTCGAAGGCTCCGTTCATCATCCAGATCTCGAAGGGTGCGCGCGCCTATACGGACAAGCGCATGCTCGAGGCGATCATCCGGACGGCGGACCAGATGTTCCCGGAGGCGATCTTCGCGGTGCATCTGGATCACGGCGACGAGAAGACGGCGCTGGAGTGTGTGGAGAGCGGGTTCTACAGCTCGGTGATGATCGACGCGAGCCACGAGCCGTTCGAGGGCAACGTGGCGGCGACGCGGCGGGTGGTGGAGGCGGCGCACAAGCGTGGCATCAGCGTAGAGGCCGAGATTGGCCAGCTGGGTGGCGTGGAAGAGGACATCAAGGTCGACGAGGGCAACGCGCATCTGACCAACCCGCAGGAAGCGCTGGCGTTCGTGCGGCAGTCGGGGTGCGACTCGCTGGCGTGTGCGATCGGCACGAGCCACGGCGCCTACAAGTTTTCGGGATCGCAGGGGCTGCACTTCGATGTGCTGGCGGAGATCCAGAAGCTTCTGCCGAACTTCCCGCTGGTCATGCACGGGTCGAGCTCGGTGCCAAAAGAGGAAGTCGACCGCATCAACGCGGCGGGCGGGGCCATCAAGGGCTCGAAGGGCGTGGACGAGAACCAGTTCCGAAGGGCCTCGGAGCTGGGCGTGACCAAGGTCAACATCGACACGGACGGCCGGTTGGTTTGGACGCGGGTGCACCGGGAGTATTTCCGGGACAAGCCGGCGGAGTTCGACCTGCGTCCGCCGGGCAAGATCTTCATGGCGGAGTACGCGAAGTTCATCGCGCACAAGAACGTGAAGCTCGGGTCGGCGGGCCGGCTCGACGAGGTGCGGGCGCACGTCACCAAGAAGTAGGGACGGCTGGCGGGCTTGCGCCGGTTGTGCGGTGATCTTGTCGGGGACCGAAAGTTGACCGATGGGCCTCGGCGTGACACAAGCGGAATCGGCGCACCATGCGAACGCTGACGCTCACCGGCATGTTGGTCGTGGCACTCGCGCTCTCCGCAGGAGAAGCGAGGGCGCAACCGACCTCGTCTGCATCCGGGGCCGTTGCGACGACCGCGCCGCCGGCGAGTGCTACGACCCCGGTGCCCGCGGCCAAGGCTGCCTCTGCCAAGCCAGCGACCACCGCGCGGGGTGCGTCGTCGTCGGCCAAGGCGGCGTCCAAGACGCCCGCGAAGAAGAAGCCGCCTGTTGCGCGCAAGGCGGGCAACAAGAACACGGGGCACTTTCGGGCGTCGCCGAACAAGAAGCCTCGCGCGGCCGGGCCGCCGCACGCTCCGGACCCGGCGGCTCGTCGCGCCGTGGCCGGTGTCGAGGCCACCACCGAGCGGCGATCGGCCTCGGTCGATACGCCGGAGCTGGAGGCGCTTCACGCGGCCGAGCGCGAGCTGTTCCAGCCCGACACCCAGCTGCGTTCGCCGGGAGTGTCGCCCGCGTTTCCTGCATCGCTGGTGACGTCGTCGGGTGCGCCGCGGGTGTATGCGAGTGGTCTTCCGCCGCCATCGGTTCTGGCTCCGGATCGGGCCGACGGCGCGATGGCGCAGGCCGACTGGCTCTCGAAGCTGGCGCTGCCGGATCTGCCCGTGCGTTGGAACGAGCGGCTGGTGCAGTACCTGGAGTTCTACAAGAGCGATCCGCGGGGGCGGGCGATCGCGGCGATCTGGTACAAGAAGAGCGGCGCCTACGAGCCGATGCTCCGAGCGATCCTTCGGGAGAACAAGGTGCCCGAGGATCTGCTGTGGGTGGCCGTGATCGAGAGCGGGCTTCGGCCCACGGTGTACTCGGCCGCGGGGGCGGCGGGGCTTTGGCAGTTCATGCCCGACACGGGCAAGCTCTACGGACTGGTGATCGATCGGTGGGTCGACGAGCGGCTCGATCCGGTGCGCTCGACGCAGGCAGCGGCCAGGTATCTGTACGATCTGCACCGGCGGTTCGGCACGTGGGAGCTGGCCCTGGCGGCCTACAACATGGGCTTCGGCGGGCTTCTGACGACGATCCGCAAGTACAACTCGAACGACTACTGGGACCTGTCCAGGTTCGAGGCAGGGCTGCCGTGGGAGACGACGCTGTACGTGCCCAAGATCCTGGCGCTGGCGGTGATGGCTCGCAATCCCGCGGAGTTCGGCCTCGACGGCCTGCAGCGTGAGGCGCCGCTGGCGTTCGATGAAGTCGACGTGGCGCCTGGCGTGTCGTTGTCGTCGATCGCGGACGCTGCCGGCGTGGCGCTGGCCGACGTCGAGCAGCTCAATCCGCAGCTGTTGGCGTCGCGTGTGCCGCCGCGCGTGCCGAACCGATCGGCCGCGGGGGCGTGGCCGATTCGAGTGCCGCAAGGGCGAGCGGGCGGGGTGACGGCGAACCTGGTTCGGGCCAGGTCGCGCGAGCCCAGGGTGGACACGGTGGTCATCCGTCAGGGAGAGAGCCTGGCGGACTTGGCACGGTCGCGCTCAACCAGCGAGCGGCAGATCGAGCAGCTCAACGCGTTGCGGCCCGACGAGGTGCCCCGGCCGGGCACGGTGTTGGTGGTGCCGGTGGCGCCGCCCGCGGCGTCGCCGCGTCCCGAGGACAAGCCGGTGGTCGTGGTGGCGGCGGATCTGGCGTCGCCGGCCGGGACGCGTCGTGTGTTCTACCGCGTGGTGCCGGGCGACACGCTGGCGGGGATAGCCAACGCGCTGTCGGTGCGGGCGGACGAGATCCGCCGCTGGAACGCGCTGGATCCGATGGCGCGTTTGCACGAGGGCATGACCTTGCTGGCGTTGGTGCCCAAGACACGCGACCTGTCGCAGGTGCTGACGTGGACCGACGACGACGTGAAGGTGCTGGTGGCGGGATCGGACGAGTTCTTCTCGTACTTCGAGGGGCTCAAGGATCGCGTGCGCACGACGATCGTGGTCAAGCTCGGCGACACGTGGAAGACGATCGCGCGTCGCACGGGCCTGAGCGTGGGGATGCTCGAGCGCATCAACCGTCGTGCGCGAAGCGACGGGCTGCAGCCTGGGGAGCGGCTGGTGGTGTACCTGCCGGCCAGGAGCGCGACGCGGTCCGGGCCGGCCGCGCCGTCGGGCGACGACGACGAGCCGAAGGCGCCGCTGGAGCCGCCGTGTCCCGACGATCTTCCGCCGCTGCCCGACTCGCCCGCTGTGGGGGTGCAGCCGGCGGGGACCGACACGGCAGCGCCTTCGGACGAAAATGGCGCGTCGGGAGAAATCGTTCCCGCCTCGGGTTGCGTCCGACCGGAATCGGGCTAGAACCGGATCGTTCCGCGGGGTCGATCCAGATACTGCATTGACACGCGGGAGTTGCTGATCGATACAACGCGGGCTCACCCACTCCGGGAACGAGCACACAAGCACCCAGACCGCACACCCCCAGGCACGACACCCGATCGGGTGGCGCCGAGCATCCCTGACAAGCAGCAGCAAAGCGCTCGTGCCGAGCAGGACTCCGCAAAGACACTCTTTGGCAGTCATTCAGACCGAGCCCGACGAGTCGGCACATGGGGTGGCCGGCACGCCGCAGTGGAGGACACGAATCCGATGCATCTCCGAGAGTTGAAGCAGAAGCCGATGGTAGAGCTGGCGCAGATGGCGAAGGAGCTCAACATCGAAGGCGGCGCAGGCCTTCGCAAGCAGGAGCTGATCTTCGCGCTGCTGCAGGCCCAGTCCGCCAAGAACGGGACCATCTACGGCGAAGGCGTGCTCGAGTGCCTTCCCGACGGATTCGGCTTCCTTCGCGCGCCCGACTACAACTACCTGCCCGGGCCCGACGACGTCTACGTGTCGCCCTCGCAGATTCGCCGCTTCGGCCTTCGCACCGGCGACAGCGTCACGGGCACCATTCGTCCGCCCAAGGAGAGCGAGCGGTACTTCGCCCTGCTCAAGGTCGAGAAGATCAACGGCGAGTCGCCGGACGTGGCCCGCGACAAGATCCTGTTCGACAACCTGACCCCGCTCTACCCGCACCAGAAGTTCAAGCTCGAGTGCGAGGACGATCCGAAGAACTACTCGACGCGAACGTTGGACCTACTGGTACCCATCGGCAAGGGCCAGCGCTGCCTGATCGTCTCGCCGCCGCGCGCGGGCAAGACGATGCTGCTGCAGAACATCGCCAACGCCATCGCCAAGAACAGCCCGGAGACGGTGCTGATCGTGCTGCTGATCGACGAGCGTCCGGAAGAAGTGACGGACATGCAGCGCACGGTCCAGGGCGAGGTGATCTCCTCGACGTTCGACGAGCCGGCGACGCGCCACGTGCAGGTGGCCGAGATGGTGATCGAGAAGGCCAAGCGCCTCATCGAGCACAAGAAGGACGTCGTGATCATGCTCGACTCGATCACGAGGCTGGCGCGTGCGTACAACACGGTGGTGCCGCCGAGCGGCAAGATCCTGTCGGGCGGCGTGGACTCCAACGCTCTTCACAAGCCCAAGCGCTTCTTCGGCGCGGCGCGCAACCTGGAGGAGGGCGGCTCGCTGACCATCATCGCCACGGCCCTTGTGGACACCGGCTCGCGCATGGACGAGGTGATCTTCGAGGAGTTCAAGGGCACGGGCAACAGCGAGATCCATCTGGACCGCAAGCTGATGGAGAAGCGCATCTTCCCCTGCCTGGACATCAATCGCAGCGCCACCCGCAAGGAAGAGCTGCTGCTCCCGGATTGGCAGCTGCAGCGCGTCTGGCTCCTCCGCAGCCTGCTGCACCCGCTCAACGTCATCGACTCGATGGAGTTTCTCCTGGATAAGATCTCGCGCACGCAGAGCAACCAGGAGTTCCTCGAGAGCATGAATCAGTAGCCCTGCCCCGGACCGTCCTGCCGGCACGGCTCCCCGTTCCCTTCCCCTTCTCGCACCCGCACGGTCTTGTCGCGCGCGCACTGTGCGAGCCTGCTCTGCGGTACTACGTTCCTTTCAGAACCACCCGCACCGAGGTGCAGGCAGACCATGACGCGAAAACGTGTGGCGGTCGTTACCGCATTGTTGATCGCCGCGCTCGCCGGGCTGGGTGCGTGGCGCATCACGAGGCGTGCGCCATCGACGGCCCGCTCCGCTCCGGTGGCCCCATCAGCACCGAGCAACGTACCGAGCGCCTCGGCGGGCGCGTTTCCGCCGCCCGCGCAGGACTTGCCGCCGGACCGGTTCTACGAGCGAGTCGACGGCGCCGAGGCGGTGCTGCGCTCGCTCGGTTGCAGGCGATTGATGGTCTGGCGTCTCGACGATCCGGCCGCAGACCTCGAGATTCTCGCGTTCGACAGCCCGGACGGCGCGGCGAAAGCGCTGGCGCGGGACGCGGGGCCGGATCGGACGCACGACGTGCCGGGGGACGAAGGGTGGGCGAACGGGCAAGTCGTCTACTTCCGACGCGGAGCCGTGTACGTGCGAATCATCACCGACGCGCCAGGGGACGAGCGTGTCTTGCTGGCCGAGGCGCGGCGAGTGGATCGAGCGCTTGCCGACGGCTCGATCCGCCCGTGACATGCCCGGTGAAACGGCGGCCCTCACGTCGGGCGCACGGACGCTACGGTGCTATGATCGCTGCGAAAGGCGCAGCAATGAATCATCGAATGCTGCCGGTTGTCGTCGCGTTGCTAGCGGGCTGTACCGAGCAAGGGGGACGTTCTGCCGGCCCGGCGGCGCCCGGTGCGGACGCGACCTCGGCTTCTCCGACGCCGCCTGCTTCGGCGCCAGCAACAACCTCGCAGAGTCCGCAGCGGGTGCGCGCGCCGGCCATTGCGGGTTCCTGGTACCCGGGTGAGCCTGCCCTGGTCGTCTCCGAAGTAGCGCGTCTGCTGCGAGAAGCGTCCTCGGCGCCGTCGCTGCCTTCGAAGCCCCTTGCCCTGGTCGTGCCGCACGCGGGGTGGCGCTTCTCGGGCGCGGCTGCGGCTGCGGCGTTTCGAACGCTGCACGCCGGCGACTATGCGAGAGTCGTGATCATCGGTCCGTCGCACCATGTCGCGTTCGACGGATTCTCGGTGGGCGACGAAGACGCGTATGCGACGCCGGTAGGCAAGGTCCCCGTGTGTGCCGAGGCCGGTGGTCTGGTCGACGGCGCGACGGTCCGCCGGATCCCGGACGCCGACGCGCGCGAGCACTCGATCGAGATCGAGCTGCCGTTCCTGCAGCAGACCTTGGGGCAGTTCTGCCTGGTGCCGATCCTGGCGGGCGACACGACGCCGTCGATGGACCAGGAGCTGGCGGGCAAGCTCGCCAAGCTGAACGACGGCAAGACGCTGTACGTGTTCTCGAGCGACTTCGTGCACTACGGCCCTGGATACGAGTACACGCCGTACGGTCCCACGGCCAGGGAAGCCTACGCGCAAGTCTCGCGGCTTCAGGATGAGGCGGTCGATGCGCTGGAGAACAAGGACGCAGCAGGATTCCGCAGCCTGATCGCCAAGACGCACGCGACGATCTGCGGTCGTCACGGGCTGTACGTGCTGCTCGATCTGCTGCCCATGATCGCGCCCGACGCGCACGCGGTCGCACTCGCGCGGTACGCGTCGGTGGACTTGCCGGTGGGCGTCGGCCCCGACGGCGTGTGGTACGTGGCGCTTGCGTACGTGCGTGGCGCCGTCCAGGCGACGGTGCCGCCGATGGGCGCGCCCAAGCCGCCCGAGGCCGATACGGTGACATCTCCGCCGGTGGATGCGGCGAGCGGGCAAGCGCTGGTGCGGATCGCGCGCGCGGCCTTGCGAACCCAGCTGCAGGGCACCAGGGACTTGCAGCGCGAGCTGGCATCGCTGCCGACGTCGCCGCTGTGGGATCGGGAGCAGGCGGTCTTCGTGACGCTCAACGAGAACGGCCGATTGCGGGGCTGTGTCGGGCAGGTGGTACCCACGTATCCGCTCGCCGACGCGGTCGTGCATGCGGCATTGGACGCGGCGTTGAACGACACCCGATTCCAGCCCGTCACGGCCGATGAGGTCAACCGTCTATCGGTGGAGGTCACGGCGCTGACTCCTTCGCATCCGATTGCGTCGTGGAAGGACATCGTGTTGGGCAGGGACGGCATCGTGCTCGCGCTCGAGGGCCATCGAGCGTTGTTTCTGCCGCAAGTGCCGGGCGAGCAGGGATGGACGCTGGAGCAGACGTTGCGGGAATTGTCGCTCAAAGCGGGCCTGGCGCAGGACGCCTGGCGCGACCCGCGCGCTGTTTATTCGGTATTCACGGGGCAGGTGTTCGAGGAGCCGAAGGCAGAAAAGGGTCCTTCGGCGCGTTAAGGAAGCCATGAGCATCGAGCGCAAGCGTCGACAACTGCTTCAAGGACTGGCCGCCCTGGCCGGGCTCGGTGTAGTGGATAACGCGCACGCGGCGCGGGGCGTTCCGCTGATGAACCCGTCGGGCGGGCGGCCGGTCGTGGCGCGGGCGCGACGCGACGGCGTGATCGATGCGCGAGGCGTGGTCGACCGGGGGAAGCTCGAGGCGATGCTCGGTGGGGCGGTGGCGCGGGCGGCGGGAACGGCCAGCCCACGGGAGGCGTTCGGGCGCTTGTTCCGACCGTCGGACGTGGTGGGCATCAAGGTGGGAACGCTGGCGGGACCGGGGCTGTCGCCGCATCCGGAGGTGGCCGCGCTGCTGGCGGGCTGGCTGCAGCAGGCGGGTGTGGCGGCGAACAAGATCATCATCTGGGACCGGACGGACGGCGAGCTGGAGCGGGCCGGTTTTCCAGTCAACCGCTCGGAAACGGGAGTGCGCTGCCTGGGGACGAATCAGGATTACGACTGGACGCCGAGGGAATGGGGCGCAGGCGGCTCGTGCTTTGCGCGGATGTTGCTGTACGAGATGACCGCGCTCATCAGCGTGGGCGTGATGAAGGACCACGATCTGGCGGGCATTTCGGCGGGGATGAAGAACTGGTACGGAGCGATTCACAACCCCAACAAGCAGCACGCCAACGGGTGCGACCCGCAGGTGGCGTATCTGGCCGCGTACCCGCCGATTCGCAACAAGCTGCGGCTGACGGTGGTGGACGGGCTGGTGGCGCAGTGCCAGGGAGGTCCGGCGCGAAGCCCGCGCTGGGCGTGGCCCTATCAAGGCGTATTGGCGAGTCTGGATCCGGTCGCGATCGATGCGATTGCGTGGAAGATCATCGAGGAGCGCCGTCACGAGCTGGGGCTCAAGACGCTGGTGGAAGACCAGCGGGAGCCGAAATGGATTGCGAGCGCGGCGCGGCTGGGCCTGGGCGAGAACCGCGTGGAGCACATCGACCTGGTGGACACATGAGCACGCAACAGTGGGATCGTCGGGCATTGCTGGCCGCGGTGGCGGCGGGCGCGGCCACGGTGTGTTGGCGCCGGCTGGCCTGGGCGCAGGACGAGACGCAAGCCGGTGCGGCGGGCGGCGGCGCGGTGGCGGGGCTGGCGGCCCACCCGGCACGATGGTGGAAGAGCGCGGGAGACCTGCGGGTGCAGTGCGAGCTGTGCCCGCAGAAATGCCGCGTCGCCGATCGGGAGCGCGGCACCTGCGGCGTACGCGAGAATCACGGAGGCCAGTACAAGACACTGGTGTACGGACGTCCGGCCGCGATTCACGTGGACCCGATCGAGAAGAAGCCGTTCAACCACGTCTTGCCGGGCAAGACGGCGCTGTCCTTGGGAACGCCGGGCTGCAACATGCAGTGCAAGTTTTGCCAGAACTGGGAGATATCGCAGGCCAGGCCGGAGCAGGTGAAGACCTTCGACAAGCCGCCGGACGCTATCGTGGAGATGGCGAAGCAGGCGAATGCGCCGGCCGTGGCGTGCACATACACCGAGCCGGTCGTGTGGTCGGAGTATGTCTATGACATTGCCGCCGCGGCGCACAAGGCGGGATTGCGCTCGCTGATGGTGTCGAACGGGTTCATCCAGGCGCAGCCGATGACCGATCTGGCGGGCGTGCTCGACGCCGTGAAGGTGGACCTGAAGGCGTTCACCGAGACGTTCTATCACGACACGTGCGGAGCGTCGCTGGCGCCCGTGCTGGACACGCTGCGGCTGCTGGCGCGAAGGCACATGTGGATCGAGATCGTGGTGCTGGTGATTCCCGGACTCAACGATAGCGTGTCCGAGGCCCAGGCGCTGGCCAGGTTCGTGCACAACGAGCTGGGCGCGCACGTGCCGGTGCACTTCACGCGCTTTCACCCGAGCTACCGGCTGCTGAACGTGCCGAGCACGCCGGTCCCCACGCTCACGGCGTTCCGCAACGCGGCCATGGCCGAGGGGCTGCAGTTCGTCTATGTGGGAAACGTGCTGGGCCATCCGGGCAACAACACGTACTGCCCCAATTGCAGGAACGTGGTCATTCGCCGGGCCGACTCGGTGCTGCTGGAGAATCGTCTGCAGGACGGCAAGTGCCCGGACTGCGGACGCGCGATTCCAGGTATTTGGAGCTGAGACGAGCCACCGGTTACTGCGGATTCACCGGTGGGATCTGCCGCCGGCCGGCGAGCCAGACCGTGACGGTGGCCGTCGCGCCATGCCGGGCGTATCCTCGATATCTGGAGGTGAGATCGATGATGCGTTCGGCGTCGCAGTTGTTGCTTTCAGCGGTGTGCCTTGCGACCTGCTCTTGCGGAGGCACGGTCTCGGGCTCATCGGCGGGCGGATGGGACGCAGCGATGCCGAATGACGCCGCCGGAGGGGAGCCCACTGTTGCGCCCGACGGTGGCGAGGCCCGGGACGCGCCGGCCGACGGGGCGATCGCGGATGCGCCGCCGGACACGGGGCCGGCGGTATTCTGCGCCGGCGCGAGCAAGGCATTCCTGGGCGGGAAGGCCGCTGATCCGGCCGTGGTGACTTCTTCGATGCTCGCGATGAATTGCTGCGAGGGCTTCGTGGATCGATTCCACACCAAGGCCCAGCTGGGCGTGGATCTGGAGGTGATGGTGCGCGCCTTCGGTGCATTGGTCTCGGGCGACTACGTGCTTCCCGCGGACGCGGGCGGGCTGCAGGTCGGCGTTGGGGACGCCGACCAACCGTCTTGGCCCGGAGCCACGGCGTCGGGCACGCTGCGCCTGGAGGTGCCCACGACGTCGGACCAACCCACGCGTGCGACGTACTGTCTGCAGGTCGATTCGCCGGGAGACGCGCTCGACGGCGCTCGCCTCTACGGCTCGGACGTCGTGTTGGCGCCATGGTCGTGGGAGAGCCGATTCGAGGTGAGACTCCTGGCTGACGCGAGCCTTAATGCCGAGCAGGCGGAGCAGCAACCGCTGGACAGCCTGGTGCTGGCCTCGGGCAGTCCCCTGTTCGGCTTGATGTCCCTGGCCTGGTATGACGCGTCGAACCACATCGGACACTGGGACAGTTGGTACAGCAGCGCTACGATCATCAACCAGTTGCCCAACGTGGGAGTCTATGGTCTGCCGTTCGTCGTGCTCGCCGACGGCCAGAGGATCTACCTGGGAGCGTTCATGACGGCGGTTTCGTCGGTGGGGCTGAGCATGCCGGTGATCGTCATCGAGGACATGCAGCAGGATTCCTTCCGCATCGACGCGGGATACCCGGGCGGCTTCCCGCCGTCGCCCGATCCTCGCGACGACCCGCGCATCGCGAGCGTGCTGGCGTCGGCAGGCAAGCTGGTGCCGTGAGCGCGGGCCGGGTAGCCGCAGGCCTCACGGGTCGTCGTGCAAGAGTCCGCGGGGCTTCCCGTTGCAGACGGCAGGCTTCGCAGCTCGTAGCATCGAAGCGCCTTCGCCTGGTATGCCTTGCACTCGGTGCACGACGGGGCGCACGAGCCCGTCGGCCGTGTGATACTCCCAGCAGTACGCCGGCGCCGGGTGCGGCCGGTTGTTGGTCCCCACGTATCCGGTCGAGCGTAACGCGCGACACGCGCTACCGGGAGGGTGGCACGCTTCCCGTACCCCTCCGTGTCCTCCGAGGTGTTTCTGCCTGTTCAACCCGTTCGCTGCTCGAGCCGTAGCTCATGACCCTTGCTCCGCGACGCAAATGCGCAGACGGCCTTTGCGCGAAGGTCGTCGAGACGCTTCCAGCGTTCGCCAGACAGGAAGTGCGCCCGCGTGCGGCGGGAACGATGCCGTGCGACATTCAGCCTTGGCCCGGTGCGCTCGTGTCGGTGCGCACGTCCAGCGGAACCGTGGAGGGCTCGACGGACGTGCGGGGCACGGTTCGGCTCGAGACCCGCGGCCCGATCCAGTCCATCTTCGTGAACGGCACGCCCGTGGCCGACCAGCGGTAGGCAACCCCCCGTGGCGATGCCCGCAGCGATCTGCAGCGCCACGAGCGCGCCGACTGCCGAGTACAAGGCGCCGACGCGGGTCTCACGCCGTGAGCGAGGCCTCCGTCATCCGCACGGGGATGACCGGAACGACAGCGTGTTGCGAAGGAATCTCCCGGCGTCGCGAGTTACGGGGGATCCCCTCCGCGTCCCGGTGCACGAACACCAGGTCGGGCCGGTACGAGGAGATCGCATCCCGTAGAGTCTCGTCGATGGACTGCCCGCCGCGCACAATGAACTTCGGAGGCGCGAGCGAGGCTTTTGCCTGCACCTGCCGAATAGCCCAGGACACGATAGGAACGAGGCTTCGATCGCTGCTGCCGTCGGCGATCAAGACGTAGAAGAACGGGATCATGGTTGCGCGGTGCCTAGCTGGTGTATTTGCCTTCCGACCTGTCGCGACCCGTGGCGCCCTTCGGCGTTAGCACAACCAAGTCGGATCCACCCGGTGAATGCGACAAGACCCTCAGCGGGCCGGGCTGCCCCTACGAGGGGTACACCTACACCGTGCCGAGCGCGCCGTTCTACGTGAAGGTCTTCTCCCACGTCTACGATGCCGGCTCGTCGACGCCCTACGGAACTCCGTGGCCCAAGGACTACACGTTCCGCTGGCAACGCAGCAACTGCGAGGAGAGCACGCAGGCCTGTGTGATTCTTCCTACCCAGGTCTACAAGGCCACGTGGGAGAAGAACGCTTCGGACAAGAAGTACTTCCAGTTCTACGTCGATCGCTCCGACGCCGGGCTGCCCCAAACCTTGCGGTTCGACGCGAAGGTCGCGGGCCCGTCGGTCTGGCTCCGATCCATCAGCGTTCGCAACCAGAACGACGTCCAGGTCGGAGCGGCGGACAGCACTCCCGCCGGCTACGGCTCAGACTGGCGGTGGCAGCTCTTCAGCGCCAACAACACGTCCGATCCCTCGGAGTCTGTCGGATACCTGGACAACGACCAGGCGCTCTACTACTTGGTCGTGGAGAAGAACGCTTCGCTGCCACCGCAGGACTTCGACTTCGAGGTGCGGTGGGACACGAATCTCGCTTGGATTCACGGTGCAACGCACTCCTGGCCGGGAACGACGGACTGGGGATTGGCCCTGCACGGCGAGACGCAGGACGACTGCCATTATCCGCTCTGCAAGACAGATGACGAGATCGAGATCCGGTACGAGGGCGACAACAGGGACTACACTGCGTTCGGGCGCGACACGACCTACGTGGGCGCATGGCAGGGCAATTTCGCCAACGATCAGGGCTGGACATCCCTGACCATCACTGGTAGCCCATATCAGAACATAACCAATGTTTACGGCGAACCAGTCAGCATCCGGGACGCGCTGCGCGTCGTCGACCATTTCGGGCTGCAGATTCGGGAGGACGACGGCATGTTCAACGGTGCAGCGGATCTATCCGGCGGCGCGTACTTCTACCCGCTCACGCCGGCAAGCTCGCTTGGCGCGGGTGTGCCGGATCCCGCGACCGCCGACAAGTACACGCCCAACCTGCAGAGCAGCGGAACCGCGCTGTACCTCGAGGATGACGAAGGGAAGTATGAGGCGAGAATGAACGTGACCGCAGCGCTTCTGACTCACTTCTGTCTGCACGGCGCGGACCAGTGCGGGAAGAGCGGGAAGTACTGCTGCGACAGCACCTCACTGGTATGCCTCGACAAGCCGCCTGCACCCAATGCCGGAGGCTACTGTCAATGAAACGGGTGGCAGACAAGAGTCCCTGGCGGCTTCGGGCCATCTTCGTGATTGTTCCGCTGGCCGCTCTTTCGTCCTGCGGCGGGACCGTCGATCCCGGAACCTCGTCCGGCGGCGCAGGCGCAGCGGCGGAGCTGCTGCCGTCCGGGGAGCGCTGCGACGACGGATGCGACGGGACGGACGACACATGCTATTCGTACAGCTACGACGTGGCCGGCAATGTGGCGCTGAGAAAGGTCGATGAAGGATGCGACGGGGTGATCGACGAATGTGACCACTCAACGTACGACGAGCAACGTAGACTGGATTCGTACTACCACGATGCTTGCGATGGCGCTGTCTACTATTGCGGCGCAATCGTCTATGGCGCGGACAATCAAGGTCAGGACCAGGGTGACGCCCATTGCGATGGCACTCCGGACTTCTGTGACTCGGTGATGTTGGACAGTCGTGGTGCGGTCGTGAGCGCGCGAATGGAGGTCGGCTGCACGGGCGAGGCCCTGGGATGCGTGTCAATGAGCTATGACGTCGCCGGACGGTTGTCTAGAGACGAGAATGACTTGAGCTGCGACGGCTCCGTGGATGAATGCTACCGGTACACCTACGACCTGGACGATTCTGGCCGCGCGATTCGTAGCACCAAGTCCACGTGCGACGGCACTCCGGTGACGTGCTGCGCCTTCACATACGACTAGCACCACCCGTCTTCGCCCACCATGCGTCCACCTCGCTCCCCCCATCGACTGCCGTTCGGAATCGCTTTCTGCGCTGCAGCGCTCACGCTCCCTTGCTGCGCGCGAATGAGCGAGACGCGCACCGATACCATCGTATCCCGCGAGCCCGGATATCGCATCGAGGCGTGGCGTCCCGATCGCGACGTCATCGACGCGTCCGTGCGCCTCGAGGGCGACTCCCTGGCAGCATCTGTGCAGCGTTCCCGCGCTTGCACCTATGCCGTCGGCGAGCGACGGCGCGTCGTGACCAAGACCGACAGGTCCGCAGACACCACGATGGTCGTTGTCGAGGGAGTCAGCGCGGCGGCCCTGATGGCGATGGGCGCCAAGATCGGCGACTCGCACTCCGACGTAAGCGGGATCGGCGTGATCCCGTTCGCGATCGGTGCGGGGATCGGCGCCGGCTTCGTCATCGATCTCCTGGCAGGCGGACAGGAGACCACCCAGCACACGGAGATCGTCCAGACGGGAGTGCAGGACGGTCCGGCGTGCCAGGTAGGTCCGGCCCCGTTTGCCGTGGTCTCGTTCGCAGTGGCGGGCGGGCCGGTGCTGTCGTGTACGACCAGCGCCGAGGGAACGTGCAAGGTGGAGCTCCCACCCGCCATCCGGCAAGCACCCGGCAAAGAGCTCTCCGTCGATGTTCTCGTCGACGGCCGGCTGCACCGTCACGAGGAGCTGCGAAAGCAAGCGCCATGAAAGCTGATATTGCTCTCGCGCTTTGCTCCGCGCTCGTTGGCAGCGGATGCATGGCTGTCAGCTCCCACACGGAGAACGCCGGGCCGTCGCAAGTCGTAGCGTGGAGACACACCGCCATCTCGCCCGCGGCTCCTCGGGCGAGAGTCACGCTGACACCCACCGCAGACGGCATCGAGGCGCGCGTGCAAGCCGTGCGAACGTGCAGCTCGGAGCTGTTGCGAAGAACACCCCGAGCCGAGGTGAGCGAGTCCTCGCCGCGCGCCGGCGCGCTCGTCACGGTGGGCCTCGCGGCGGGCACCGGGATATGGCTCGCCACCAGACACGATGACAGGGACGTGTCCCTCGGGCTGGGCGCCGCGTTCCTGGTGCCGGCAGCCCTGGCGACAGGATTGATGATTGCCGCGAGCGGCACGGAGCGCCGGCCAGTGTCTCCTACGGACGAAGTCGTGTCCGGGCCCCCCATGCCGTGCGATGTTCAGCCTTGGCCCGGCGCGCTCGTGTCGGTGCGCACGCCCAGCGGAACCGTGGAGGGTTCGACGGATGTGCGGGGCACGGTTCGGCTCCAGACCCGCGGCCCGATCCGGTTTATCTTCGTGAACGGCACGCCCGTGGCCGACCAGCCATAGGCAGGAGGCCTCCGGAGAACCGAGTCGTTGCCAATATTGGCAAGACGCACAGCGCGGATCGCCGTCATTTCAAGCAGATCGCGAGATGGACGGGTCGAGGGCGCGGCTCGCGCTTGCCAACGTTGGCAAGACACGGGCACGCGATTCGCGGAATCAGAACCCGCGCCTATCCGCCCGCTACGACGGATTCCCCACTTCGCCGCGGCGCCAACACCACCGCGCCCATCACCAGCACCTGCAGCGCCACCATCAGCGTGGCCGCCAGGGTCAGCCCCAGCACCGGCACCAGCAGGACCGCCACGAACAGCGCCGCCACCGCCGCTCCCGCGTGATCGGCCAGCTCAATCCAGCTCGCCGCGGCACGCACTCCCCCGCCATCGGCCAACAGCGACGCAGCGGCCGAGGGAAACACTCCGCCCGTGGCGATGCCCGCGACGATCAACAGCGTAGCGTGCAGCGCGGTGGACAGGTGCGGCCAGGACGCGAGAGCCCCGAATCCGAGGAACGCCGCGGTGAGCACGAGGCTGGCGAGAAGTGCCGCGACCTGCGCCTTGCGAAGGGACAAGTGGCGAGCCGCTATCGCGCCGCCGACGGCCAGGCCCAGCATGAACAGCGCCACGAGCGCACCGACTGCCGAGTACAAGGCGCCGACGCGGGTCTGGAACGAGAAGAACAGCATCAGGCTCCATGCCATGCCGCAGGCGCCCGTGATGGCCGTGGCGTGAAAAGCCGCGAGCCGTCGTGCAGGCGCCGGGCGCAAGAGCCGCTGCGCGCCCAGCATCAACACCGACGGCACCAGCGAGAGCGCGGCGAGCCACAGGGGATGGCGTGCAGCCCATGTGAGAACGGGCGCCCAGGCGCTCTGCGCGACTTGCTGGCGCAGGGCCAGCGCATGAAGAAATGAGGCCGGCCGATCATCGGTGCTGAGCTGGGCGGTCGCGGCCGCTTGAGAGAGGTCGCTTTCGAGCGCAGCCGTGCGTTCGGGAGGGAAGAGTTGCGGCAGCAACTCGGGCACGAAGACATCGGAGGAGATGTGTCGCGAGCGCCACCGCTGGGCGAGCCGATCGGGCGAGAGCGTGACCGCCGTCGGGGATGTGCCGGCCACCAGCAGCGGCTCGGGTTCGGCCACCGCGTGGACGACGGGAAACACCGCGCGCTCGGTTCGATACAACGTGGCGCCCAGGACACCGGTCTCGCCTGCCTGGGTATTGGGACCCGCGGCGAAACGCGCCACGTACACGCCGTCGGGCGCCAGTCGGCGCGCGATGAGCCGATCGAACTCGATGGTGGTGTTGCGCGCGAGCAGCAGCGTCGACGGGTCGGGTTGGAGCAGCAAGACCAGATCGTAGGGTTCGCCCGGGCGAGCGAGGAACCTGCGCGGATCGTCGAACACCACGTGCACGCGCGGATCGGCCACGGCCGCCCGGTCCAGCTTGTCGGCGTGGCGCAGCTCGAGCTCGAACGCGCGACGGTCGAGCGTGACCAGATCAAGGCGCTCGACGCCGTGCTGCAGGCAGAAGCGCAGCGTGCCTGTCTCGAGGCCCCCAAGCGCAAGGACCCGGCGCGGGTGCTCCGCGAGCAGCATCAAGCGATCCGCCCGCAACTCGTCTTCCGTGGGGTCCGGGAAGCTGCCCACGTACATTCCGCTCGCGTACAGGCTCCGGGCTTCCCCTGCGCCCACGTCGAGGTGCTGATAGGGCGTGTCGGCGAAATCGAGCAGAGGGACTCCCTGCACCAGGCTCGCGAACCGCGCTTGCTCGGTGGCGAGCTCGACCCGATCGGCGATGCGCGGCCACGACGCAGCCACGGCGGCCGCAAGCAGCGCGATCAGCCCCCAGCGCCCGGCCAACAACTTCGCCCATGCGGCCGGAATGGCGGCCGCCACGCTGAGCGCGATGACGATCGCCACACCGCGAAAGGGCGACACCAACGGCACGAGCACCAGCGACACGAGCAGGCCAGCGCACAAAGAGCCTATCGACTCGAAGACATACAGCCGCGAGACAGCGCGCGTGTCGGCCATGCCGTGCTGCCGCGCAGCGGCGGCGAGGGACACGAACAGCGCGCCCACCAGGGCGCCGGGCAGCGAAAACACGAGCAGCGACAGAACCAGCGAAGGCCCGAGCGCCAGCAGCTCGCCCACCGGCGCGTGCACGACGGTCCTGCCCAGCCGCGCGATGACGATCGAAACCGCACCCGCGATGGACAGCATTCCGAATAGCGCGCTGGCCGTCACGCCCGGGCGCCCACGCGCGATGGGCCGTCCGAGCAGCGCGCCCAGCGCGATGCCCGCGAGCCATGAAGCCAGGCCGAGCCCGACCGCGGCCTCGTCTCCCTGCAGCGCTACGACGTAGTCGCGCAGCAGATACGTCTGGATTCCGAGCGCGAGGCCGCCCGCGCCGCCGAACAACAGCGCCCACCGCCACGACGATGTCGCGTGGTCTGTCGGGTCTGCTGTCGTGGCAGATGGCGTGGACGTGCGGGAATTCACGTTGCCCCCCAAGGATCGAGACGCGGACCGTGGCGAATGGCGCCACGCTCTACGAAGCATAATGCGGCGGAGCGCCGATCGCCCAGTCGCGGCGGCACAATCCCGCGAAGTGACAGACGTCAAGGCGCGACGGAGAACCCCACGGCGCCGATGGGCGGGCGGCCACGCATGAGCTCAGCTCTGCGCAGACGCGCCGAGCCGTTGCCCGACGATGGCGCGCGAGAGCTTCTCGGCGAAGTCCAGGCAGAAGACGATCTTGTCGGGGTCGATGTTCTCCGGCGAGTCGTCGGGACGGTGATAGTGCCTGGGCGCGCCCAGGCGCGGATCGATGCACACGAGCGCCATGGCTTCGTAGCCGTGGGCGAGGAAAGCGCCGGCGTCGGTGCCGCCGACGGGCGCTTCGAAGGGCACGACCTCGGCGAAGCGCGGCTCGGACGCGGCGACCTGGTCGGTCAGCGAGGTCAGCCACGCAGGCGCCTCGATGCGCGTGACTTCGCCTTCGGCGCGCATGTACATCAGGTTGCCCAAGGAGAGCTGGTCCAGGGCAAGGACCACCGTGCGCGCGGGATCCCACGCGGCTTTCATGTCGCGGGCCAGGGCGTCCGCGCCGCCGAGGCTCGCCTCCTCGCATCCGGTCGCGACAAAGACCAGCTCCACATCGGGGTGCTTGTCCTGCATGAGCCTTTGCGCGAGCAGCGGCAGCGAGACCACGCCCGAAAGGTCGTCGTTGGCGCCGGGCACCACGGTCGAGCGCGCCATGATCTCGAGGTTGACCAGGGTCATGATCGCCGAGGGCAGCGTGAGCAGCGCTTCGAGCGGGATCAGTGGCCACGTCCACGCGCCGAACACCGCTCGCAGCACGTCGATGCCGGCCAGGGCGGCCTGCGCCTTGACCGCGAGCTCGGTCGGACGCTTGAGAAAGCGCAGCGGGCGGGGCGGATTGCCGTGCGTGCGCTCGAGCAGCCACGGGTGGAAGATGAGCCCGGTGAAGGCGGCGTCGATGTGCGCGACGAACACGAGGCGCAGCTTGGGCTCGCCCCGAGCGGGAACGATGCCGAGCAGGTTGCGCGAGGGCTTGAAGGGAAAGAGCCGGCGAAGAAAGTATCCGCGACGGTTGGAGTCGGCCCAGAACGACGCGGCCGAGCCAGCGTGGAGCGCAAAGCCGGTCATGGGGGCGAAGGGCGAGACGACGGTGCCCAGCGTGCCGAGGCCGAAGTGCAGGGCGAGATTGGCGTGGATGTTGTCATTGAAGCGGAAGTCGTGGATCGAGGTTCGCAAGCCCGTGGCCTCGAATTCCGCCTTCATGATGTCGTGCGCGCGGCGCTCGTCGGCGCTGGTGGGCTGGCGTCGCGGGCACTCACGCACGATGCGCGCGATGAGATCGGCGGCGAACGACCGTTGCGCTTGCGGGTCCATGCGCCACGCATAGCATCACGAGGCCCCTGGCGTATCGCGTAACGTAGCCGCGCGACGGGGTTTTTGCCGATCCCCTTGCGTCCGGACCAGGGCCATCTACGCTGCGCCGACCATGGCGCGTGCACGTGCTGCCCTCGATTCGATCGCCCTCAACGGACCCCGGCCCTTCGTCAAGTGGGTTGGCGGCAAGCGCCAGATCGTGCACGAGCTGGTCGCCCGTGTTCCGGACGCGTTCGGCACCTACCACGAGCCGTTCGTGGGCGGCGGCGCGCTGTTCTTTGCCGTCCGGCCGCAGAACGCCGTGCTCTCGGATAACAACCAGCGGCTCGTGAGAACCTGGCGCGGCGTGCGCGATCATGTGGACAAGGTCATCCGCCTGCTCGAGAAGTACCCCTACGACAAGGACTTCTTCCTGCAAATGCGCGAGCGCGACATCGACGCCGAGAGCGATGTCGAGGTGGCCGCCTGGTTCATCTACCTCAACAAGACGGCGTTCAACGGCCTGTACCGCGTCAACAGCAAGAACCGCTTCAACGTGCCCTTCGGACGCTACGTGAACCCGGCGATCTGCGACGAGCCGAACCTGCGGGCGTGCGCGGCGGCGCTCAAGCCGGCAGCCATCGAGCACGAGGACTTCACGGCCGTGCTCGAGCGTGCCCAGCCCGGGGACTTCGTGTACTTCGATCCGCCGTATGTGCCCTTGTCGGACACGGCCTACTTCACCAAGTACACGGCAGAAGGCTTCGGTCCAGACGATCAACGGCGGCTTTGCGACGTGGCGCGCAAGCTCAAGAAGAACGGGGTGCACGTGCTGCTGTCCAACTCCGGGGCGGACTTCGTGCGGGACCTCTACAAGGGATTCCGTGTCGAGGAGGTGCTCGCGAGCCGTCAGGTCAATTGCAAGGCAGACGGTCGCGGGCCCATCGTCGAGCTCGTGATCAGGTGAGGCGATGCCGGGACGTGAGCGCGCGGTGCAAGGCGGAAACGAGCTGGTCAAGCTGGTCGTGCAGCTGGTCAACGCGCTGGGGCTCGAGGCCCGGGAGCAGTTCCGCGCGGGGCACCGGATCTGGGGCGCGGAGCGACGTATCGATATCGTCGTAACCAATCCGGCGACCCGGCAGCGGCTGGGAATCGAGTGCAAGTACCAGGGCACCTCGGGCAGCGCGGAAGAGAAGATCCCGACGACGATCCGGGACATCGAAGCGTGGCCGATTCCGGGTATCGTGGTGTTCTCGGGCGAGGGATTCAGCCCGCACATGCGATCGTTCCTCATCGCGTCGGGCAAGGCCGTGCTGCTCGAGGACCTGGAGGCGTGGCTGCGGCTGTTCTTCGGGCTCGAGCTGGCCTGAAGTCGAGCCGGTGGGCGTCGGCCCGACGCGTATCGGCGAGCCGAGGCTGGGTCAGAACGACGGGGTGATCGTGAGTACGGACATGTAATTCTGGTACGGCGGCGTGACGACGTCGTTGTTGCCCGACGCCCACTTCACGTCCGCCGAAGAGACAGAGATGCTGTCGCCGTCCACCCAGGGGGCGAGGATGAGCTTGAACTGCGCGCCCAGGGGAAGGTTCTTCGTGAAGGTCCAGGTGTTGTTGTACGGCTGGTACGTCAGCTTGTAGGCCGTGGTCCAGTTGCCCAGGTAGCTCGTCTCGCCCGTCACGTAGATAGCGTTGCCCATCCCCGCGTCGTAGGCGGTCGCGATCTGGACCGTTGTCGGGGCCACGTGGATGACAAGCTTTCCGGGCGTGGTCGTGACGTCGACGGCGTTGCCGTCGCTCGAGAGGAGCGAGTGGCTCGAGGTCATCATCATCACGCCGATCTGATGAGACCCGATCGGGAGCGTGGCGGAGAATTGGCCGTTCGCGTCCGTCGTTCCGATGCTGCCTCCGGCCTCCCAAGGGCCGTCGTAGATCGACACGCCGGAGATCGGCGTGGCGCTGAGCGTGTCCGGAGGAACGCTGCCCGCGTTGCCGACGACCGCGTCCGCGACCACTTGGATCTGGACCGTTCCCGTGCTCGCGGTGGTGTCGGGGCTCCCTGTTCCGTCGGCCGCGCCCTGAGCGTTCACCTGGAAGTGGTAGTTGTGGCCGAATGCGCTGTCCCACCCGGTGTTGCCGCTGGTGTTGCCGCAGCCGAACCACAGTTGAAGATCACCCGGCACCGGCGGGGTGATCTGCGCGTTGCCGCTCGCCCAGGCGCTGGTGATGGTCACGGGGAACGCGACCGGTGCCTCGTTGCCCACCGCGTAGTAGCCCCAGATCTGCCACGCGAATCCACCGTTGCCGCCGCCCGACGCGACCGATCCGCCGCAGGACGAAACCAGCCGCGCGGGGTCGTAGGCGATCCCCACCGATTGGCCGGCGACGAGCGGCTCGGAGGCCAGCTGTGTCCAGTCCGCGGAGAAGGTGATCATCGAGGCCGGTGCCGCTGCCTGTCCGGCGACGATCGACGCTGCGGACTCCCAGGAGGCGTCGCCCTGCGGGGCGGAGCCGCAGCCGGAGAGAATCCAGGTGGAAGCGAGAAGAAGCATCGCAGAGCGCCTGAGCATCATGGTTGCGTATCCTCCAGCGGTCGGGACGACGTGGCCTGCGGCCGCCGTCGTGTGTGTGTCGGCCGTACACGTACCACCCGGGGAGGGTGCGGTCAACTCAGATCTGAGTTACGGTTTTCCTTACACCCTTGCCTGCCGCGGACCGGAAGGTGTGAAGCCGATAGGCCGCGGCAAGCAAGTGCGGCAGCGCGCGGCCGCTCCTTCTTACAGCCAGTGGTTCGCTATGTACCAGTCCGCCGTGAGCTTCGCTCCATCGTCCCAATGAACCATGGGCTCGAATCCCAGCTCGCTGCGCGCTGCTGACGAGTCTCCGACCCACTGCTGCAACAGCTCGGTGACCTTCTCGGAGGTCACCATCACCGCGCGGTTCGCGACACGGCCGTACCACTCGGTCGTCACGCCGAGCGTCCTGACCACGAAGTTCGGGATCGGAAAGCTCACCAGCGCCTTCTTGCCCACCGCGCGCTCGAGCCCGCCGCTCAGCCCTCGCCGGTCGTAGACCACGCCGTCGTCCAGGTCATAGGCGCGGCCGCTGGGGATGTCGGCGGTCAGGGCGAGCACCACCGCGCGCGCGCAGTCCTCGCCGTAGATGAGCGTCAGCTTCCCTTCCGGCGCCCCGATGGACGGCAGCACGCGCATCTTGGCGTACTGGAAGAGCTGCAGCATCTCCCGGTCCCGGGGGCCATAGATGGCAGTCGGACGCACCACCGTTACGTGCAAGTGAGCCTTGGCGGCCAGCACGCGCCGCTCGGCTTCCAGCTTGGATCTTCCGTAGCTGGTCACGGGCGCCGGCGGCGCGTCGAGCGGAAGAGGGCTGCCGTCGGGGGAGGGAGCCCGGGCGGCCAGGCTCGAGACGAACACGAAGCGCTTGACGGTATCCTTGTGCTCGATCGCCGCATCGAGCACGTTCTGGGTGCCGATGACATTGGTGAGCTCGAACTCGGCCTTGGAACGGGCCTTGACCAGGCCGGCCGAGTGGATGACGGCGTCGACTCCGGCGCAGGCCGCGATGCACGAAGCGCGGTCCTCCACGCTGCCTTCGGCCAGCTCGACCCGGGGCAGCGTGCGAAGGAATCGCGTGTCGGAGGTCTTGCGCACGAGCGCGCGCACGTCGTGGCCGCCGTCGCTCAGCAGCTGGGCGACATGGGAGCCGAGGAACCCGGAGCCGCCGGTCAACAGGACTTTCATCGCTTCACCTCGTCAGAGCTGCTTCTCGAACAGCCGGTACTTCTTGTGGATCTTGCCGCCCATGAACTTGATTCCCACGTTGACCGGGGCGTTGTCCTCCAGGGTCCACGACAGCTCGCCGTGGGTCATGCCCAGGCGCTCGCCGGCCCTGTGCATCTCCACGTACATGAAGGTGGACAATGCCGCATAGCGGCGCACCTGGCGCAGCTTGCGACGGATACCCAGGATGATCAGGCGGGCGGACTTGGGCCGCTGGACCTTCAGGCGCCACAGCAGCTTGGCGAACCCCAGGGGCAGCAGCTTGCCGTGCAGGTCGCCGATGATGTCGTTGATGTTCGGCAGCGCCACGGCCACGGCCACCGGCTCGCCGTTGATGCTCACGATCTGCGACAGCTCCGGAACCAGGATCAGCTTGAGGTCCGCCGCCATCTTGCGCAGCTCGCCGTGCGTCATGGGCACGAACCCCCAGTTGTCGCTCCACGCATCGTTGAAGATGTCCATCAGGATGCGCACGTCGCGCTCGGTGTGCTTGATATCCACGTTGCGCACCGTGACCTCGGGCATCTCCTTGATCGACGCATGCGCCTTGACCGCACGCTCGGGCAGCGACCCCACCTGGTAGCGCCACGCGTACACATCCTTGATCTTCGCCAGGCCAGCCGCCTCGATCAGGCCCGCCTGATACGGCCGGTGGTGCGGCATCATGATGAACGGCGGCGAGTCGAACCCCTCGATGAGGCACCCGATCTCGTCGTTGATCGAAACCGAGATCGGCCCGCGGATCTTCTTCATCCCGCGCTTCGCCAGCCACACCCCCGCCCGATCCAGCAACGCCTTCGCCACCTCGACGTCGTCGATCGTGTCGAAGAACCCGAAGAACCCGCAGTCGTCCTTGTAGCGCGCCAGGTGCTCCCGGTCGATCTGCGCCGTGCACCGGCCCACGCACTTGCCGTCCTTCCACGCCGTGAACAGCGTCCCTTCGCCATGCTCGAAGAACGGGTGCTTGGGGCTCAGCCGCTCCTTGAGGTCCATGTCGAGCGGACGCACGTAGTACGGATCGCCGCGGTAGATCAGGTCCACCACGTCGAGAAACGGCTTGAGGTCCTTGCCGAGCGGAGTCTCGCGAACGTCGATCGTCATGGGTGTCGCGTACCTCGCGCGCGTCACGGGTTCAATCGTGGGCGCACACGGTGGAGGGATTACTTCTTGAGGACGCCGAACTTCTTGCCAACCGCCTGGAAGGCTTCGAGCGCGCGGTCGAGGTGCTCGCGGGTGTGGGTGGCCATGTAGCTGGTGCGCAAGCACGCGCTCTTCGGAGGCACCCCGGGCGAAATGAACGGGTTCGTGTAGATGCCGTGGGTGTCCAACAGCTCCTTCCACATCATGATCGTGCGAAGGTCCTGGCGGACGTACAGCGGGATGACCGCGGTCTGGCTGTGACCGAAGTCCCAGCCCATGGCCCGCAGGTTCTCGCGCATGTACTCGCAGTTCTCGCGCAGCTTCTCGATGCGCCACTGCTCCTCAAGCATCACGTCCATCGCCGCCATGGCCGCGGCCACGTTGGGCGGCGCCGCGCTGGCCGCGAACATGAACGACGAGGCGAAGTGCTGGATGTAGTCGAGCACCTTGCGCTCGCCCACCAGCCAGCCTCCAATCGACGCGAACGACTTGGAGAACGTGCCGCCGATCAGGTCGACCTTGTCCTCGATGCCGAAGTGCGCCGCGGTGCCCCGCCCCTCGGGCCCGATCACGCCCAGCGCGTGCGCGTCGTCCACGAACACCCGCGCGCCGTGCTTCTTCGCCACCTCGACCAGCTCCGGCAGCCTGGCGATCTCCCCTTCGGCGCTGAATACGCCGTCCGTGATCACGAACGCGCCTTCCTTCTCCCCGAGCTCCGACAACGCCCGATCCAACGACTCCGGGTCGTTGTGCCGGTAGCGCACCATCCGCGCGCCCGCCGCCTGGCCCAGCCGCACACCGTCGTAGATCGACGCGTGGTCGCTGCGGTCGATGACCGCCACCGTGTGCTTGTTCGACAGCATGGCCGCCGAGGTGGCGAGGTTGACCTGGTAGCCCGTGGTGAATACCAGCGCCGCTTCCTTCTTGTGCCAGGCCGCGAGCTTCTCCTCGAACTCCTTGTGCAGCTTCATCGACCCGTTGACCAGCCGCGAGCCCGTCATGCTCGTGCCGTACTTGCGGATCGCCTCCATCGCCGCTTCCCGCACCTTCGGGTGCGTGGTCAGGCCCAGGTAGTTGTTCGACCCGAGCATCAATACCCGCTTGCCCTCGAGAACGGCTTCCGGCCCGTCGTTCAGATCCAACGGCCGGAAGTACGGGTACACGCCCATCTTGCGCGCGTTGTCCGCCGTCTTGAAGTCGAAGCACTTCTGGAACACGTCGCGCCCACCCTGGTTCGCCAGCGACGTGCGGTTCGCGATCGAGTCCGCCAGCCCCTTCTCGTCGACCTTCTCGTCCTCCGCGGACGCCTCGCGCCGCGCAGGCGCTTCGACGCGCGCGCTCGGTTGCGCCGCCGTGTCGCTCGAGGGCGTGGCGCTGCGCCGGGGCGCAGGCTCGTCGTCGGTCATCGACGGGTCCATCTCCGGCAGCCCGTAGCCGTGGACCAGCACCTGCCAGGCCTCGGCGGCCTTGCCCGCCGCTGCGCGGAAACGCCCCGGCGCGGTCATGAACGCGTCGGCCAGCTTCATCACCCGATCGTCGCTCACGAAGCGCAGGACCGTGGGCTGTACGACATCTTTCCCGTGGCGAACGAGGTTTCGAATCATCAGAGCACCTCTACAGAATCCCGCGCGTGAGCCATCTGCGGGGAGCGGGACGCTAGGCAAGACCCGATCGGGATGTCAACCGCCCGAAGCGTCCCCGCGCCGACCGGGGGACGGCGCTCCTGGAGTGCGAAAGCCATTACGCGGATCCGCACCGGCCCAACCACCGAGCGGGCCATCACCTCAAAGCGCCGAGCCGGCCGGCACTGCCAGCGGTGCCTCGGCACGCTCGCCGCGAAGCAAACGCCCCAGCACCCAGCGCGAGATCTCCTCGGCACCCACCCCGTCGAAATGCACCCCGTCGGGCCGAATCGGCGCGCCTCCGCTCTTGAGCTCGCACTGGCCGTCGCCGCACAGCTGTGCTTGCAGATCCAGCAGCTCGACGTCCCCCACCTTCGCCGCGGCGGCCTTCTGCATGTCATTGAAGCAGTCGACCAGCTTGTGCGGATTGGCCTTCACCCACAAGCCGACCGGATACGGCACCACGGTCAGCATCAAGTGCCCCGCGCCGGGGCGAATGGCCGCCAGGCGGCTCCGAAGCTCGTTGCCGTACGCCGTGCTCCACCCCCGGTCGCACGCCCGCTGCCATCGTCCCTCGACCTTGCCTCGTGCGAAAAAGCCCCCTCCCAGCACGACCAGCGTCACGTCCGGATGCACTTCCTGCACGTCGCTCTCCCACTTTGCCGCGCAGTTTCCCCCGTCGTGCGCCCGGTTGTTGAGCGACCGCATCGGAATCACGCCCTCGAGCAGGCTGCAGTCGCCCACACCCCGGTCCACGATCACCGCGCCCGAGCCCTCGCGGACCGCGTGAAGTCGCTCCCCGAGCGCTGCCGCCACCGAATCTCCCAGCACCAGAATCCGCGTCATGCTCTCCGGTGCCGCGCTCGCCGCCGGAACCGCCCGGAGCGCCTCGGCCGCTTGTGCCTGCGACGGCTTCGCCGAGGCCGTGGACGAGCGCGACGTCGACACCCGAGTTTGACGAGGTGCGCCCCCGCCTGGGCAGACAACCGCTGGAGATCGCACCGGAAACCGCGGATCTCGGCTCCGGAGTCGTGTTACTGGGCGGCCGGCTCGCGGCGCTCAGCCCGCTTCGGGCTGCCCGCCGAGCTCCGCGTCGGCGCGGTCCGTCGGATCCGCGGGGACGGGCCCGACACTCAGGAGCTTCGGCGGGGCCGGTAGCTTGAGCTTGTTCAGCACGGCACTCGCGTTGATGCGTAGTTCGCTGGTCTGCTGTATCCGGTAGCCGCCGCGCTCGTACTCGACGACCTTGATCGTGGTGAGCATGTCGCGGATGTTGCGCCACGTGTTGCCCGTTCGGATCTCGATGATCCGCTCGAGCAGCAGCGCTAGCACCGAGATCGTCACATGCGCCTGGATCCGCCATGGCTTGCGATGGAAGACCGGGCGCATCCTCAGCCCGCTCTTGAGCGTTCTCCAGCACTCCTCCACACGCATCAGCTGCTTGTAGCCCAGCGCCAGGTCCTCGGCGGTGAGCGTGTCGTCGTTCGACGTGATCACCCACTTACCGTCGTAGTGCTCCTCACGGCGCACTGCTGGCCAGTCCACGATCAGTCCGCCGTCCGCTTCTCGCACGTACCGACCGAAGCGCCGGCTGCTCTTGAGCTCGCACATCCGCTTGGTGTGTCCGCGCTCGGATGGCTTCATCCCCGCCAGTTCGCGTTGCAGTTGTTCGATCAACCGCTCTCGGTGCTTGCGCTGGCGCTCCTCCTCTTGCGGGTTGTGGCAGACCACGTAGCGTTGTCGTCTCTCGCCGTCGCCGACTTCGACCTGCTTGACTCTGAGGTTGTCGGCTACTTGACGGTAGCGACCTTGCCGACTCAGCACCTCGTTGGTCACCTCGTCGCCGGCTCTCATCTTCGCCGCCAGGATGTACTTGCCACCGCCGAGTGCGAGCTTGCGGCGGTTGTCTTCGCTGTTCATCCCAGCGTCACCGACGAACACGCATCGTCCCAGGCGCCAGCCCTTTAGGTCCTGCTTGACCTTCTCCACGGTTGTCACATCGGCCGTGTTGCCGGGGAACACCCACGAGCGCACGGGCAAGCCATCGCGCGTCACGGCCAGGCCGATGACCAACTGCGGGGCGTCCTCGCGACCGTTCTTCGAACGGCCTCTCTTGCGTAGTGGCTCGTAGTCGCGGCCGAACTTGCCCAGTACGTCTTCATCCTCCTGGTCGACCCCGAAGTGCAGCGATGTCGTGTCGTAGAAGACCAGGTCGACGTCCGCGTTCATCAGATCGGCCATCGCGAAGTACACGGCCTTCTCGACCTCGAGCTTGTGCTCCTCGAGTACGGCCATGCTGCGGTACAGGTGCTGCAGCTCCA
>JAJZQG010000054.1 GCA_021847645.1 Myxococcales bacterium
GATCTTCTTGCTCGCCGACCGGACGCCGGGCTCCTGGCTGGCGTACCTGGTGCGCGACACCCTCAACAACGGCGAGAAGAACAAGGGAGTCGACCCGAAGTACCGTCCGCGCGGATACAACGAAGGCCCCAAGGACTAGCGCCGCAGCCCGGCCGGAAGCGGCCTGCGCAACGACGGTGGCCGCGCGGCCGCTGGCCTACTCGAGACGAATGGTCTTGTGCACGGTGACCATCGATCCGGAGAACGGAGCGACGCGGGCGCTGTAGAAGCCGCGGGCCACGCAGCTGCCCGTCGGCGTGCCAAGCAACGCACCGTCGGTAATCTGCGCGATGTTCACACGCCCGGACGGAGCGAAGGTCACGGCCACGCGAACGACCTGGCCGCCCGGCACACCTTGCGCGCGACAAGCCGACGCCGAGGCGGCCGCCGCGTCCAGGGCGACATTGGCGGCTTGCGAATCGAACGGCGGAGCCTGGACTTCGGCCGGCTGCGCGTCGGGCGGCGGGTCGGTCTGGCCCGCTATCGTTGGTGCGGAATCGGTATCCGCTGCGGCCAGGATCCGCGAGCTTTCGTAGGGGTTTTCGTCCGCCGCCTCGCCCGCATGGGCGCGCTGCGCGCGAGCTTCTTGTCCCGGGGCTTTCTCGGCCGTCGCCGCACGGGCTTCCTGGTCGAGCTGTTGTTGAATCTCGCGATAGACGACTTCCGGGTCTTCCGTGTCGCGGAACACGGGGAAGTCTTCTGCGCGGTAGATCGGCGGGGGCAACGGAAGCACGGCAGCCGCCAGCGGCGCCGGCGCGAAAGCTGTCGCGCTGGTCGCCTGCTTCCACGATGGCCGCCAACCGGACAGGGCGACGAGGGCGATGCCAACGGCTCCCACTGCGCCGAGTGCATAAGGCCACCGGGCGCGCTGATGGATGCTGCGCCGGAGTTGTTCCTCAATCCAGTCTTCGGCTCTTTCGTCCTCCAACGGCATCGCCACCGGGGCGACCGACCCCGCGACGTTGGCCGAGGTGGGCATGGGCGTCGCATCGAACTCGATGCTTTGAAAGCTCGGCAGGTTGAGTGGCTCCTGCATCAACGAGGAGAAGTCCAGCGCCTCATCGCCGCCCGCGCGGCTCGGCGAGGGTATCAGCGTTCGTTGCGCCCTTGACTCCGAGGCACGCCAGGCTTGCTGGCTTCCGTCGCGCACGGTGGGCACATCCTCATCATCTTGCTCACCGGACGCGGCTCGTAGGTCTTCGAGGATCATGTCCTGAGGCGTCAGCTCGTCGACCCGATCGTCGCTGAATAGACCCCTTCCGTTACGCTCTCCGATGCGCATGGTGAAGCTCCTCGGCTCGATGCCCCGTCTCCCCTGACATCATCCGACGGTTCGGACATGCCCCACCGAATCCATGTGGGAAGCCACGCCAAGGCCGTCAAGGGCCCGGCGGAAAAATCCACGCGCCCTGTCCCGCCATCGCCCGCCTTCGAACGTCGCAGGAGATCGCTCGCGCGTCAGTCCTATCCGTCAGCTGTCGCCCGGGTGATCCGACGCCCTGTCCGCTTGCGAGCCGCTGTTCCAAGCCTGTGCGACCTTGCGGGCGCGCTCGAGGAGCTCCTGGGCGGCTCGTTGCCCGCCCGAACGGGTGGCGCGCTCGAGATGCGGAATCGCGTCTTCCGCTCTTCCACAGGCCAACAGCGTAGCACCCAAGAGAAACGGGTCCGTTTCGTTGTCGGGCAGGTTGCGCAGCATGTCGAGGGCGGATCGCGCGTCGCCGCGCTCCAGACGCCCGACCGCCAGAATGTGCACCGCCGTCCTGCGCACGATGGGCGACGACGCGAGCTCGAACGCCGCAGTGGCTTGTGCCTCGGCCCGATCGAAGTCGCCAGCCGAGATCGCCTCCTGGGCGTCGTCGAGGCGGGCCTGCAACCCGGAACGTCGATCCGCGTCGATCTTGCGCGCGTCGATGAGCTGCCGGATCGACATGACGGCGAAGTAGCCAAAGAGCATCGCGGCCAGGGGCATGCCCAGCTCGTAGAGTCCAAGCGCCATCGCAGGCCCGACCACGGCGGACACCCAGAGCGCGCGAACGGTCCCGGATTCGGGAGAGGCACCGGACAACAGCGCACGCACGATGTTGCCTCCATCGAGGGGCAGAATCGGCAGCAGGTTGAAGGCGCCCCAAATGACGTTGATCCCGACCGTGAAGGCGAGAACCAGAGAGGGCACGTTGTCGATGGTGGGATTGCGCACGAGCTGGTAGACGCTCAGTGCGCGGTCGACCAGGGAGCCGCCGCCGGGCGCGACCAGAGCTGCCGCGAGAACGGTCGCAGCCGCAAAGAGGAATCCGGCCAACGGCCCGGCGAACGAGATGGCCATCGACGGCAGCCGGCCGTAGGCGCGTCCCCTGGGAACGGCGTAACGTGTGAGTCCGCCCATCGAGTGCAGCACGATGTCGGGCTTGGCGCCAAAGGCACGAGCGGCAAGGGCGTGGCCGAGCTCGTGGACGAGCACGGCAATCAACTCGAGGACGATCCACAGGCCGAGGACGAGTACGGACGCGTAGCGAGAGCCAAGCAGCACGGTGACGAGCCAAAAGCCGGGCTCGATGCGCACGGGAATGCTGCCGAGTCGGAAGTGGATTTGGAGGCGGCTCATGGCTCGAGGCGGGCTCACCCGAATTCGATGCGGCTCCACATGTCACGTCGCATCCGGGCGCGACGCCGGTCGGAGCGGGTGATGATGCGGGCAACGCTGCAGGCGGCCAGCAGCTCTCCTTCCTGGCCGAGCGAGGGAAGAACGCTGCGACCGACGAGAAACGTGTGGGGGATGGGACCGCGAATGGGCTCGCCGCCGATTCCCAGGAAACCCGAAGGTTCGACCGACACCAAGGCAGGCATCACCTCGGGAGACCGGGCCGAGCCCCTGGTCTCCATCCGATCGACCAGGGTCTTGTGCCCGTCGGCGTAGACCCAGACGGGAAGACCGTCGTGCGGCGAGTCCACGACGACCAGGTGCCGTTCGAGAAACGGCAGATAGGACCGGAGGATGTCGAGCACAACGCCGCGCGCCTCGGAGATCGCGAGCGAGCCGGGGGTCGCAAGCAGGATCTCGGCGACCAGCAGCACGACGTCACTGGCCGGTAGCGCGTTGTCCTCGGGAACGGCGCGGTCGGTGCGCTGCAGGCGCACGACGGGGCACAAGGGATCGGGAGGTGCGCCGGGCATGCGAGGGAAGATGATCGTCTCGGCGCCAAGCGGCTCGGGCAGACCGTCCTTGTGCACGACGATCGAGACCGTGAAACGGCCGGCCTTGTGCGTGGTCAGGGGCCATTGCCTGCGCGCGGCGTGGTCGACGCCGTCGCCGCGGGACAGTTGCGCCAGGGACTCCCCCGTATCGTCGGTCACCAGGAAGGTTGCGCCGATCAGAGCCTCCATGCCGTCGAGCTGAAGCCGAAGGGTCTGGTCCCGGGCGGGATTCAAGGCCAGCGCGCGTTCCTGCAGCATGACCTGCCCGCCCAAGGCCGTGACCCGCTCGGCCAGAAAGTCGGTGACGTCGTCTTCGCTGCCTGGCATCCCGTAGGGACCGCGGGTCCACAGACCGTGGAGCCGCGCCAGGGCGAAGGACGGGTGGGGGCGGGCGCCCGGGGCCAGATGCGAAGCGAACTGGGCCGAGTGCACGACGATGTCGGCGTAGGGGTGATGCGGGGGGAAGTCGCCGAGAAAGGCCCGATCGCCGGGGCGCAGGTAGGGAAGCGCCGAAGCGGCGGAGTTGGTCTCGCGACGCTCCCAAAAGGTACCCGGCGGCCAGACGAGATCGCGCTCGAAGACGGCGTCGGCAGAGGAGTTGACCCTCGTCAGCTCGACGTAGAGATCGTCGATGACCCGGCGGACTTCGGGGAACTCGCGATCGATCTCGGCCTGAAACAAGGCCAGATCGGGCGGCATTTCAAAGGAGCGGCCGGGCATCATCACGCCGAGCATCGGATCGAGCTCGGCCAGCCGCCGGCGAAAGACCTGGGATTGCGCCAGCTCGGACAAGATGCGCTTGAACGCCGGCGACGTGGCGGCAAGCGGCGCGAACGTGCGTCGGCGCAGCGCGTGCTCGCGGAACTGATAGGTGGCCGGACGCTGCCCGTGACCGAGCACCAGGACACTGAAGTCGCGTCGCGCGAGCAATGCCGCGAGCGCCATCGCCCCGATCGAGCGGCCGAGCACCACCACGTCGAAGTGCTTGTCGCTCACCGCGCCTCCGCGCTCGTGCCCAACAGCGGAGAGCGCCCTTTCACGACGACCCGGGGACGCGAGCCGGTCGAGGAGCGCACGACCGACACCCTGTCTTCTGCAATCCACTGCAGGACGGTGACGAGGGACTCGTGCTCCCGCTCGAGGATGCGATGAGCGAGCGAATCCCGCGTATCGCCGGGCAGCACGGGGACGGGAGCCTGGGCGATGATGGGACCGGTGTCCGTGCCGCTGTCGACGAAGTGGACCGTACAGCCTGTGATGCGTACGCCATACGCGAGGGCCTGCGCCTGGGCGTCGACGCCGGCGAAGGCGGGCAGCAGCGCGGGGTGGATGTTGACGACCCGCATGGGGAACGCATCGAGGAAGACCGGCGTCAGGATGCGCATGAATCCGGCGAGCACGACCCACGTCACGCCGGCCTCGCGCAGGGCGGCCACCAGAGCACGGTCGAAGCTCTCTCGTTGGGGGAAGCTCTTGTGGGAGAGTACTTGCGTGGGAATGCCTGCGGCGGCCGCTCGCTGCAAGGCAGCAACACCAGGCTTGTTCGACAGCACCAGGCGCACGCGCGCGTCGAGCGTTCCCCCGCCCACGGCATCGATGATGGCCTGCAAGTTGGTGCCGGTGCCGGAGACGAGTACGCCGAGGTCCAGGGTGGGCATGGCTCAGGCTCCGAGCAGCCGGGCGCGGTCTTCGAAGGGGGTCGACACGGGCATGGCGACGACGGATCCTGCCACCCACGCTTGCTCGCCGCACGCCTCGAGAGCGCGGACCACGTCGGCTGCTGCCGGGGCATCGACGACGAAGAAGAAGCCGACACCGATATTGAAGGTGCGGCGCAGCTCGGATTCGGCGACCGGTCCTTGTTCGGCGAGCCAACGGAAGATGGCCGGCCTTGTCCACGAGGCCAGATCGATCTCGGCGCCGAGACCTTCGGGCAGCACGCGAGGCAGATTGCCGGGAATGCCGCCGCCGGTGATATGGGACATCGCATGCACGGCGACCCGTCCC
This sequence comes from Myxococcales bacterium, assembly GCA_021847645.1. Lineage (GTDB taxonomy): Bacteria > Myxococcota_A > Polyangia > Polyangiales > Polyangiaceae > JAJZQG01. Next base: position 5,239 of record JAJZQG010000054.1, read on the forward strand.
ACGGACTCGATCACGCGTTGCACGGCGCGGGCGTAGATGCGGGTCGGACGCAGAAGCACTTCGGCGGCAGAGGCGCCCAGCGCTTCGATCCTCGTGGACCATTCGTCACCGCACGCTCGACCGACGACCTTGCGGGCGAGCGAGTAGCCGTTCGAATGCAGGCCCGTGGACGCCACGGCCACGACCGCATCGCCTTCGCGACAGCGTGAGCCGTCGATGATGTCGGCGCGATCCACCACGCCCACCGCGAAGCCGGCGAGGTCGTAGGTGTCGGGCGCGTACATCCCGGGAAGCTCGGCCGTCTCGCCACCGAGCAGAGCGCAGCCGGACTGGGCGCAGCCTTCGGTGATCCCCCGGATCACGGCCTCGGCCACGGCCACATCGAGCTTGGATGTGGCGAAGTAGTCCAGGAAAAACAGGGGCCGCGCTCCACAGGTCACGACGTCGTTCACGCACATGGCCACCAGATCGATGCCTACCGTGTCATGCACGCCGGTCTTGAACGCAACCTCGAGCTTGGTGCCCACGCCGTCGGTGCCGCTCACCAGGACCGGGTCTTTCAGGCCGCTCGGCAGCGAGCACAGCCCCGCGAATCCGCCGATGCCGTCGAGCACCTCGGGGATGCGAACGCGCTGCGCGAGGGGCTTGATGCGTTCGACCAACTCGTCACCCGCGTCGATGTCGACGCCGGCGTCTTTGTATGTGAGCGGCATGTCCGGCTCGTAGCCGTTTCGCGGGGAGATGTCAGCCTCGAACGCCCGGCCGGCCATCCAGGTTCCGCCGGGGGCGTGCGTCCCGAGCGGGTAGCGCGCCCCCGAGCCTCGAGCCCCGTGCGGGAAACAGGGTCAGCGGCGCCGTCGCCGCCCGATCACCAATGCGAGCCCCAGCGCAGTCAACGCAACCGCACTCGAGCTCGAGCCAGACGGCGCCGCGCGACAACCGCAACCACCGTCATCGCCACTGGGCGCTGCAGCAGGCGCGCTGGCCGCGTCCGCCGGCGTCCCACCGTCGGCATCCACGGCCCCATCGGACGACTGCCCCGCATCGGAGTCCGTCGCATCCGCACCGCCATCGGGATCCGTCGTGCCGTCGGTGCCAGCGTCCGTGGGCAGGTCCTTGAGTGAGATGGACTGCACGCTCGCGGCTTCGACGGGACAATTGCGGTGCACGAGCACGAAGTAGTAGTCCGACGACGGGTCGAAGGGCGGGTTGGAGTTGGTGTCGATCGTCATCTCGCCGTCGGCACCCGTGACGTCGCTGACGACATAGTCGAACACGCTGGGATCGGGCGGCTGGTAGCCGCCTCCACCGCTGAAGGTGACCATGGAACCCTTGCGCGCGTAGATGCTCCAATCCAGCGCGCCGGGGCTGCTCAGATCCTCCAGATGCACCGTCAGCTTCACTCCCTTGTCGTCGGCTTGAGGCGTGTGCTTGAAGTGGAAGATGGAGCTCAGGTTCAAGCCGTACGACTTCATCTGCGAGCACGATCCGCCCATCATCTGACCGATGATGTCGAGACCGAACATCGTGGTCGTGCGCGCCACACCCGCGTGAAGATCGAGCGAACGCCCGCAGTCGTCGAGCCCCCGATCGGCCAGGATGCCCTTGATCTGGTCGATCTGCGAGGCACTCAACGACAGGTCCTGTGCGGTCTTGAGTACGCCGGTGCCGAAATCGCCGAGCGTGGCCCCCTGCGTCAGCAGAGTCACCGCTCCCCACACGACCTGGTCTCCTAGATCGGTGCCGAGCGCCTCCCGAATGGCCCACGCCGCGGTACCGATGAGCCCGCCATCGGCGTGCGACTCGCCGTAGACCGTATCCGGACAACGCCCCGCGGGCGCGGTCAGATCGCGAGCGTAGTCGGCGCCCAGCGCCGCCAGGGACGCCTCGCCCACCACCGGGTCGTTGTTGATCGAGGAAGAGAAGTAGTCCGCCGTTCCCTCGTCGATCGCACCGGGCATCACCACGAGGCCGTACTGGTCGAAGTCGAAGGGGCCGCTCGAGAAGTTGACCGCGTTGTGATTCACGTAGTGCGTGTACTCGTGCAAGAACACGTCGGAGTCGTACGCGAAATCGTTGATCGAGCCCCGGCCGATCGCGATCAGGTTGTTGCGGCCCCCGGGCACGGACACGCCGTTGCCTCCAGGAGTGAAGAAGGCATTGTCGATGTATGACGGATCGCTCGCTGGCGCATAGCTCGTCACGATCGACAGGCTCCACTTCGAGCTCGTCATGTCGACGCCGTGCTTCGTCGTGAAGTACTGCTCCATCCTCCCGCAGTGGTAGAAGGCGTTCACCTCGCCGAATGGATCGTTGAGCGAAGTGACATCCGGGTTCGGGTCGTACAGGAAGTCCTCGCCCGAACTGGGCTGCGTGTCCTGCACCGTGTTGAAGTTCGACGACACGTCGCCGGAGACATACCCGTACACCGCCATCTGCCCGCCGAGTCCGACCAGGTGCTGCGGAGTGCTCGGTACGAGTGTGGGCAGCTCGCGATCCGCCGGCGTCGGCGTCTGAACCCAGTTGATGTCGTACACGCGACCCAAGGCGTCCATCGCCAAGGGATGCGCGGACAGCAACGCGCCGGTCCTCGCATCCAGCACGTACTGCAGCAGCCCGCGCGGCGAGGCCACGTTGACCTGCCACACCAACACGCCACCCTTGTCGTCTTGCGGAAGAACGGCAAGCGTGGCCCCGGCGCCCGGCACCGACCGCCCGAGCATCGACTCCACACGCGCAATCGCCGCCTTCTCGTCCACCGCCGGCGTCGTCGCTACGCTCAGATTCCGCGCGACGTCCACGAAGGCCGTGCGCACCGAACCGTCGGCCGCAATCCGCACGGCAACCGCCTTGCCGATGACGGGCAGGCCCTTGTACTGCTGCTGGAAGCGCACGGTCCGCAGCGCCCCCAGCGGCAGCGTCGCCTCGTGCGCCAAGTCGACCTGGCCGACGCCCAACTGCGCCGCGTTGTCCAGCAGGAAGGACCGCGACGCAGGAACCGACGGTCCCACATAACGTCGCACGGCCGGACCGCCGTACCAGTCCGCTGCCAAGGTCCCCGTGGCAACCGTCATCAGTCCCAAACCAAGCAACGTCGCCAAGCCGACCGAGCGTTTCATGAAGCGATGGTCCTTTCTGCGTCGCGAACCTGCCGTCGATACCGATGCGACGGCCCGTTCGCGTCCGTCCGAGGTGCTGCTTTCATCCCCCGGCCCTCGTCGGCGGTCAAGCGTCCAGATGCGCTCTCAGCCCTCTTTCCCGCGCGCCCGTCCTCCCTGGCTGCTCGTTTCCTGCGCTCTTGGACGCGCGCCGCCCGCACCGCGACCGACAGCCCCTTTCCGGCGCGTGACCCGGTGCACCGTCCTTGGACTCGTTCGTCCTCCGCCCCCCCGCGCCGTCGACATCCTCTCGCCAGCCGGGTGCGGCCCCATCCGATGGATCTGGAAGCAAGTCCCGCCGTTCGCCGCACACGGGCCTGAAGCCGGACAACCACTTTTATCTCCAACTATGTTCCGTGCTGACGCTCGGGCACACCGCATGAGCTCTGGCCGCTCGAGGCCGATAGACACCTTCCTCGCCTCGGGGCTTCTCGTTGTCGGTCGCAAGAGGCCCGCCGCGAACCCGCACCCACGTCGAGGCGCGCTTCGTCCTCGACAACCGCTTCGGATCCATGCATGACATCCGCCCCATGTCACGCGTCGTCGAACTGCTCGGCCCCGACGGTCCCCTGGCCCGCTCGCTCGAAGGCTACGAGCACCGCCAGGGCCAGCTCGAGATGGCCCGCGCCGTCGAGGACGCCTTCGAGCACGACCGTCTGCTCATCTGCGAGGCGGGGACCGGCACGGGAAAGACGCTCGCCTACCTGGTGCCCGCCATCTCGAGCGGGCGCAAGGTCGTGGTGTCGACGGCCACCAAGGCCCTGCAAGACCAGATCGTGTCGCATGACGTTCCCGCCCTCGAGCGGCACTTGGGGTTGAAGCCCCGGGTCGCTGTCGCCAAGGGCCTCGCGAACTATCTGTGCCGCCGCCGCCTCGACGAGTTCCTCGCGAGCCCGGAGTCGTCGGCACGCCAGCACGCGCGCTCGTTGGCCATGATCAACGAGTGGGTGAAGACCACGGAGACCGGCGACGTGGCCGAGCTCACGGCGCTGCCGGAGAACGACGCGACGTGGCGGGAGGTGTGCTCGGGAACGGACGTGCGACGAGGCAACCGATGCGCGGCCGTGCGTGACTGCTTCGTGGCGCGAATGCGCCGGGCCTGCGAAGCGGCGCAGATCGTGATTGCCAATCACCACCTGGTCTTTGCCGACCTGGCCCTGCGCGAAGGCTCGGACGAGCACGCGGGTGTGCTACCACCGCACGAGGCCCTGATCTTTGACGAGGCCCACCAAATCGAGGACATCGCCAGCGACTTCTTTGGCGTTCAGGTTTCCAGCAGCCGGGTCGAAGGCCTCCTGCGCGAGACCGAGCACGCGTTCGAGGCAGCCGGCCTTTCCGACCCTCTCATCGCCCACACGGACGGCGCGCAGCTGATCGACAAGGCGCGTGTGGCGTCCCGGGCGTTGTTCGACGAGCTCGTGGTGGCCTTTGGCCGCAGCGAGAGCGGACGCAAGCCGATCGAACGGGACGCCTGGACCCAGGACCTGATCGGACGCTATCACCGTCTCGACGCCGCACTCGAAGCGGTGGCCGCACTCGCCGACAAGCACGGCAAGGACGACGCCGTGCAGGACATCGGCTGGCGGGTGACCGAGCTGCGCGACGATCTGGCGAGGGTCATCGACGGCAGCGCTGCGACGGTGACCTGGATAGAGGTCAGAGCGCGGTCGGCGTCGATCGGCGCGACCCCTATCGAGGTCGCCACCACGCTGCGCGCGCGGCTGTTCGAGCGCATTCCCACCGTCGTGCTCACCAGCGCAACGCTGTCGACCGGCGGTACGTTCGACTTCTTCCGCTCGCGCGTGGGCGTCGACAGCCCCCGGATCTCCCTGCAGGAAAGCATCGTGCCCTCGCCGTTCGACTTCGAGAACGCCGCGATGCTCTACACTCCCGTCGACCTGCCGGAGCCGTCGGACCCTCAATTCAGCACCAAGGCCGCGGGCCGCGCTGCCGAGCTCATCGCGCTGACGGGCGGCGGCGCGCTGGTGCTGTGCACGTCGAATCGCGCCATGGCCACCTTCCGCGACGAGCTGGAGCACCTGCTGCACCGCTCGGTCGCCATGCAGGGCGATGCGCCGAAGACCAGGCTTCTCGACGGCATGCGCCGGCACGGCCACGGCGTGCTGGTGGCGACGATGAGCTTCTGGGAGGGTGTCGACATCGCGGGCGATGCGCTGCGCCTCGTCATCATCGACAAGCTCCCGTTCTCCGTCCCCACCGACCCGGTGGTCGTCGCACGGTGCAAGGCGCTGGAGGAAGCAGGGGAGAACCCGTTTCTCAAGTACCACGTTCCTTCGACCGCCATTACCCTCAAGCAGGGCTTCGGCAGGCTGATTCGCACGCAGCGCGATCGCGGCATCGTCGCCATTCTCGACCGGCGGCTGGTCAAGCGCGGGTATGGCAAGTCGCTGCTGGCGAGTCTGCCGCCGGCCACACGCACGACATCGATGCAGGACGTTCGCCAGTTCTGGGAACGCGTGGAGCGCGAGCGTGCGACGAGCGGCGACGGGAACACGACGGAGAATGCGCCATGTGCGGAGTGATTGGGCTGGTCTACGAGAGGTTCAGGAGCGATCTGGGGGTCATAGCCAGCGAGCTGCTCAAGACGCTCGAATACCGCGGCTACGACTCGACAGGCGCGGTGGTGCAAGGACAGGACGCCGAGCACATCCGCATCGTCAAGGGGGTGGGCGCGCCCAGCCTGATGGTCGGACAGTTGGGCATCGTGGACATGGCCGGTCGGATCTTCTGCGGCCAGGTGCGATGGGCCACGTTCGGCGCCGTGGACGAGGGCAACTCGCAACCCCACCTGGTCCGGTGCAAGACGACGATCTACGGCGCGCACAACGGCAACGTCACCAACTGCGACGATCTCAAGGACTGGCTGCGTTCCGAAGGGCACCGGGTCGTGTCGGACAACGACGGCGAGATGGTGGTGCACACCGTCGAGCACTTCTTCGCGTTGGAGCTGGGTGCCAGGGGCCCGCACGCTGCCGCCGACAACGGGATGCGCCGCGCCTGCATGCGCACCGCGATCTTGCGTGCCGCTGCGAAGCTGCAGGGCTCCTACGCCGCAGTCGTCGTGGATCCCGTGTCGGGCTTCGTCTACGCGATCAAGGCCGGCTCGAGCCTGTACTTCGGCTTCGGTCACGACGAGACCGGCGGCCAGTTCCGCATCGCATCCTCCGATCTGTCGTCGATCCTCAAGCTCACCCGCGTGCTGGTGCCGTTGCACGAGGGAGAGTTCGTGGAGTACGGACCGTCCGAGCACCGCGTCTTCGCGCTCGACGGCAAGGAGGCGCAGGACGCTGCGGAGCTCGAGCGGGAGCCGGTACGCAGCAGGTTGCGGGCCAAGGACACGGCCTTGCTGCCTCCTTTCGGCACGTTCATGGAGCAGGAGATTGCCGCGCAGGAGGAAACCAGCCGGGCGGTCATCACCCTGTTTCAAGGCGGCAGCGAGGCGCTTCAGGTGCTCGGGCCCCACCTGGACGGCCTCGAGCCCAAGGCCCGGGACGAGATTCGCACCAGGCTCGAAGGGCTGCTCGACCTGTATGACGACGACGCGATTCGGAAGCACTTCCACGCGCTCGTGGACTGCGAGCCCATGCGTCGCGTGCTCGCGGGAATTCCGGCGGAGCTCAAGGCGCAAGGCACCGACGCGCCGGCCATCAAGCTCGGCGACCGGCTTCGCTCCTCGGAGGCGGGCTTCCTGACCGATCTGCTGCTCATGGCCCGGGATGTCGACGATCTGGTGGCGGTGCGGCTGCTGGACACCATGCTCGAGCACGCCGAGGTGCGCGACTTCTCGGCCGCCGTCGAGGGCTTTGCCGGCATGGCGTCGGCGTGCGTGCGGCGCGGTGGCCGGATCTACGTGGTGTGTTGCGGCTCCTCGTTCCACGCCGCCAAGGCAGCATGCTTGTTCTTCAACGACATCGCGTGCACCGAGCTGATCCCGATCATCCCCGGCGAGTTCCGCGGCCAGTACTCCCGATCCCTGCGCGACGGCGACCTGTTCGTTGCCGTCAGCCAGAGCGGCGAAACCAAGGACCTGATCGACGTCCTGAACTTCATCATGGCGTCGGGCCGGCGCATCGAGCGGGTTGCATTGGTCAACAACGTCAACTCGACACTTGCGCAGGAGAAGAGCGACCTGGTGATCCCGCTTCGTTGCGGCCCGGAGATCGCGGTTCCGGCGACCAAGAGCTTCATGAACCAGATGGTCGTGTTCTACTGTCTGGCGTTGCGCCTGGCCGAGCACCGGCTCGACGACCGGACGCTGTCCGAAGCGGATCGAACGCGAATGCGCGAGGACACCTCTGCGCGGCGGGACAAGCTTTCATCGCTGCCGCTGCTGCTGCGCAACACCGTGGCGAGTACCAAGGCCGACGTCGATCGTGCCGCCCAGATGCTGCACCTGTCCCCGAGCCTGCACATCCTGGCAACGCGCATCACCGCCGTGGCAAAGGAAGGGGCGCTGAAGGTGCGGGAGGTCGTGCTCAACCACACGGAGGGGTTCGAAGGCTCGGAGTTCAAGCACGGACCCAACACGATCCTGGGGTTCAACACGGTCTGGGGCGCAAGCTCGGTCGACGCGCTGCTCAAGAGCCTGGGCCGTACGATGGAGTCACTGGTGCAGCGAGCCACCGTGCAAGGCATGCCCTCGAGCGCCGCCTGGCGCCTGGTGCAGGCAGCGGCCGACTCGGTGTTCTTCCCCACCGCCGAGCCCTTCACCCTCTCGGCGGAAGAAAAGAAGGTCTTCGACCGGATCGTCGATCGCGACCAGATGCTGGGCAGCCTGTACTCCGACTACCCGCTCGTATACGTGACCGGTCCGGAGGAGAAGGACGTCCACCTGACGATCTCCCAGATCAACACGCACAAGATCCGGGGCGCGAGCACCGTGGTCATTGCCGAGGAGAACCCGCCGCTGCGTGGCGCCGCCTCCAAGCCGCCGGCGGACAACCCGTCATACCAGTGGGTCTATATCGCGCTGCCCAGGACCAACGACACGCTCATGACCGTGTTCTCTGCGACCGTCGTGTTGCAGCGCCTCGCCTTGCAGATGAGTCTGCTGAAAGCCGAGTACCTGGACCGGCTCGGCATCAAGGAGCACGGCGTGCACCCGGACGTGCCGAAAAACGTCAGCAAGTCGATTACGGTAGACTGACCAACAGCAGGCGGCACGTCAGCGCTTGTTGCCGGTACCGCTGACGACCACCTGGCCTCCGAGCTCGTTGCCCGTGGCGTCGTTCTGGACGCCCGAGATGGTGCACGGGCCGGTGACGGACACGCCGTGCAGCTGGTTTCCGGTGCCCGACATGATCAGCGCGCCGGACACGAAGGACTTGCCGACGCCCGCACCGATGACCTGGTTGTTGGTGCCGCCGATGATGAGGTTGCCGTGGCAGGTGCCTTCGGGAATCCGCACGACCTTGCCAGTGCCGCTGACCGTGGGGCACGTACCGGATGCCTGAATGATGATCGGAAGCCGGCCGGGCGGCGTGGTCGTCGTGGCCGCGGGCGGCGTGGTGGTCGTGGAAGTCGGAAGCTTGACGGTCGCCGCAGGCGGAGCCGTGGTGGTCGCGGGGGGCGGCGCGACCGTGGTGGCCGGCGGCGGTGCAGGCGGGGGCGTCCCCGCGGCGCCGCCAGCGCCCTCGGTGTGGATGACACAACCGGCCGCCGTGATGCACGTGGCCATTCCCGCAATCCAAAGCCAGGTGTTTCGCATGGCCGCAAACCTAGCATGGACCGGCAGCCCGCGGGCAAGGGGCGACGGCGGCCCGGCTCAGCTGGCGCCTGGCTTGTACAGCCCCCGGTCGTCGGCCCCCAGCATGCCCGCCGCGTAGGTGCGCGGGTCCGTCTTGCCCAGGGTCTTGACCATCTGCGGCGTCACCAGCGCGTAGTGCCGCGCCCGGTCGATCCGGTTCTCGATGCGCTCCATGGTCTCATCGCGGAACATCCACTCGTCCGGGTCCAGACCGGCCAGGTCCACAGGGACCGAATAACCTCGCAGCGTCTTCTCCGACTCGACATTGAAGTAGAATTCGAAGTAGCTCAGCGCAAGCTCCCGGATCGTGCGGTAGATGGGCTCGCGGAAACGCAAGCCGGCGCAGTTGGACTTCGCAATGGCCCCCCAGCAGCCGTGGCGGCGAAACAGCGCCAGCAGGTGGTCGTCATCGCGAACGGCCTTGAGCTCCATGATGAGCGGCGGCCTTCCCAGGTGCCGAAGCGCCGCAGCGGCGAACAGGGCGCCGTCGAAGCAGTTGGCCTTGCGATCCCTCAGGACGCTGCGCGGGCACCGGTAGATGGGATCGGCACTGTACGGTATCGAATCCAGCACGTTCTGGATGTCGAGCTCGCGACGGATCGACTCGAAGAGCCTCTGGTCCTTGCGACTGGACCACGAGAGCGGTGCTGCTTGTGTCGTCTTCTTCACGGCGCTACCTGTCTGGCTATCGGACGGGATCCGACATGTTCGAGGACTAGGCCGCATACGCGGCTGCCGGGGCGCTGTCAAACGCGCCTTGCGGGCGGCGTGCCGCCCCACCGCGCAACGTCGGAAAGCGCAGCGCGTGGCCGCGCCGGACCGCACTGCCCTCTAGCCAACTCCCGCTTAGCGGTCGCCTACCCGCCGCGGTTCCATGGAGCCACGTCGGTCCAGCCCGGCGTCGCCCGAGGGAAAGGGCGATCGACCCGGCGATTGCGGCGTAGCGCGCGAATGCGTCCACGGCGTCAGCGGGTGGAACGGTTCGCGCGGGTAGCGGACGAAAGCAAGGCATGTGCCCGCAGGCACAGGACGCGGCAACGCAAAGCGGTGACCGGGCGGGGCGGAACGCAAGCTGTGACGGTCCCACGGACGGTTGCACTGGCGTCGCGGAGGCATCGGCGCTAAGGGGCATCTGGCTCGAAGGTCGCGCGTCCGTCCCTTCGAGGGGCGGGGCACGACGAAGCGGGAGCAGCATACGCTCCTGTGCTCGAACCGGGCTGCCACACAAGGAGAACCACCATGTCCGAAATCCTGTCCGTCATCGCGCGCGAGATCCTCGACTCTCGCGGGAATCCCACGATCGAAGTCGAAGTGACCACCGAAGGTGGCTTCGGCCGCGCCGCGGTGCCGTCCGGTGCCTCCACGGGCGAGTACGAGGCGCTGGAGCTTCGCGACGGGGACAAGAAGCGGTACCTGGGCAAGGGCGTACAGACTGCCGTCAAGAACGTGGAGACCGCGCTCGGTCCGGCGATCATCGGGCTCGATTCCCTCGATCAGGCGGGCGTCGACCGGGTGCTGCTCGACACCGATGGAACGGAGAACAAGTCGAAGCTGGGCGCGAATGCGATCCTGGGCGTGTCGATGGCCGTGGCACGCGCCGCAGCGGATACAGTCGGGCTGCCTCTGTGGCGCTACCTGGGCGGCACGGTCGCACGCACGCTGCCCACGCCGATGTGCAACATCATCAACGGCGGCGTGCATGCCGACAGCGGCCTCGAGATCCAGGAGTTCATGATCGTCCCGATGGGCTTCTCGAGCTTCCCCGAGGCATTGCGCGCGGCGGCCGAGGTGTTCCACACGCTCAAGAGCCAGCTCAAGAAGGACGGCCACACCGTGTCGGTGGGAGACGAGGGCGGGTTTGCGCCGCATCTCGAGTCCAACGAAGAAGCGATCCAGCGGATCACGAAGGCCATCGAGGCGGCCGGCTACCAGCCCGGCAAGCAGGTCGGGATCGCTCTGGACTGCGCAGCCAGCGAGTTCTTCGACAAGAACACGGGCAAGTACACCTTCGACAGGAAGAGCGTCTCCGGGCCGGAGCTCGTGGCGATCTACGAGAACCTCTGCAAGAAGTTCGGGCTGTTGTCCATCGAGGACGCCTTCGACCAGAACGATTGGGGCAACTGGAAGGCGCTCACCGACAAGGTCGGCAAGACCGTCCAGCTGGTCGGCGACGATCTGTTCGTGACCAACCCGAAGCGTCTCGGCATGGGCATCGAGAAGGGTGTGGCGAATGCCATCCTCATCAAGCTCAACCAGATCGGCTCGGTGACCGAAACGCTGGACACGATTCGCATGGCCGCCGCGCATGGCTACAACAACGTAATCTCGCACCGCTCGGGCGAGACCGAAGACGCTTTCATCGCGGACCTGGCCGTGGCCACCAACGCGGGTCAGATCAAGACGGGCTCGCTCTCGCGCTCCGACCGCATCGCCAAGTACAACCAGCTGCTGCGCATCGGCTGGGAGCTCGACAAGGGCGCCGTGTACGCGGGCGACAGCCCCTACCACGCCCGCAAGTAGCGCTCTTCCGCATCCCCTGCCGTCCTCCGAACAGCCGTCCCTCGACGGCGCTCATGTCCGGCGTTGCGCGGCGAGCCGGGCCGCGAGCCGCATCGCTTCCACCATCGAGGATGCGTCGGCCCTGCCCTTGCCCGCGATGTCGTAGGCCGTCCCGTGGTCCACGCTCGTGCGCACGATCGGAAGGCCTGCCGTCACATTCACCGCGCGCCCGAAGTAGCGCACCTTCATCGGGATGGTCCCCTGGTCGTGGTACATCGCCACCACGCCGTCGTAGCCGCCGTCGAACGCGATGCGGAACGCCGCTTCCGCAGGCGCCGGACCGTCGACGATCGCCTCGATGCCCAGCGCCGTCAGCCGCTCCCGCGATGCCGAAACCGCGGGGGCAATCACCTCGTCGTCCTCGTAGCCCAGCAGCCCGTGCTCCCCGGCATGCGGATTGAGCGCGGCGACCACGACCCGCGCAGGGCGCTTGCCCAGCCCGTGCGCCGTTTCGGCGCAGCGCACCGTGGCCTCGACGACCTTGTCCTGCGTGATGGCGTCGGCCACGCGGCGCAGCTGCAGATGCGTGGTCACCAGCGCGACGGCCATGTCTTCGGCGACGAAGATCATGATGGGGGCCGGAGCGCCGACGCGCCTGGCGATGTGCTCGGTGTGGCCGCGGAACGACTCGGCCCCGGGAGCTCCCGAGCGTGCGATGACGTCCTTGGAAACCGGGCCGGTCACGATCGCGTCCGCGAGCTTGTCGACGACGAGGTCGGTGGCTTGGTCGACCCATGCGAGCTGGGCCTGCCCGCCCGCGGGACAGGGCCGGCCGGGCTCGCGCTCGGACGGGGCCAGATCGGCGACGGGCGCGAACACGCACACGGGCGAGGAGCACGAGCTCAGGGCGTCGCGATCGCGCACGACCGGGACCGCGCTCCAAGGCACGCCTGTGACGGCGGCCGCGCGCGTGAGCGCGCCCAGGTCGCCCACCAGGATCACGCGCATTCCTTCCTTCGCGACAGCCAGGGAGGCGACCACGGAGATCTCCGGGCCGACACCGGACGGACATCCGATCGACACGGCGAGACGAGGAGCATTCTTCGAGGGATTGGTCATGGCACCTTGGGACCACCGCTGGGTGGCGAGTCCTTCACCGTCGCGCAGCCGATACGGACAGACCCGGAATGTCCGGCCGGGCTGCGCGTCCAGATACCCTCGGACGCCCGGAGAGCACAACCCACGTCGATCCCATCGCGGAACTCGCTTTAAGGTGTTCCCCAGGAAGTTGACGTTCGTCGCGGGGTGCGGCTCGCACACCGGAACGTTGCTGTCGACCGACGGGGCGCGTCATTCGCGCTTGCCGCGGTGCGTCTGGGACAGGCGCTCCGGTCTTGTGACGGCGCTTTGGATGGACGGCAAGCTGGCGCTGGCGTTCGTGGCGATTGTGGCGCACCATTGGATCGGAGCCAGACTCAAGCGGCTCTGCGACGCGACGCCGGCGTCCGATGATTCTTGGGACTCCGGTGGACGTGTTCGGGATAGCTTGCTTCGGCGCAGAGGCGCCGGTGGTCGAGAGGCCGCTCTGAACGGGCAGCGCTCACCACCAAACGATCGGCGGCAGGCCGATCCGAGCCGATCGCAGCCCGGCTTGGCCGGGTTGGCATCGGGCCTGTACTTTGCTTGACGGGCCCCGTAGCCAGCCCGTAGATTTCATGGACTTGGGCGAGAATTTCGAACGCCCGGTAGGTTCCCGAATCGGAGTGCACAGCACCGTGCCCATCGATCGCGAAAAGATCCTTCAGACCGCCCAGAAGTTCATCGAGAAGCGGCGGTTCGACAAGGCGATCATCGAGTATCAGAAGATCGTCCAGGAGGATCCCAACGACGCCCGCATCCTGCTCAAGATAGGAGATCTGCAGGCGCGATCGGAAGCGTTCGAGGCAGCGATAGCGACCTACGAGAGGGTTGGACGTTACTACTCGTCGCAGGGCTTCGCGGTCAAAGCGATCGCGGTCTACAAGCAGATCCGCGAGATCATCCGCAAGCATGTCCCGACGCTCGCCGATCAGTACGGACACATCATTCCGCAACTCGCGCAGCTGTATCAGGAGCTAGGGCTGACCGGGGACGCGCTGTCGGCGTACGACGAGTACGCGACGCTGCTTCAGCGGGGCGGACGCGATCGGGACGCGGCCGAGATCTTCCGCAAGATCGTGGAGATCAACGGCAGCAATCCGTTGGCCCGTTTGCGGCTTGCCGAGGCGCTGCTTCGCCAGGGTGAGAATGACGCTGCGATCGAGCAGTTCTCGTTCGCGGCCGAGACGCTTCTGGGGATGGGGCGAACCGACGACGCTTTGAAGGTCTACGAGCGCATTCTGTACCAGAAGCCCGATCCGGCGCTGGCCCGGCAAGCCGCCCAGATGTACCTGCAGCGCGGGCAGGCCGACGACGGGATGATGGCGCTGGCGAAGCTTCAGGTCTGCTTCCAGGCGGACAACCGTGATCTGGACACGCTGGACTTGCTGGCCCGCGCATTCTCGGCCATCGGGCAACGTCCGAAGGCCATCGAGGTGCGCAAGGAGATCGTTCGCATCGCGCGGGACAAGGGCAACCAGGCGCTCGCGCGCAAGACCCTCGAAGAGCTGGTGACCGAAGCGCCGAACGACGACGCGATTCGGGCCATGGCCAAGTCGGTCCTCGCGCCGGACGGCGACAAGGTGCGCGCCCAGGCGGCGCCGGAGCGGCGTGCGGCCGTGATGCCTCCGCCGGCCAAGCCGGTCGACGACGCCGTCATCGAGGTATCCGAGGAGGTCATCGAGGTTCCGCCGAGTGCGGACTACGGTTTCGATGGGTCGGAGCCCAGCCTCGAGGAGATCGAGCCGTTGAGCGTGTCGGTGGTGGACCAAGCGCCGGCGGAGGACCAGCAGCCGCCGCACTCGATTCGCCACGTGGTGGTGAACGACGCGCTCGAGGCCGCCGAGGATCTGGGTGCAGCGCAGTCGTTCGACGCGGAGGCGCATGCCCAGCAGGTGTTGATGACCGCCGAGGCGTTCCGCAATCACCGGCTGTACGCCAAGGCGATCGAGACGTTGCAGATCGGGTTGGAGCTGGCCCCGGGCTCGGTGGAGCTGCGTGAGGGGTTGAAGGAAACGTTCGTCGAGGCCGGCTATCGCGACCAAGCGGTGGCCGAGCTGTTGACGATCGCGGGGATCCATGTGGAGAGCTTGCGAGGGCAGCAGGCGGCGCAAGCCCTCGGCGAGGTTCTGGAGCTCGATCCGTCAAACCTTCGCGCACGCGACATGCTCATGGATCTCGGCTACCAGCCGCCGGGTGACGTCGACGACACCTCCGAGGTCCCCCCATTCGACGTGCACGAGCTCGAGGCCGACGCCGTCCGCGAGGCGATGCCCGCACAGCAGCCCTCGCAAGCCTACGAGGACCAGCCCGCGCCGATGGTTGGGCCGCAGGAATCTTCCGCGCTGCCGTCCTACGATCTCGAAGAGATCAATCCGTCGTACGCGATGAGCTCGGTGCCGTCGACCGGCCGGCACCAGCTGCCGTCGTTGCTGATGGCCGACGATCCGTTTGCGGCCTTGGACGCGCCGGCCATCGACGAACCTTTCTATGAAGGCGAGCGCGGTGCGCCGTTGCCGAGCTTCCCGTTGCTGGACGAGGAGCGGGCGGCTCCGCGGCTGATACCGATTCCGGACGAGCCCGGCACGGACAAGTACGACACGTACGACGAGCTGGTGGAGGTGGGGCCGGCGGAGGAGCCGATCCTGCTGGGGCACGCGACCGACCAAGGGCAGCTGGCTGCGCCGCTGGCGGGCACGCGTGGATTCCAGGGCGGAGACAGTCTGGAGGACGCGCTGGACGAGGCGGAGTTCTTCACCTCGCGCGGGCTGTTCGACGACGCGTTGGCGATCATCCAGGAGCAGCTGCAGAAGTTCCCGAACCACCCGCTGCTTCTCGAGCGTGTGCGAGAGGTCCGCGAGGCCGCGTCGGCAGCAGCGGGCAGCGGCGAGCTGGCCGTGGCGAGCGGGGGCGAGTTCCCCGCCGAAGAGACCGAAGACCATGCGTTCGACATCGCAGCCTCGCTCGACGTGCTCGACGGGGGTCCGGCCACGAGCGTCGGACAGCCCTACGCGGGCAACGTCGACGTCGAAGAGGTCTTTGCCAAGTTCAAGGAAGGGGTCAAGGCCCAGGTCTCGGAGAGTGACAGCGCGACCCACTACGATCTGGGCGTCGCGTACAAGGAGATGGGACTGCACCGGGATGCGATCGCGGAGTTCGAAATGGCGGCGCGCGATCCGGCGCGCGAGTGCGTGGCGTGGTCGATGATCGGCATGGTGCACCTGGAGCTGGCGGAGCTCGACGCGGCGGTCGAGGCGTTCATTCGGGGTCTGCACGCCGAGCAGAAGTCGGCCGAGCAGGAGAACGCGCTGTATTTCGAGCTCGGCGCCATCTACGACAACCGGGGCAACGCACGCGAGGCGCTGTACTACTTCGAGAAGGTAGGCCGTCGCGATCCGGGCTTCCGCGACGTAGCCCAGCGCATCCGGGCGCTCAAGGGCTCGGCCGTGCGCACGCGCCAGAACGTGTCGGGCGAAGACGAGTTCGACCGGGCCTTCGACGATCTGTTCACCGGTTCCAAGATGTAGGTGCGTCGCAGGGCAGGACAGCCGCCCCGCTGGATTCGGGGCTCGTGCGCAGCCGGGCGGAATGGGCTACGCTGGGCTTGGAGTCCGCACTTGCCCGCCACGCCCATGAGCCGTCATTGGTACGCACTGGCGCTCGTCGCCTGCACCGGCGTGGTGTCCTGTGGCGGCGGTTACATCGCGCGGGGGCGTCATCTGTACTACGAGGGGCGCTACATCGAGTCGGCCGAGGTGCTCGCTCGCCACGAGCGCGACCTGGTCCACGAAGACGCCTCCCACCGCGCCGAGTACGCGACCTTCATGGGACTGTCCTTGTTGGTGCTGGGGGACTATCCCGGCGCGCATCGCTGGATGGGCTATGCGTACTCCATCGAGGAGAGCGTTCCGGGCTCGCTCAAGCCCGCTCATCGCATGGCGCTCGACAGGGGATGGCGGGAGCTGGGTGTGAGATTTCCGCCGCCTCCACCGCCCGGGCCCGGGCCCGTCGGCTGGCGGCAATGACGCGCTGATCAGTCCTTGGCGTCGCCGCGGGCGAAGATCGACGCCACGTAGTTGAGCACGTCGGTGGCGCTGACCTCGTTGTAGCCGAAGTACTTGATGAGGCGCGCCTTGATCGTGTCGATCTTCTCCTGCGTCTCCTTGTCGACCACGGCGGCCACCAGGGTCTTGAGCTTGATCGAGTCCTTCTGGTCGTCGAACAGCTTCTTCTCGAGGGCCGTGCGCAGACGCTCGTTCATGTGCCACTCGAACTTCTTGCCCTCGACCGCCAGCGCGCCGATGTAGTTCATGATCTCGCGGCGGAAGTCCTCCTTGCGGTTCTCGGGGATGTTGATCTTCTCCTCGATGCTCCGCATGAGGCGCTCGTCGGGCTCATCGTCCTGGCCGGTGTAGCGGTTCTTGACCTTCTCCTTGAGGGTGAAGGCCTTGACGTTGTCGATGTAGTTGGCGGCCAGGCGCGCGATGGCTTCCTCGTCGGCGCTGATGGCTCGCTGGACCTCGTTCTTGACGATGTCCTCGTACTCCTGCTTGACCAGGCCGATGCACTCGGCGAAGCGCTTGCGCTGCTCCTCGCTGGAGATCAGCGAGTGGTGGCGCAGTCCCTTCTCGAGCTGGTTGAGCACCATGAACGGGTTGATGGTGCCCTCGCCCGCGTCGTCGACCAGCGCGTTGGAGATCTTGTCCTGCACGTAGCGCGGGCTCATGCCCTCCATGCCCTCGCGCTTGGACTCTTTGCGCAGCTCCTTGACGTTGTCCTGCGTGTAGCCGGGGAGCGTCTTGCCGTCGTACAGCTTCATCTTCTGCACGAGAGCGAGCGAGTGCTTCTTGGGATCCTCGAGGCGCGTGAGCACGGCCCACATGGCGGCGACCTCGACGGTGTGAGGCGCGATGTGCTTGCCGCGGACCTTCTCGGCGCTGAAGTCCTTCTGATAGATCTTGATCTCCTCGGTGAGCTTCGTGATGTACGGGATGTCGATCTTGATCGTGCGGTCGCGAAGCGCCTCCATGAACTCGTTGTTGAGCAGCTTCTTGTACTCGGCCTCGTTGGTGTGACCGATGATCACCTCGTCGATGTCGGTCTGCGCGAACTTCTTGGGCTTGATCTTGTGCTCCTGGGAGGCGCCCAGCAGGTCGTACAGGAACGCCACGTCGAGCTTGAGGACCTCGACGAACTCCACCACGCCGCGGTTGGCGATGTTGAACTCGCCGTCGAAGTTGAAGGCGCGCGGGTCGCTGTCCGAGCCGTACTCGGCGATCTTGCGGTAGTTGATGTCGCCGGTCAGCTCGGTGGAGTCCTGGTTCTTCTCGTCCTTGGGCTGGAAGGTGCCGATGCCGATGCGGTCCTGCTCGCTGAGCACCAGGCGGTGCACGCGGATGTGGTTGGCGACCATCTTGGCCCAGTCGCCCTTGTAGTGCGCCAGCAGGTGGCGGAACAGGAAGCGGCAAGCCGGATCGAGGTCGCCGTCGACCCGTACGCGGAACAGGTCGTTGGACAGCTCGAGCTCGCGGATGGCGCGGTCGCGCCACTCCATGGGGATCAGGCGCAGGGGCTCCTCGTGCATGGGACAGCCCATGGAGTCTTCCTGGCTGGAGAGACCGACCTCGCGCAGGTTGACCCACCGGAACGTGTACAGCGCTCCCTCGGAGCTGCGGCTGTAGCGCTCGAGCCCCTTCTTGATCAGCCTCACGATCGTGGACTTGGACGAGCCCACCGGGCCGTGCAGCAGGATCACGCGCTTCTCGGGCCCGTAGCCCTCGGCCGCCGCCTTGAACACGTGCACCAGGCGCATCAGCGGGATATCCAGGCCGAAGATGGCGTCGGCCCCCAAGTTCACCTCATCGCGGAAGAAGTTGTATCGCACCAGCTTCTTCTTGTTGTCGATGTACTCCTCGGTCCCGTGGCTGATGATCATGTCGTAGACGCGCTGGAACGCGTTGCGCGTGACCTGGGGACGATTCCGCACGACCTGCAGATAGTCCTCGAAGGTTCCTTCCCACGACAGATCGCGATACAGGTCGTAGTCCTGCAGCGACGCGATCCGATCGACCATGTTCATCGTTCGGGTTTCACCCATCGTCGTCCTCTCTTGGAATCTCCAGAGCGCTAGCGACCGATCGGGGGCGTTGGACGCCCCAGGGCCGCGGCAGACCCATTCCTGCGCGCAAGCATAGCAGCATGTAGGGCTGCGGGAGGCTGAACGTAAGGGACGGCGGCTTCGTGCGTGTCCGCGGCGGCGAGCACGCAAATCAGCCGTCTTTTTCGGACGGATCGATCCGGGTCGGGCTCACCGGGAGGCAAGCCGTTGCATCCAGGAGGACTCGGAGCTGGAATGCGGTCTCAGAACAGAACGCGCAGATCGACGAGATCCTTCTTGCGCTGCTCGAGGATGCGATTGACGGCTCGAAGGATGCGGCTCTTCTGCGGCCCGGTCAGAGACTTGCCCGACGTTGCGGCGGCCAGGGCACGCTCGGTAACCGGACGACCGGTCCGAGGCTTGACCCGGGACTTCTTCATCTCGGGCGTGATGCCCTCTTCGCTCTTGCGGGCGATGCGCTCCTTGAGACGCGTGGCCCGATCCTCGGGCCGAAACGTCTCGAGCTTCTTCGAAGCGCTGATGATCCGGCGCGCGTCAATCTTGTTCTGCTGGAGAAAGTCGCTGAACTTCGTGGCCATGGGCGCTCTCTAGCGAATCTGGGCCAAAGGCGCCAGCACAAACCGGTCCCTCCCATCCAGGGCCCTAGTGTAGCCTCCAGCGCATGACGTCCCCCTCCCCGTCCCACCAACTCGATGAGGCCGTCGCGGTCGTTCGTGCGCGACGTGCCGCCACGCCTGTCATCGGCGTGGTTCTCGGCTCGGGCCTCGGCGCATTCGGCGACACCCTGGCGGACCTGGTCAGGGTGCCGTACGCAGACATCCCGCACATGCCCGTGTCGCGCGTGGTCGGACACGCGGGCAACCTGTGCCTGGGCCAGGCCGGCGGCGTCGAGGTCGCCTGCATGCAAGGCCGGGTGCACTTGTACGAAGGGCACGAGCCCGAGCGCGTCGTGTTCGGTGTCCGGTTGCTGGCGCGCCTGGGATGCAAGGCCGTGCTGCTGACCAACGCCGCCGGCGGAATCCACCCGGGCTTCTCGCCGGGAGACCTGATGCTCATCGTCGACCACATCAACCTGACCGGCAGAAACCCGCTGCTCGGAGCCAACGACGACGCCCTTGGCCCGCGCTTCCCCGACATGACCGAGGCCTACGACCGACGGTTGCGCGAGGTCGCTCGCCACGCCGCCCGGGCCGAGGGCCTAACGCTGCTCGAGGGCGTCTACCTCGCCAACCTGGGACCGACGTACGAAACGCCGGCCGAGGTTCGCATGGCCCGCGCGCTGGGTGCCGACGCGGTCGGCATGAGCACGGTGCCCGAGGTCATCGCCCTTCGGCACATGCGCGTCCCGGTCGCCGCCATCTCCTGCATCACCAACCTGGCCGCCGGCATCTCCCCCACACCGCTCGACCACGGGGAAGTCGAGCAGGTCGCCAACCGCACGCGGCAGGACTTCGTGCGCCTAGTGAGCCGCTGGGTGTCCCTCGCTGCGAAGGAGCTCGCGCCGTGAACGCCTCCTCGATCGACTGGAACCTGTTGGTGCAAGCCGCCCGTGACGCCCGCAACAACGCGTACGCGCCGTATTCGTCGTTCTCCGTGGGTGCCGCCGTGCTCGGCGCGTCCGGGCGCATCTACGCCGCGTGCAACGTCGAGAATGCGTCCTACGGGCTGACCATCTGCGCGGAGCGTGCGGCCATCTGCGCCATGATCGCGGACGGCGAGCGCAACCTGGCGGCCATCGCGGTGGTGACCGAAGGCCCGGAGCCGAGCCCGCCGTGCGGCATGTGCCGTCAGGTGCTCGCGGAGTTCGCAGAGGACGTGCCCGTGCATCTGGTATCGGTCACGCCTGGCGTGATGGCGCGTACGACGTCCCTGTCCAAGCTCTTGCCGGAAGCATTCCGACCCGCCATGTTGCCTGGAACCATTGCGCCCGGAGGGCGGCCCTGAGAGACCTCGTCCTGCGCAACGGCCACGTCATCTGCTGCGATCCGTCGGATCGTCGTGTGCGCGGAGACGTGCTCGTGCGAGAAGGCCGTATCGCAGCCATCGGCCCCACCGCGGCCGGCAAGGCGCGCGCCGGCTTCTGCGCGATCGACGCGCGCGGGTGCGCGGTGCTTCCGGGGTTGATGCAGTCTCACGTGCACCTGTGCCAGACGCTGATGCGAGGCATGGCCGAGGATCTGCCGTTGATGTCATGGCTTCGCGATCGCATCTGGCCGCTGGAGGCGGCGCACGACGAGGCAAGTCTCAGGGCAAGCGCCGAGCTGGGCGTCAGCGAGATGCTGCTGTCCGGCACCACGACCATCCTGGACATGGGCACGACTCGCGGGCACGACGTGGTCTTCGAGGTGTGCGAACGGATGGGCATCCGCGTGGTCGGGGGCAAGACCATGATGGACGCGGGGGCCGGCCTGCCGCGCAACCTCAGGGAAAGCACGGCGCAGAGCCTTCGGGAGAGCGACCGTCTGTGCGCGCGATGGCACGGAGCCGCCGGCGGCCGGATCCGCTACGCCTACGCGCCTCGCTTCGTCCTGTCTTGCTCGGAGCGGTTGATGCGCGAGACCGCGGAACGCTGCAGAACCGACGGCGTGTTGCTGCACACCCACGCGGCCGAGCACCCCGACGAGCACGCAGCGGTTCGCGAGGCGCTGGGCCGTGACGACGTCGACGTGCTGGCGTCCTGGGGCGTCGCGGGGCCGGGCGTGGTGCTGGCGCACGGCGTACAGCTCACCGGTGCGCAGATTCGTCGCATCGCTGCAGCAGGCACGCGGGTCGTTCATTGCCCGAGCGCCAATCTGAAGCTTGGCTCTGGGATTGCTGCGCTGCGCGGGCTACTCGACGCCGGCGTCCAGGTCGGGCTCGGCTGCGACGGTGCGCCGTGCAACAACACGTTGGACGTGTGGACCGAGCTCCGTCACGCGGCCCTTCTGGCCAGGCTTCGATCGGGACCGTCATCGATGCCGGCCGAGGCCGTTCTGGGCATGTGCACGCTGCAGGGCGCGCGGGTGCTCGGGCTCGAGGGCGAGATCGGGTCGATCGAGGTGGGCAAGCGAGCGGACCTGATCGTGGTGTCCTTGCGGGGCGTGCACATGGCACCGGTTCAGGATGCGGTCAGCGCGCTGGTCATGTCCGGCAGGGCGCAGGACGTGCGCCACGTGATCGTGGATGGGCGGCACGTGGTGCGCGACGGACAGCTCGAGGGGATGGACGTCGAGCAGGTGCGCAGGCGCGCGGAGCGCCAGGCGAGACGGTTGCTGGCGCGCGCGGGGCTGGCTTGAGGGGTTAGTCGGCGGCTCTGGACTCGACCTCTTCGATCTGGAGCAGGACGGCAGCGAGGGCGTCCTTGGCCTTTTCGAGGGAAGCGCGGTCCTGGTTCCACTTGTCGAGGGCCTTCTTCGCGCGACGTCCTTCGGCGGCGAGGTTGGCCTCGGTCTGCATCAGCTTCTCGGCCGTGGCGCCGAGCTCCGCTTCGACTTCGTGGAGCCGCTCCCGTGCCTGAGCCAGCGCCGCGTCGACCTTGCCCTTGTCGGCCGCCAACGCCTCGCGCTCCGCGGTCGATGTGCGCTGCGCTGCCTCGAGCTCGGCGATGCGACCGTCGCGCTGCGCGATAGCTTCGCTCTTCTCGCGCTCGGTGGCCTCGAGCCGATCGCGTGTCGACGACAGCTCGGCCTCGAGGGACGAGATGCGCGCCTCGAGCTGCTGCTTCATGGCGTCCCGCGCGGCCTCGAGCGCCGCGATGTTGCTGGCGTGCGCTGCCTCGAGCTCGACAAGGCGTCCGTCGCGCTCCGCAAAGCCCTCGGTCTTCTCGCGCTCCGCGGTCGCGAGCTGCTCACGCACCGACGACAGCTCCGCTTCGAGAGTCGCCATGCGGCCTTCGAGGTCGGCCTTGAGCGCGTCACGCTCGCTCTCGAGGTCGGCGACCTTGCGAGCGTGCGCTGCCTCGAGCTCGGCGATGCGAGCATCGCGCTGCGCGAAGCCGTCTGTCTTCTCGCTCTCGGTGCTCTCGAGCTGGGTCCGCGTCGAGGACAGGTCCTCCTCGAGAGAGCCGATGCGTGCTGCGAGGTCCGCGACCTTCCGCGCATGGGTCGACTCGAGCTGCTGGATCTGCTGCTGGTGCTGCGTCTGTAGCTCCTCGGTCGCTGCACCGTGACCGGCTTCGATGGTCGCGATGCGTGCATCCCGATCGCGCTCGAGCTCCTCGACCCGCGCGGCGTGCTGCTGTGCGAGCTCGGCCTCGCGCGCGGCCAGGGCGGCAGCGGCCGTCTGCTCGGCGGACTGCAGGGCCGCGTCTCGCGCCTCTTCGAGCTCCTTGCGCAGGGAAGCCAAGGCCTCGCCCTTCTCGCGCTCGAGCCGCGTGCGTTCGGCGGCGAGCGTCTGGCCGGCCTTCTGCTGGGCCGAGGCAAGCTCCTCGCGCGCCTTCTGCTGGGCCGAGGCAAGCTCCTCGCGCGCCTTCTGCTCGGCCGAGGCAAGCTCCTCGCGCGCCTTCTGCTCGGCGGACGCCAGCGCCGCCTCGTGGGACGAGAGCTGCTCGCGCTCCCGTGCGTCGCGCGAGTCGAGCTCGGCGGCGTGGGCACGCCGCAGCTCGTCGATCTCCTGGGTGCTGTCCGCGAGCTGCCCTTGAAGCTTCTCGAGCTGAGCGGTGGACTCCGCGAGCTTGCCTTCCAGCGCCGTCTTGTCGGCCGTGGTTTTTTCGGCAAGCGCCCGCAGATCGAAGGTGTCCCGCTCGAATACAAGGATCCGATCCTGCAGGTCGGCCTTCTCGCGCTCGAGCGACAGCGTCGCGTCCCGTGCGTCGAGCACCTCCTTGTCCTTGTGGGACATCTGCTCGCGCAGCGATAGGATCTCCTTGTCCTTCTTGTTGAGGGCCTCGCGCAGGTCGAGGAACTCGCGGCTGGACACGCCGCCGCCACGCCCGGCCGGCGCCCGCTTGAGATCCTCGATCTGCTTCTGCAGACGCTCGACCTCCGCGGTGGCCTGGCGCGCCTGGTTGACCTCCTCGATCAACAGCTGGGCCTCTCCCCTGGCCGACGCCAGCTCCTGCTCGAGCCTGACGACGTCGGCGCGGTAGCGCTCGAGCTCGGTGCGCAGGTGATCGAGCTCGGCGGTGTCGGCCTCGGGGGCTGCGGCCGGAATGGTCGCGGGACGCGACGCAGCCGGAACCGAGCGGCGGGCAGGCGGGCGGGAAGGACGCGGCGGGGCCTCGGTCAACGGAGCGATGGTCGACGGAGCTGCGGAGGGAGCAGCGTCGAGTAACCGATCGAATGCGTCGTCGGCGAACTGCTCGACATCGAGGTCCTGGGACATGGGCTTGGCGTGCGCGGGACGAGGAGGCGGCGGTGCGGCCGCATGCAGAGGCCCTCCCGCAGCCAGCATGTCCAGCGCCGGCCGATCCATCATCACCGTGTGAACGTCGTCGTCCTCTTGCTCCTCGAAGGCGATTTCATCGTCGATGATGATTGCTTCCTCGCTGGGTTCGCCCTCGGCCGTACCCAGGGGCACGAACTGGCGCATGCGATCGAGCAGGTCCGCGAAGGCGATCGGCTTGTGCACATAGTCTTCGGCCCGCGTGCGCAGCCTCCGATGCTGCTCGAACGTCTCGTCGCTGGAGTCGCTCGACATGATGATCAGCGGCACGTCCTTGAGGCTCGGGTCCTTCTTGAGCTTGTTGCAGACAGAAAACCCGTTCATCCGCGGCAGCTCGATGGACAGCAAGATCATGTCCGGACGATCGCTGACGGCCATCTGCAAGCCCAGATTGCCGTCATCCACGACCTGGACCGAGCAGTCGAGCCGCTTCAGCTCGTCGATCAGCTCACCCGCGAACGCCGCGTCACTCTCGAAAACGAGAACCTTGGTCGTCATCCACCGGCTCCTCGAGCGCAGGGATTGCTCCGCGCCGAAAACCAAAAAGGGGTCCCAGAATATTCACTGGCCAGAACCAGTGTCAAACGCGACCGGACGACCGGACGCAAGCATCGTGGTTCCCGCGCCGCGGCGCGGTATCCAACTCAGTCCGCAGTCCCGTCGGCCGCCTCGCCCGCGTCCGCGTCGCTGCCCCCCTCGCCCGCATCCTGGCTCGCGCCGGCGGCTGGACAGCCCGGCGTGGTGGGATTCAGATCGCACGCCGACGGCCACGAGGTGTCGTGGAAAAGGTCCGAAGAACACGCGCTGGCGCTGACCGCCAATGCGACCGCAAGAGCAAGGACGAGAAGCGAGGCGCAAGCGGTGCGGTTCACGGGAAGCTCCCCCTGAGCGACACGGAATCGGGCGCCACGACCAGCGCCGCGTCCGCACCGTGCGACGGCCTGTTCATGATGACGACCGTGACCCCGGTGCCGATGGCCGCAGCAGCCCCAATCCACAACCCCAGCGCAGTCGCGTCCCACCTGCGCACGGCATCGACCCTGGCCGGGTCGCACTGGATGCTGCGAGCGCACACGCCGGCAGATTCGGTGGCCAGCGAGTCGGCGCGACGGTACGCCAGGTAGCCTGCAGCTCCCAGGACCCCGCCGGCTCCGAGGCTGATCCAAGCGACGGTGGGGACGCCGCCGGCACGGCTCGCGAGGTCCTCGGACGCAGGGGATTGCGATGCCTGCGACGGCTTGGGCGCTGCGACATGCGCGGGCCCGGGTGCGGGCGGGGGCCGAAGCTCGACGGTTTCGCTCTCGCCTTCGGCCAGCTTGACATAGCGGTCCAGGCGGCTTTCCCCGTTCACCGTGATCACGACCTGGTGCGTGCCCGGGTCCACGAGGATCTCCGACAGCGCGTCGCCTTCGACCGGCTTGCGGTCGACGGTGACGGACGCGCCGTGGACCGACGCCGGAATCGCCACGCGGATGACGGGCACGCGGCGCCGCAGCTGCTCGACCTGCGTGGCGACCATCGACAGCACGTCGTCGGCTTTCTGAGCGCGCGCGAGGGCGCGGGCGCGCTCGAAGCCGTCCAGGGCCTCGAGCAGCCGGCCGAGGTGCGCGTGACATGTCGCGATGTGGAACCGCACGCCGGCCGTCTCCTTGAGCGCGGCCACCTGCTCGAGCTTCGCGAGGGCCTCGGCCCACTTGCCGGCCCGCTCGCTCTTCTCCGCCTCGCCGAACAGACGACGGGCCTCAGCGATGGAGCGCGGCGGCCCCGCTTGCGCGCTCCACGATGCCGTCGCCCCCACCGCGCACAGCATGGCGAGGCCGGCCAACGTGGCGCGCGATTGTCGTTCGCACCAATGCATCATCGTCGGCAGAGCGTCAGCGGCACCTTTCCTCCACTTGATCCGTGGAGCCGATGGTCGACGAGCACGTGAGAAAGACGCTGTTGCACGCGAACAGCTTACCCTTGGTTCCGCACGGCCGGCTTCCCTGGAAGGCCTGCGAGAAGGACGGCCCGCACGTGGGCGACGAATTGCAGCCGAAGCCGTACGTGTAGAAGTTTGTGTTGTTCGTACCACATGGATCGCAGGTCGAGGGGACCTTGCAGTCGGAGCAGACCATGATGTAGCCGAGCCCGTCCCGGTACTGCTTGTCATAAACGCCGTTGCAGTCGTAATCGAAGGAACCGTCGCCACGATCGGTGAAGAAGTAGTGCGTCTGCCCCGGGTGGGCGTCCGGGTTCTTGTCGTAGCAGTCGGTGTGGTCGAGCACGAACGAATGCCCGTTGACGTCCGTCGGGGGAAGGTTGTCGCAGCCGGACTTGGGCTTGGAGCCATCGCCGAAGCCGTCCTGGTCCACATCCGGATACCACAACACGCAGGCGTGACCCGCCGCGCAGGTCACGCCGCTGCACACGCAATCGCCTGACGAGCAATCCATCGGGGCCGGACACGCCGTCGAGCAGCAGGTAGCCCCATCATTCGACAGCTCGCAGTACCCGCTCTGGCATTGGTTCGCACTGCCACACCGCTCGCCGTCGACCATCTTGGGCACGCACTGGGTCGTCTTGCAGTAGTCACCGGCGATGCAGTCCCCATCCCCGACGCACGACGTCTTGCAGGACGACGCGGTCGGGTCGCAGACGAACGGGTCACAGGCCTTGACCGTATCCTGGCAAGAGCCATGGCTGTCGCAGAAGTACTGGTGGTTCTGCGTCGTACCGGCGGCACACACCGGAGAGCCGCACTGCGTGGTATTGCCCGGCCACGCGCACGCTCCCTGGCCGTCACACGCTCCCGCGCACGCCGTGTCGGTGCCCACGCATTCGCCGGCGGGATCGGTGCCGGCCGGGATCGGCGTACAGGTGCCCCCCGTACCGGTCAGGTTGCACGCCTCGCAGGTGCCGCTGCAGTCGGTGTCACAGCACACGCCGTCTACGCAGTAGTTCGAGATGCACTCGCCGTTGCCTCCGCAGTTCTGGCCGTTGGCGCTCTTGCCCACGCACTGGGCCTGGCCGTTGCACCAGGCCCCGGACGCGCACTCCGAGGCGCCCGGCGTGCACGACGTCTGGCATTCGCCCGTGTCCGTCGAGCACAGGTAGTCGCCGCAAGCGACCGTCACGTCGGTGCACTTGCCGGCGCCGTCGCACTGCTTGTGGATGGTAGAGTCCAGAGCGTTCGAGCAGGAAGATGCGCCGCACGTCGTGGTGCTCGACGGGTAGGCGCACGCACCGGCGCCGTCGCACGATCCCGCGCACGGGTCGCCGTCGGTGCCACAGATCGAGCCCGGATTCTGGCCGGCCTGCACCGGCGTGCATGTTCCCTCGTGGCCGGTCAGGTCGCAGGCGCTGCAGCCCTCGCAGGCGACATTGCAGCAAACCGAGCCGGCGCACACGCCCGACAGGCACTCGGTTCCTTGCGTGCAGGGCTTTCCATTGGCGAGGGGGCCTGCCTCGAGCGGCGCGTCCGGTGCACCGGCTTCCTGATCCGGAACCGCGTCGGCCACCTGGTCCGTCGAGACGTCCTGCTGCGCGACATCGCCGGACCCGCCTTCGGGCACAACCGCATCGAGCCCCGCGTCACCAGCGGCCGCCGGCGAAGACGACACGAAACCGTCGCCGCCGCACCCGCACCAAAGCCATGAGCCGCCCGCGATGCAGGCGACGGCCAGAGCAGAACGTCCGAGCATGAAACCAACCTCCGGGGGAAAGGAAGCAGACAACCAAGTGTGCCGCGAATCCCGGGAGGCCGTCAACGCGCATCGCGGCCGATGCGGCACGAGGACGGGGAAGGTCCCACGGCGGAATGTTCGAACCGGGATTGCGTAGGGCTCGTCAGGCATCCAGGCGCGCGGCGCGAAGGGGGACGGGGTGGCGGGCTGCGAAAGCGCCTATCAAGGCCAACTCGTCGGCAGCCAGGCCCCAGGCGGCCGCCACGACGCGGTCGAGCTGCGCCTGCCCGGCCGGGTCGATACCCGCGTTGCGGCCCGCCAGCGTTTCCCCCATACGGTGCAAGCGCTCGAGGGCGTCTGCGTGGGAGTCGGCCAGCGTGGGAATGGTCCGCAGGTGGGCAATCTTGACCTGCGGCATTCCCTGGCGCGCGTCGCGGAATCGCATGTAGTGCAGCCACCGGACCGGCCAGGAGTTGAGATAGGCCAGCAGCGAGAATCGCGTCCATGGTGCCCGCGCGAACCCCGCCAGGATCGAGTTGCGGAACGCGGTGCCGTCCGCGCTCGCCGCGATGGGATAGCGTGCAGTCTGCCGCACCAGCACGTCGACCTCGGCCCACTGCTCGGTCGGACGAAGCCGCCCCGACAGCTCACCCGGATCGACGAACCATCGCGGCGCATGGTGGACGAACGGCCCGATGTCCGCCCCTTCCCGGATCGGCACCATGCCCTGGCGCCGGTCGGCCGCGCTGGCGAACCGCTCCATGTCGTGCTTGGAGCTTTGGTAGCCGCGCTCCATGAACGTGTCCGGCGGCACGTGCGCCCACGCGCTCATGCGCTCGAGCACGCGCATCGCCGCCGGATCGACGTCGCTTCGCGCTACGCTCCAGGCGCCCGCTGGCGGCCTTCCGCCCTGCCGGAGCGGCGATCCCTTGGTCGACAGCACGGCGATCGACGGCTGGAAAACGCCCTCGAATGCGTCGCTTCCCAGATCGGGCAGCTCGTCGTCGATCTGGCAGAGCGCATCGTGCGCCATGCGAACGGGCTCGTAGCCGGCCAGGTCGGCGATCGAGCTGGGCACGATCAAGCCGAGGCGGCCTCCGGGGCGAAGCAGCTGCGAGCAGCGCTCGACGAACAGCCCGTGCAGGGTCCGGTAGCCGCGGAATGCTGCGTAGGCCTCGGCGAACCAGGCGAACCGGGCGCGGTCGAGGGGCTGGGCGGCCCGCCCCGCATAGGCCACCCAGGGCGGATTGCCCACTATCGCGTCGAACCCACCGGCGGCGGCCGCCTCGGGGAACTCGGACTGCCAATGAAAGGGCCTCAGCCCGTGGGCATTGTGGAGCTCCGTCAGCCACGTAGCGACCGGCTCGGGCCAGGGGTCGGACGCTCCCTTGCGAGAAGCCTTGTCGATCACCATGCGCACGAGCGACTCGCGCTCCTTCGTTGTTGAGGCCCGTAAGTGCGCGGCCACGATCGCATCGGCCACCTCCGGATCGCAGCCCTGCGCGCTTGGCGGGAACGCTTGGTCGTGCGCGCCGAATGACAGGCCCACCAGTGCGTCGCCGTGGCGCAGGCCAGGCGTGTCGATCAGCGGCATGCCCGGCGACGACGCCTCGATGGCGAGGCTCGCGCGCGCGATGCGCACGGCCAGCGGGTCGGTATCGACTCCATGCAGGCAACGCGCGAGCACGTGCTCCCAGACGTCGCGCTGCGCGGCAGAATCGGCGGAGTGCGCCCATCGCGCGACGAGCAGCCGGCCCGCCGCGAGCAGGAAGGCGCCGGTGCCCATCGCGGGATCGCACACACGTAGCGTGCGGCGATCCGAACCGAGCAGCGGCGAGAGGGCGTCGGCCACGATCCTCTGGGCCAGCTCCCGTGAGGTGTAGTGAGAGCCGCTGCGCCGACGACGAAGGGAAGCGACCCACACGAGCGTGCCGCGGGGAGCCGGACACGCGGCCCATGAACACGCGTAGCGACGCAGGGCGGAGGCGAGCTGCGCGACCGAATCGGCTCGGGTCACGGCGCGCTCGACCGCAGGGGGAAGCTTCCTCCCGAGTGCGCTCGACACCGCTTGGGTGCGTTCCGGCCCGAGCCTCGCCAGGGCGTCTTCCAGATCGAGGACCCCCGAGCCGTTGCGCGGGACCAGGGAGTCGGCGCTCGTGCGAAGAAGATCCCAGGCGAGCAAGGCTTCGTAGGCAGCGCCCAGGTCCTCGACGGGCAGGTCCGAATAGATGCTTGTTCCGCTGGCCGCGCCCAGCTCGTCGAGAGCGGCGAGGAATGCGTCATCGCCGACGGACAGGGGCAGCTCGAGGGGCGCGAACAGGCCTCCCGGGACGAGCGCGCACCGGCCGCGGTGCAGACCATCGAACAGATGACGGGCCGTGGACCACGGGCTGGGATCCTGACTCCCATGCCGCTGAGCCAAGCCGGACAGGCCCACGGGCGCATCCGCGGCGTCAACGGGCGCGCGCAAGAGACCGCGATGCTCGATGAGAAGCGCTGCGAGGCACTGGACGACCGTGGTGACCAGCGCGGCGCGCACCTGCTCAGCGGGCGCCTCGGACCGCACGTCGTCGGACAGCCTGCGCAGGGCTCGCACCGCACGGGTGGCGAGCGGCGTGTCGTCGCGATCGGTGGGTGCGGGCGGGGGATTCTCGCGGGTCATGGAAAGTCCGGGGCGAACGGGCGGGCAGTGTGCCCGAAAGGCGGCGGCTGAGGAAGGCGGTGGTGGGTGGCGGCGAGCGGATCGGTCCGTGCTCTCGCGGATTCTTCCGCTTCCCCGTGCGCAGCCGCTCTGGTACAAGCGGGCACGATGACCACCAAACTCCTCGACACCATCCTGTTGTTCTCGCTGCCCGCGTCGGGAAAGTCCGAGGTAAGGACGTACCTGGCTTCGCTCACCCCCGAGCAGTGCCGCGACGAGTTCCACATGGGCCCCACGCTGCAGCTCGACGACTACCCGTACGTGCACCTGATGCACCGCATCGATGACGAGCTGCGCGCGAACGGCTGGCATGACTGTTACTACAAGGGGCCGTCCAGGCCGTTCCAGGACGAGTGGGAGTGGGCCGCGCTCATCCATCTGCTCAACGAGGACTACGACGACCTGATGCACCGTCGCGTGACCAGGGTATCGTCGGCCGCGCAGCACTTGTTCGACCGGTTCGACGCGGCGCACGCCAAGGTGGGGCTTCCCGAGCACCTGGGCGAGGTGCCCTATCGGATTCGTAAGAAGGTGGCCGAGGCGTTGGAGGCCGAGTGCGCCCAGGAGCTCGAGGCCAAGAACGCGACGTGCAGCCAGGACCCCAAGGGCAAGACCATCGTCATCGAGGCGGCACGCGGCGGGCCCAACGGCGCGGCGTTTCCCCTGACGCCCCCGGTGGGCTACCAGGCAGCGTTCGAGCAGCTCTCGGTCGAGATCCTCGAGCGAGCGTCGGTGCTCTACGTTTGGGTCGATCCGGCCGAATCGCGGCGCAAGAACATCGAGCGGGGGCGTCCCGACGGCCAGGGCTCGATTCTGCACCACTCGGTGCCGATGGAAGTGATGCTGGGGCAGTACGGCTGCGACGACATGGAGTATCTGATCCAGCAGTCGGACAAGCCGGACACGGTGCGGGTGGAGCGCATTGTGCAAGAGACGAAGCCGTCGGGCGAGCGCGCATACCGGACGCGTGTATTCCACCTGCCGGCGGCGCGATTCGACAACCGCAAGGACAAGACGACGTTCGTGCGGGCGCCGCGAGCCGAGTGGAAGCAGGAAGACATCCGGGCGCTGCACGGCGGGCTGAGCGAGGCATTTGCGCGGCTGATCAAGGCGCACGGCTAAGAGGTTGTTGGGGGGGGGTCGTGCACAAGGCACGGTACCGCACTTGCCTGCCGCGGGTTGTCGAGTCCGGCCGCACTTGCCTGCCGCGGGTTGTCGAGTTCACCGCCATAGGGCGGAAAACCCACAGCAGGCGGCTGTGCCGGAAACCCCGGCGAGGCCGGGCTCGTGGTGTGCGCAGAGAGTCAATCGCAACGATGGAACCCCGGGCCGGTTCCTCCCGAACACCCGCATAGCCCTCGTCGCGCGTATCGAGCGGCGGCCGGAAGGCCCCGATGGGCTTCGGCGCGGGTGTCAACCGCCGGCCCAACAGCCCAGTGGGCCGTTGTCGCGGGCATCGAGCGCCACCAGAATGCCTGTCATGGCCTCCGGCACATGGGGCTGGCCCGGCCCCGTGCGGCCCGATCCACAGACCGGAAGGGGGGGCACCCTACCTCGCAAGGGCCTGATTGGCTGCTGGCGTGAGCCTCGAATGCGAAGGGAAGGGCTGGATGGGCTGTTGCGGGGCGGGTCGACGCTGCCCAACAGGGCTTGAAGCGCTGTCGCGGAGCGGGTCGATGCGCCCCACCAAGGCCTGAAGCGCTGTCGCGGATATTCTCGACCCGGCCTCCGTGGACCACGAGGGCCTTTCGGCTACGAGGTGGGCTTGGTCGTCGGGTCGACGGGCTGCGTGGTCTCCTCGCCGGTGCCCGGGTTGACGTCGACCACCGGGCGGTGACGCCGGTAGGCGTCGCTGATGCGCTCGTTCTGGCTGACGATGGGACCGAGCAGATCGGTTCGGGCCTCGATGTGTGCGGCGGTCTGCTCGTTGAACGTACCGGCGATTCTCGCGGCGAGTTGCAGGAGGCGCTCCTGGGCAGCGGCCTGGGTGGACTTGACGAGCCCGTAGGTGGCTTGCACGGCGCTGGGCGCGCGCAGGGCCGTGGCGAACTTGTCGGTGACCTGAGCGAGCTCGGTGACGAACGGTTCGAGGCTCAACTGCTTGGCGACAGGCGCGAGGTCTTTGGGGTCCTGCAGCCGGGCAAGCAGGCTATTGACGGCGGCGAGCTCGTCTTCGTAAGGCAGCGAGGTGATGGCCGAGACGCCGGCCGGGAAGGCCGCACGAAGGAACTCGCCGGCCTTGAGGGACAAGGGGTGCTCGCGCGACAGGCTCCTCGTGAAGTTGGCGGCGCCGTCGGATACGCCCGAGACCGCTCGGTCGAGCAGCGGGTCGAGAGCAGTGGCGCTGCCGCCGGCGCGTGCGGTGGGCTCGGCCTTGGCGCGCTGCCAGGCGTTGCTGGCCTCCAAGGCTTCCTGGCCGGCGGCGACGGCGCGATCGCAAGCGGTCTCGATGAGCTTGAGGTCGCGCTTTTCGTCGGCGTCCTTGGCCTTGCGGCTCTTGGCTGCCCGCTTGACCTGGGTGGCCGCAAAGATCACGCGGCCGGGGGTAAACACATAGAGGTTGAACAACGGAGCAAGACTCTCCATCCCGATAGCCTCCTTCAGCTACGGGTCCAGGTATCATGGGTTGTGACGTGGCTCAAGGGAAATGGGCGGAGAGAATTCGGGCGACCCAGCGGCCGTTGACAGCAAAACCGTTCGGGCCAAGAATGGAGGGCGTGGAAACTCGTCGGTGGGCGGTGCAGAAAGCTCATTGCGTCGCATCCGCCCGCCTGGCCGGAAACGCCAAGCGGTCGAGAACAAGGGAAGGAGTGCGACATGCGACGGCGGTGACGGGCGGAGCCTTGGTTGTTGGCATGCAGGTCTGCGTGTCGTGTGGCGGGCGGGCGGATGTCCCAGCCCCAATTGTCAGCACCGACACGGGTACTGGGATACTTGCGCGAACGAGTACGACGGTACGCTCTGGTGCTGGGGAGACAACCTGGAAGGGGAAATCGGCAACGGCACGTTCGGCCGGCCGGAGCCCTCTCCGGTGAAGGTGGCGCTGAGTCAATACTGGTGAGCAAGTGCAGGGCCTACGCAGTCGCGACATGGTGGAACAACCAGTATCGCGCCTGGCTCGCTCGGCAAGGGAAGGTCTCGCCATGACTCGGGTGTGTTCACTCTTCCTGCTCGCGTGCGCGGTCCTGGCTGGCGGATGCGGCGGCAAGGTCACGGTGAACGCGGGCCAAGTCGATAGCGGCGTGCCGGAGGCCAGCCCGGGCGATGACGCTGGCGCTGACGCGACCGACGGTGGCGCGTGCCAGTCCGCGGCAGGCACCTGGCTGCCGATGAGCTCAGTTGGCGCGACCTGGGGTGACAGCCTCTACCCGGCCATCTGGACCGGATCCGAGCTGGACTTCTTCGTTTTCGGTGTCGGCGTGACCGACAACGGAGGCCGCTACCACCTGGCGACCGACTCGTGGACCACGATGTCGGCACCATCGTGGTTCGACATCTACCACACGGCGTCGACGTATCCGAATGCCTGGTCCGGCTCCGAATGGCTCATCTGGGGCGCCGACTACGAGACCGGCGGGCGCTTCAATCCCGCTACGAGCGAGTGGACGCGCATGACCGACGTCGGTGCGCCCTCCAAGCGGTCGCACACGGCAGGAGCCTGGGTTGGCGACCGGTTCCTGGTGTGGGGCGGCGCAGGCGAAACGAGTGACGCCGGACCGAGGAACGACGGCGCGCTCTACGATCCTGTCACCGACAGCTGGACACCGACAACGATGGTAGGGGCGCCCAGCCCACGCTATGACGCGATGGTCGTGTCGATAGGGAATCGCGCTATCATTCTCGGGGGGAACAGCGGTGGTTCGAGTGGCGACATGTTCCCCATCGGGGCTCTGTACGACCCAGCCTCCGATGCGTGGCAGCCGATGAACATGGACGGCACGCAGCTTTCGGACAGCAACCGCTTCGTCTGGACCGGCGAAGAGCTTATCCTGTGGGCGAGCAAGTGCGAACCGACCTACGAGTCTTGCGATCCCGGCGTCGGCTTTGGCTACGCGTACAACCCGACGCTCGACCAATGGCGAAAGATCTCGAGCGTCGGGGCGCCGAGCGACCGCGACTTTCCATCGGTGGTATGGACGGGGTCGAAGATGATCGTATGGGGAGGCGGAATGGTGACCTCTCCACTGGACCCGTTGGGCGACGGCGGCATGTACGATCCCAAGCAAGACTCCTGGACGCCCATCCCGACCATGCCCTGTGCGCCCAGACCGAGGTACTCCCACATCGCTGTTTGGACGGGCTCCTCGATGATCGTCTGGGGCGGCAGCGCGCCCAACTCCCTCGATGTGTACCTAGACGGCGGCATCTTCGTGCCGGCGCAATAGACGGGTTCAGGCGTTCCGGACGTCTCCCCCGAGCCTTAGCTCACGCCCGACATCCCGCCTACCGCTTGCCCTCCCCGCGCAGGCGGGCGAGTTCGGCCTCGAGTTCCGCCACCCGCTGCTCCGCACGCTCGCGCTCCTGCTCCGCACGCTCGCGCTCCTGCTCCGCACGCTCGCGCTCCTGCTCCGCACGCTCGCGCTCGGCGCGCTCCCGGTCTCGGTCCTGCTCCGCGTCCTGGGCGCGGCGCACGAACTGCGCGACGATCTCGTCCAGCCGGGCGATCAGCTCGTCGGCCTCCGGCACGGGCGCCATGCCGTAGTAGAAGCGCAGCCGGTCGCCCTCCAGGCCGAGCTCGAGCCCCAACACCACGGAGGGGAACAACCCGTGCTGGGGAACGATCGGCTCGTAGGTACGCGCCTCGGGGAACGGGAGCCTCCAGCCATACAGGCTTGCGCGCGTGCGGTCGAACAGAAAGTACTCGGGGATGCCGAGGCGGGCGTAGCGTTTGCGGTTGCCCTCGAAGTCCTTCACGAACGAGCCGGACACGTGGATCTCGAGCACCAGGTCCAAGCCCTTGCCCTCGTCGAGCACGACCCACTTCTCGCGCTCGTGGGGTTCGACATCGACCACGGCCAGAACGTCGGGCGCGAAGCGCGCCTCCCCGGGGTAGTAGACGTTCAATTCGGACGACAGGTACACGCGCCGTCCGATGCGACGAAAGAAGCCGTCGAGGGCGCTGACCGCGTGGTTCTTGGCTTTGCGGTGCTTGTCGCCTTCGGGCATGAACAGCTCGAGCGGCACGTCGCACGGAAGCGCGTCGACGACCTGCCTGCGCTGCTCGGGCGTCAGCTGCTCCCACTGCTCGCGCGTGGGCGAGCGCGGGTCGTCGGCGTCGATGACGAAGGGGAGCGGTCGAGCCATGTCTTGAGCATAGCGTCAGAGCCGCGGGATGTCAGGGGTGGCGGACACGGGGCGTCGGAAACGCGCCGATCGGAGGCCGCTCTCTGCCACCACATTCCGTGTTCTCATTCCTGTTCCTAGTTCCGGCCGCCACAAGTTCCGGCCGGGTTTTTGTGGCGATGCTGCTCGCCGACGCTCCCCCACTGCACCAACCGAGCTCGCGTGCCCGCCCGCCCAATCTCGCGCCGGCTCGCGCCAAG
>JAJZQG010000055.1 GCA_021847645.1 Myxococcales bacterium
GAACGCGAGCACAGCCTCGGTCGCCAGGGCCCAGGTCGCGTGCATGTGCGCCATGCCCAGGATCACCAGCGGCACGGCTGCCACCAGCGCAAGGATGAGCCGTCGCAGCGCCGGCCCCGTGTCCGGCTTCTCGGCGGCGGCCTTGATGACGTCCTCGTGACGGATCACGTCGGCGCCGTAACCCGCGTCGACCACGCATTGAGCGATCTGCTCCTCGGTAAGGGACGG
Source organism: Myxococcales bacterium (assembly GCA_021847645.1). Lineage (GTDB taxonomy): Bacteria > Myxococcota_A > Polyangia > Polyangiales > Polyangiaceae > JAJZQG01. Next base: position 229 of record JAJZQG010000055.1, read on the forward strand.
GTCGGCCACCACGCTCGCCAGGTGCGTGGCGAGGTTGACACTCGCGTCGCGCACGCCGGGCAGCTTGTTGAGGCTTCGCTGCACGCGCGTCGAGCACGCGGCGCAGGTCATGCCTTCGACACGGAGGGTGAATCGATTGCCCGGAGCCGGGGCGGAGGTCGTCGCAGGAGAGGTAGCTTCCGAATTCATGGCAGAGCCGTTCCACGCCCAATGGGAGGCGCTACACCAAGTTGGATGCCCAAGCCGGGCAAGAGGGGTTGGCCTGCCCGGAGCGACGTGAAGTCAGGAGATGACGCTCTCAGCGGTTGCGCCACATGGCCCGAGCTTCGTCCTGCGCACGCAGCAGCCGCATCTGCTCCTGGATGAACGCCCCGTACGACGGCGGCACGCGATGGTCCTTGCCCATCGCGTACATCACCTGCAGCGCGGCCTCGGCGTCGGCCGTGGCCCGGTGCGCCTGCTCGAGCTCGACGCCGAGCAACTGCGCCACGTCCGTGAGCCTGCGGCTCTTGGCGCTGGCGAACAGGTGACGCGCCCAGATCAGCGGGTCCACCCACGCCACGCCGTCACGCACCGCCGGCGCATCGATCTCCTCGCGGCGGCCCGCGCGACGCACCTCGGCCAGCAGGAAGCCGCGGTCGAACGACGCGTTGTACGCGGCGGGAACGGCGCCTTGCAGCGCCAGCAGGATCTCGCTGCACACGTCGGCGAAGGACGGCTTGTCCGCCACGTCCGCGTCCTTGATGCCGTGCACGGCGGTGGAGTCGGGCGGAATGGGACGGCCCGGGTTGATGAGCCAGGCGTCGCGCGACTCGATCTGCCCGCCGCGGCCCCGCACGATCGCCAGCTCGATGATCCGCTCGGTGGACGCCTCCCGGCCCGTGGTCTCGGTGTCGATCATGACGATCGGGATGTCGGTCCAGCCGGCTGTCTCGTCGAACTCGGTGGCGATGCCGACGGTGGGGGCGCGCAGCAGGTGGGCGATGCCCGGGTAGTGGCGCCCGGTGGGGAAGCAGCCGCAGCTCTCGGTGCCGGCGCGCATCGCTAGTTGGCCTGCCCTTCTGTCGGGCTCATGGGCGCGGTGGCCGACGGCGCGGGCTCGGCGGCCGGCCGCGCAACCTTGTGACCCGTGGCCAGCTCGATGTCGAGCTCGATCCAGTTGAGCAGATCGTCGCCACCGAAGTCGAACTGCTCGAAGTTGAACTCGCGTCCGTTGATGAACACGCTCGGGGTGCCGCGCAGCTGCAGCGCGTCGCCCTGGTCGCGATCGCGCTGGACGATCTTGCGCACCTCGGGGGAATCCAGGTCCGCCTTGAAGCGCTTCATGTCCAGGCCCAGGCTCGCTGCGTAGCGATCGATGTCCTCGGCCTGCAGCGCGGTGCGGTTGCGGAACATCAGGTGGTGCATCTCCCAGAACTTGCCCTGGCGCATAGCTGCCACGGCCGCGCGCGCGGCCAGGTCCGCCTGCGTGTGGTACTGCAGCGGGTAGTTCTTGTACACGAGCCGCACGTACGGCGCGTAGCCCTTGACCACGCGGTCCAGGATGTCGACCGACATCGCGCACGTGGGGCACTGGAAGTCGGCGAACTCGACGATGGTCACCGGCGCGTTGGCAGGTCCCATGGTCGGGGCGCCCGTGATGTCGATCTTCTTGATGATCGACGGGTCGAACCTCGCCATGTACACGGACTGGACCTGCGCGGCCGATCGTCCGGATCGAATGGCTTCCGCGACGAACTCGGCAGCAGGCTCGCACGCCTTGCAGGCGCGCTTCTCCTCGAGACACTGAGCGACCGGCACGTCGACGTCGGCACAGGGCGACGGGAACGTGTGCAAGTCGCGATCGAGATCGTTGCGCTCGGTGGAGGTCAGGTCGTCGGTGCGCACGCCGCCGAGCCAGGCGTCGCGGGCCGTCTTGTTCGTCCCGCCGCACGATACCGATATAGCTGCCGTCGCGGACACGAGCGCGATCATCAGGATGGTGGCAAGTCCCTTCATCAAGCCGCGAGCCTAGCAGGCCGCGGCCAAAGGCCAACAGGCAACCTGTCCGGACAATCTTTGCCCCGCCTCACGCCGTCACCACGGCAGGCCATCTGGTATCCCGAGCGCGGACAAGGTAGCTTCGCGAGCGTGCGCAGCCTCGGCTTCCGATACCCCGACTTGAACGCGATGGGCGCCGCGCTCGCGGCGTCGCGCGAGTACGAGTTCCTCGTTCCAGGCGACGGGAGCGTCGCCGACGGCGAATGGGTTCTGGCGATTTTCGAGGTGGCAGGCGGCCGTGCCACGGCGGCTGCTGCCAGGGCCTCGGCCACCACAGCGGGCGTCGCGCTTCGCTTCGAGCCGCGTGATTGGCGTCGCTTGCGCGAGTTCGCGGGCACCCGCACCTCTGCCCCGACGAGTGCGCACACCGAACCGAGCGCCGACAGCGACGACGAGCAGCCTCCGACCACGCGGCCGTCAGCCGTGCTGCCCATGCAGCAGGTCCTCCAAGGAAGCCCGCCGTCCATCCTGCTCGTCGACGCGGACGCCGAGACCACCGAGCTGGTCGCCGTGATGCTCGAAGCCGTCGGGCTCCCCGTCGAGAGCGTCGTGTCGGCAGAGAAGGCCCTGGATGCGTTGCGCCAGCGCACCTTCGGCCTGGTGCTGACCGACTGGAACCTGCCCGGCATGAGCGGCCTGGAGATGTGCCAACGGCTTCGCCGCGACCAGCGATGGGCTCTGTTGCCCGTGCTGTTCCTGACCGCCAACGCCTCGCACCAGGACATGATGCAGGCCTTCGCGGCCGGTGCCGACGACTACGTGATCAAGCCGTTCCGCGCGTCGGAACTCGGCGCACGCATCTTCGCGCTGCTGCGGCGCGCTCGTCTGGTTCCCCCCACCACTTGAGCGCAGCGGCCGCAGGCCGCACCACCCGATCCCGCTCCCTGCCCATTCGCATCAGACGGGTGGGCGAACCCCCAACATCATCTTGACCAGGCGACGTCTCTTTGCCATGGTGCGCCGCGGAGAGATGACCGAGTGGCCGAAGGTGCCTGATTCGAAATCAGGTGTGCTCGTGAGGGCACCGCGGGTTCGAATCCCGCTCTCTCCGCAGCGTGGTCCGCGGTAGCGCCACCCGTCCGAAACGACATCGGCACCACCGCGCATCCGCGGCTCGACAGGCCGACCGGTTTGCTGTACAGCCAGCGCCCGTCGGGGGACGGGTGTTCCCGGTCCCGTTGGAGAGATGACCGAGTGGTCGAAGGTGCACGATTGGAAATCGTGTGTACCGAGAGGTACCGTGGGTTCGAATCCCACTCTCTCCGCTGAGCTCTGCGCCGCTGCGGGCAGTGGAAGGCTCAGGCGATCTGCGCACCCGACGGCGTCGCGTTGGCCGAGCACGAGCACGAGCACGAGCACGAGCACGAGCACGAGCACGAGCACGAGCACGAGCACGAGACAGACGCGCGCTCCTACACGCCGATGTACAGACGATGCGCGAAGTTGCGCTCGAGATCGGCGCGCAACACCTTCTCGGCTGCCGTCTCGATGTCGTACTCGACGCGCTTGAACTCGAGGCGGCGCGTCTGCGGATCGAACACGGTGTACGACGCTCGGTTGTCATAGTCGCGGGGCTGGCCCACGGACCCGACACTGATGACGTACTTGCGACCGCGCGTGAGGGTGAGGTCGACCGCGGGAAGCTCTTCGACCGCATCGGGGTCGAGCGCGAAGACCTTGCACAGGTGCGAGTGGCCGATCACCGTGAGCTGCGGGAGCTCGTCCCAGATCGACAAGCACTCGCGAGCCTGCTCGGGCGCGAAGATGTACTCGAACTCCTCGAGGCGGATGGGCGAGCCGTGGCACAGCTGCATGTCGTGCTCGGCCAGACGCTCGGTGTACGGCAGGCTCTTGAGCCACGCCATGCTCGACTCGGTGAGCATCGCGGCGTGCGCGTCGAGCGCGTGGCGCGCGGCCTCGTAGTAATACGAGTAGTCCATGCGCCCAGCTACGGCAGCGTCATGGTTGCCCAGGATCGTCTTGGACGACACCTCGCGCACGAGCTCGGCGCAGTCGTTCGGAGATCCTCCGTAACCGACCGTGTCACCGAGACAGTAGAAGACATCGATGGACTCGTGCTTGTAGGCCTCGATGACCGCACTGAGTGCCTCGTAGTTGGCGTGGACGTCGGAGAAAATGGCGATACGCATCGACGGGACGGGGTCCGCATCCTAACACAAGAAGCGAGGAAGTGTTCGAAAGCCACACGGGTACGCAAATCGCCCGTACAGACCCAGCAAAGACGTTGCGGGGCTGCCGGCCCGGCACCATCCTGCGCGCTGGTGACCATCATGCCCCAGACCCCGTCCCTCGAGGAGTTCGCCCAGTCCTGCGTCCGGTTCGTCGAGAAGGCCGTGGGCGTGACCCTGGACTTCACGCCCGAAACGCTGCCGGTGCTCGACCACTACCTGCGGTCGGCCCGCGACCTGTCCGCCCAACGCCCCGAGTCGCTGCCCCTGGTGACCGCCGCGGCCGGCGTGTACATCGGCGAGCTGCTCCGGCGACGATACCCCTGCGCCTGGAACCAGGATGACGATGACCCGATGGGCTGGTTCCTGGAGTTCGATGACCACCTGATGACGGTCTACCCGGTGGCGATCGCCCATGTCGCCATCGGCGGCGAGGAGGCCGAGCCGGACTTCGAGGTGATCCGTTTCAAGGACGACGAGCGCGAGATCGTGAGCACGCACTTGGCCGACCTGCCGCCCGTCTCCGAAGAAGAGTACATCGCTCCCTCGACCCGCGTGGAGGTCGTCGACATCGCGGTCGACCTGATCCGTGCGCATCGTCGCAAGGCCGACGAGGAGCCCGCGCTAGGGGATCTCGACCAGGATTGACCGGACTTGGCCGGACGTCGTCAGTTCGTCAGATCGAACGAGATGCGGGCGGTCTGGTCGGGCTCGATCTTGACGCCCGAAGCCTTGGCCGCGCCGCTGTCGGACTTGCACGCGACCGAATGGTTGCCCGCCGGCAGAACGATCCCGCCCACGGGCGTCGGTCCGTAGGGCTTGCCATCCACGCTCACGTTGCAGAACCCGCCGCGGGAGGCGACGTTGAGCTTGCCGGAGCCGGTGACCTTGGGCGGCTCCGGAGCCGGAGGTTCGGGTGTGGAGGCGGGCGCGACCGAAGCCGTGGGCGCGGGCGGCTCGGCGGTCTGCGCCGACTTCGCATCGCCCGGCGAGACTTCGGCCTTCGAGCCCGCGCTGTCCTTGTCGAGGTTGAGCGTCAACGTGCGCGTCTCGTTGGCTGCCGCCGTGAACACCGCCGCCTTCGGCGAGTAGCCATCGGCAGTCACCAGCACCCGGTGCTCTTCGTTGGGCGCGAGACCGTCCGCACGAAGCCCGTCCATCGCCTTGTCGTCCACGAAGATCTTGACCCCCGGCGTGGTCGACACCACCTCCAACGTCACCGCGCCCTTGCTCATGTCGGCATCGATCACGCCGTCGGGGTTGGCGTCCGTCAGCAGGATGGTGCGACGCAGCGGCGCGAAGCCTTCCTTGGTGAGCTCGATGGACAGCTCGGCGCCGCGCGGCAGTTTGTCGATGGTCGTCGGAGTCTTCTCGGCGCGCAGGGCGCCGTTGATCCAGACCGAGGCATCGGCCGGGCGGGTGACGATGCGAAGGGTTCCCTGCGCTGCGGCGGGGTTGTCGCGAACGGGCTGCGCCGCGGCCGAGGACACCGCGGCGACGGCATTGGCCTTGGCCTGGCGCACGACGAAGTACGAGCCGGCGCCCACCAGGCTCATGGCGAGTGCGATGGCGCCTGCGATCATCAGCGGACGGGTGCGTGAAAGGCCGGCATCGGTCACGGTCCTGGCGGCGCCCGGAGCCGAGGGCCAGGCGGAGTAGTCGCTGTGGCTCGACATGTCGACCGAATCGAAGGTGCCGGACTCGTGGGAGGCCTGGGCCGCGATCACGTCGGCGAGCTGCTTGATGTCCTGCAGTGTGCTGTTCTGCTGCGCGAGCCGATCGGCGAACAGCGTGCGCATCCATCGGCCCATCGCGAGGTTGGACACGCCCAGGCGCTCTTCGCGGATGTAGGCCTCGAGGTCGGCTTGCATGTCCCGGGCGCGCTGGTAGCGGGCCTGGCGATCCTTGGCGAGCGCGCGCATGACGATCTGCTCGAGCCTGGCCGGATACCCGGGCCGGATCTGGCTGGGAGCCGGGTATTCGCGCTCGCAGATGAGCCGCAGCGTCTCGAGCTCGTTGGCGCCCTTGAACAGGCGCTTGCCCGTGGTGAGCTCGAACAGCACGATGCCCGCGGAGAAGATGTCGCTTCGCCAGTCGACCGGCTCGCCGCGCGCTTGCTCGGGCGACATGTACGGCACCTTGCCCTTCAGACGCCCGCTTCGCGTGTCCTCCCCCACGCTCGTGCCGCTCTTGGCAATGCCGAAATCCACGACCTTGACGTCGCCCTCGAAGGTCAGGAGCACGTTCTGCGGCGAGATGTCCCGGTGGACGATATTGAGCGGCGTGTTGTCCAGCGCGCGCCGATCGTGGGCGTAGTCGAGCCCGGCGCACACGCCGAGCACGATGCCCAGCGCATGCTCGAGCGGGAAGTCGGTCATCGCGCGCTTCTTCATCTGGCGCACGATCCCGCGCAGGTCCTCGCCGTGGATGTGCTCCATTGCGATGTAGTAGGTGCCCTCGTGGAAGCCCACGTCGAAGATCTGCACTATGTTCGGGTGGGACAGGGTCGCGGCGATCCGGGCCTCGTGCAGCAGCATGTCGATGAACGCCTGGTCGTTGTTCATCGACGGCAGGATGCGCTTGATGACGACCAGCTTCTCGAAGCCGGCGACCGAGCGGTGAAGTGCCAGGAACAGCTCGGCCATGCCTCCGGTGGCGAGCTGGTGCAGCAGGGTGTACTTGCCGAAGCGTTTCGGCAATCCGTCGGCGGCTCCCGCGTGGAAGAACCTGCCGCCTTCTGGAATCGACCCCTGCGACATCCCGCTGCTCCTGCTACCTGCTCGTCGTCCGCTCCGAGGCCCTTGCTGTCACCCTTGAACGATCGGCTGCCTCGACTCCGTGCTCACTGCGTTGCGGTCGCTCTTTGAATCGAATCGCGCCTCCGTGCAACCGCTCCGGAGTGCGTCCCTCGCGACGGGACGACCGGGACCAGCGCGTCCACCAGCGTCACATAGCATACGGGCCCGCGCTGCGCCCCCGTCAGTGGGCGGGCGGGCCGCCGATGCCGCTGCCCCGACGCGCCGCTTGCGCGGGGCGATGCCGCAACGAGCACCCGCATCTTGATTCCCGGTGCGGTTGTTCGTTACGCTGCGGCTCTCATGCGGATGACCATCGCACTCGTGGCTTGTGTCGCCGCGCTGACCACATCGGCCTGCGCGACCTACCTCGACGATCTGAACCGTGCCGAGGTGCACTACAAGGCGAACGAGCACGAGCGTGCGCTGGCGTTGTTCCGCGTGCTGGAGCCGGACATGGACTCGCTCAGCCGCGCGGACCAGGCCCGCTACGCGTACCTGCGCGGCATGAACGACTACCGCATGGGCGACGCGTTCCGCACCGACGCGCGCCACTGGCTGGCCGTCGCCAAGGCCATCGATCGCGAGCAACCCGGAAGCCTGAGCGCGGAACAGAAGCCGCGGCTCGACGAAGCGCTGCGCGACCTGAACCAGGACGTGTACGGCGTGGGTGTCTTCCCGGAGGAGCCCGAAGACTCGGGACAGGCCTCGTCGGACAAGCCGGCAGCCAAGCAGAGCGACGAGGCGCAGTCGGATTCAGACAAGGCCAAGGGCGGCGACAACACCGCGCCGTCCGACGAAAGCAAGAAGCCCGCGCACGGCGACAGCGAGCCCTGACCCGCCGCCGGCTACGAGGACCAGATGGCAGCTTGGGAGCGCGCCGGTCACCCCGACGCGCGCTGCATGTCCATAATCAGATCCTTCTTGGCCAGCTTGAGCTTCTTCAATCGGGAGAATTCCTGCTGTTCGGCGGGGGTCAGGTAGGTGCGGCGACCCAGCTCTCGAACCTTCTCGTCGAGTGCCCTGTGCTCCGCCAGCAACGCTTCCAGATTGCCAACCCCCCGTGCCGCTGCTTTCCTCATCAACACCTCCGGACCTGCCCCGAAGGACAGCGCATCGATCTATAGGATCGCGCCGACCAGCCAGCCCGTCCAATGGAAATCGCGGAACCTGGCCGTGACTTCGATGGTCCAAGACCATCACGTCCTCAGGAGACATCGATGAACTGTGACCGGCCCCGTCATCGCGCACTGCGCCATGCGCGTTCTCTCACTGCTGCCGCCCTCATGCTCGCGGCTGTTTCGTCCACGGCGGCATGCGCCGCCTCTAACACCCAGACGCCGCCCGCCGCCCCCGCCTCCCCTGGCCCGCCCTCCAACACCGTGCAGGTCGCCACCACCTATGTCACCCCGCATGACGCAGGCACCATCCAGCAGCGATTCGACGCTGCCAACCAACTGCTGCGCGACGCGCGCTACCGTGATGCGGCCGCTGCCTTCGACGGGATCGTCGAGCTCGAGCCCAACGGGCCCTTCGTGGCCGCTTCGCTGTTCGATGCGGGCTTTGCGTGGGAGCAAGCCGAGGACCGCAACGCCGCGCTGGAGCGCTACCGCGAGGTGGTGCGCAAGTTCCCGTCCGGTCCCGAGGCGCGCAGCTCGCTGATCCGAGCCACGCGCATCCTGTCCTGGACCGAGGACTGGAAGCAGCTGTCGGCCTACGCGGACATGTTGCTGGCGCGATCGGACCTGTCGCCCATCGAACAGGTCGAAGCCAACGGCGCCCGCGCCCTGGGCCTGGTCGAGACCGGTGACCTCGACGGCGCCATGCTGTCGATCGGCAAGGCCCGCACCGTCATCGAAGAGCAGGGCTGGGGACAGGTCGCGCAGCCGCCGGTCGCTACCTCCCAGGTGTTCTTCGCCTTGGGCGAGGTGCGTCGCATCAAGGGAGAGCGCATCGTGTTCAGCCCGCTGCCCGCCAACTTCGGCGAGGTGCTCGAAGAGCGCTGCCAGGCCCTGCTCGACGCGCAGGACGCGTACGCGGAGGCGATGCGCTCGCACGATCCGCACTGGGCCGCCATGGCCGGCTATCGCGTCGGCCAGCTGTATCAGCAGCTGCATCGGGACGTGATCGGGATTTCGCCGCCGCCGTCGGCCAAGACCGACAAGCAGAAGCAGCTGTTCGAGGGCGCGATGCAGCTGCGCTATCGGGTGCTGCTCGAGAAGGGTTTGCAGATGATGGACAAGACGGTGCAGATGGCGGCGGCCACCGGAGAGAACTCGGCGTGGGTGCATCGTGCGCGCGAGGCCAAGCGCGATCTCGAGCAGGCCTTGCAGGCGGTGAAGGACAGCCTGGCGAAGCTGCCCTACTCCGAGGCGGACCTGCGCCGCGCGCTCGACGGGCTCGGTGGCAAGAAGCCGGACGGCGTGACGGGCAGCCCGTAGCGCTCACATCGGGCAGGAGGGTTCTTCACCGAACAGGTTGCCGACGGTGCCCCAGGAGCGGGCGCGGCAGCCGCCGCAGCTCGGGGCGAACTCGCAGCCCTTGCAGCGGCCCTCGAGCAGGTCGGTGTTGCGCAGCGAGGCGAGCGTGGTGGACGACTCGAGGATCTGCTTGAGGGACTGCTTGCGCAAGTCGCCCACCTCGATGGGCAGGTAGCCACAAGGAAAGACCTTGCCGACGGCATCGACGAACACGATGCCGCCGCCGGCCAGGCAGCCCTTGGACGACCATGCGAGGCCGCGGCCCGGGGGCAGGCCTTTTCGCTCGCGCGCACGCGCTCTCTGCTGGCGAATGCGCTGCGCTTGCGGCGCACACGTCGCGCGGATCTCCATGTCGCGTTCCGTCGCCTGCTGGTCGAAGTACGTGAGCAGCCGCTCCACCTCGGCAGCCTCCAAGCGAATCTCTTCGGGGAGATCGACGCCGCAGCCCACCGGCACGAGCAGAAAGACATGAAGCGCGCAGGCGTCGAGCCGCTGGACCAGATCGAGCATCGGCGAAGCCATGTCGCGATTGGCCTTGGTGAACGTCACGTTGATCTGCACCTCGATGCCAGCCTTGCGCAGGGCGCCAATCCCCCTGATCGTGTCGTCGAAAGAACCCGGCAGCCCCCTGAACGCGTCGTGCGTGGCGGCGTCGGGACCGTCGAGGCTCACGCTCACGCGCGACACGCCGGCAGCGGCGAGACGCGTCGCGATGTCGTCGGTGACCAGGGTGGCGTTGGTGGCGACGGCAGGGGTGACGCCGCGGGTCTTGGCGTAGTCGAGCAGCTCGAACAAGTCGCGGCGCATCAGGGGCTCGCCGCCGGAGAACACGAGGATGGAACCCCAACGGTTGTCGGCGATCTGGTCGATGAGGTTGCGCGCCTCGTCGGTGGACAGCTCGTTGGGGGGCGCGGCGTCCCACTCGCGGCGGCAATGCACGCAACGCAGGTTGCAGTCGCCGGTGGTCTCCCAGAAGACGAGGCGCGGGGTGGGGACGACGTCCGGGCTGAAGGGGCGCATTCCTGCCGCGCGAGCGGCGTGGGGATGAGGCATGAGAGGCAAGGTCTCCTGAAGCGAGAATTCGACGAGGGCACAGGGTCTGGAGCCGGGTGGGATCCTGGTGGCTGGGGGCGGTCAAGGCAAGGGTTTGCCGAGGCAAAGCGCAGGGGCGGGCGCGCGGGTAGCGGCGTGGGAGCGTTGGGGCCGCTCGGCGCACGGGCATCGCGCGCGTGTGCTGGTGGCGGCCGAGGGGGCGAAGGGCTCGTCACCTGTGCAGGGTCGGGGCGCGAAAAATGCAAAGGCCGGATGCAATCCTGATTGACACGGGTCTTGCTTGGCGCTACGGGTTCGCCTCCCTCGTACTGAAGCCGCAACCTGGAGCCCCACGGAGGGGCAACGGGTCGGTGTCGGCGCGGGGGTGGAAGATTTGTCTTGCGAGCCACGAACGACAGACTACACTTCGCGCGCTCGTGAGTTGGGCATGGCCGACGCTGGCGTAGCTCAACCGGTAGAGCACCGGTTTTGTAAACCGGATGTTAGGGGTTCAAGTCCCCTCGTCAGCTCTGCGAGGAGACGGTTGTACGGAGGAAGTTGGGACAGCACGAAGGACCGAACGAACAGGTGGCGACACCTCGCAGCACGCGGTGGGTTGCCCGAGTGGCCAAAGGGAGCGGACTGTAAATCCGCCGGCAATTGCCTACAATGGTTCGAATCCATTACCCACCACCTGGTCCGGCGAGCCCTTCCAGCCCCTCCACGGAGGTACGACAGGCACGACAAGCGGGAGTAGCTCAGTTGGTAGAGCGTCAGCCTTCCAAGCTGAACGTCGCGGGTTCGAACCCCGTCTCCCGCTCCGCATCCCGGCCGTCATTTCGTCTGCCCACCTAGCTCAGTAGGTAGAGCACCTCCTTGGTAAGGAGGAGGTCACCGGTTCGAATCCGGTGGTGGGCTCCAAGCCCGACCGACTTCACCGCAAGCAGACAGACAACAGCCACGCACCCGAATCCGTTGGAGACATTCTCATGGCGAAGGAGAAGTTCGTAAGGACCAAGCCGCACGTGAACGTGGGGACCATCGGTCACATCGACCACGGCAAGACCACGCTGACGGCCGCGATTCTGAGTGTGCAGGCGCGCAAGTCGATGGCGAAGGTCAAGTCGTATGCCGACATCGCCAAGGGCGGCACGGTCCGCGACGACACCAAGACCGTGACGATCGCGGTCTCGCACGTGGAGTACGAGAGCGACAAGCGGCACTACGCGCACGTCGACTGCCCCGGACACGCCGACTACATCAAGAACATGATCACGGGCGCCGCTCAGATGGACGGCTCGATCCTGTGCGTGAGCGCGGTGGACTCGGTGATGCCGCAGACGCGCGAGCACGTGCTGCTGGCGCGGCAGGTGGGCTTGAATCACATCGTGGTGTTTCTGAACAAGTGCGACCAGGTCGACGATCCGGAGATGCTGGATCTGGTCGAGATGGAAGTGCGCGAGCTGCTCAACAAGTACAAGTTCGACGGGGACAACGCGCCGGTGATCCGGGGCGCCGCGCTTCCGGCGCTGCAGGGCGACGCGAAGTGGGAGAAGTCGATCGGCGAGCTGCTCGAGGCGCTGGACAGCTACATTCCGGACCCGGTGCGTGACGTGGACAAGCCGTTCCTGATGGCAGTCGAGGACGTGTTCTCGATCAAGGGGCGCGGCACGGTGGCCACGGGGCGCATCGAGCGCGGGCAGATCAAGGTCAACGAGCCGGTGGAGATCATCGGGTTCCGCGAGACGCGCAGCACGGTGGTCACGGGCGTGGAGATGTTCCGCAAGCTGCTGGACAGGGGCCAGGCCGGCGACAACGTGGGCTGCCTGCTTCGCGGCGTGGACAAGGAAGAGATCGAGCGCGGCCAGGTCCTGGCCAAGCCCGGCAGCATCACGCCGCACAAGAAGTTCGACGGCGAGGTCTACGTCCTCAAGAAGGAAGAGGGCGGCCGCCATACGCCGTTCTTCACCAACTACCGTCCCCAGTTCTACATCCGCACCACGGACGTGACCGGGTCGGTCAACCTGCCCGAAGGCGTCAAGATGGTCATGCCGGGCGACAACATCACGATGCACATCGAGCTAATCACCCCGGTGGCGCTCGAGGAGCAGATGCGCTTCGCCATCCGCGAGGGCGGCCGCACGGTGGGCGCCGGCATCGTCACCAAGGTTATCGAGTAGGAGAGTGGGCGAACGAGTCGACATTGTCCTGGTCTGCACGGAGTGCGAGGCGAGGAACTACAAGACGACCAAGGCGAACAAGCCCACAACGAGACCGCTGGAGAAGAAGAAGTACTGCCCAACGTGCGACAGGCACACGGTGCACAAGGAGTCGAAGTGAAGCATTGCCCCGAGCCTCGGCCCGGGGCCGAAGGGGTGTAGCTCAATTGGTAGAGCAGCGGATTCCAAATCCGCAGGCTTCGGGTTCGAGTCCCGCCGCCCCTGCCGCCGCCGTCCCGCCTCGTGGGTGTCGTTCGCTACGAACCTGACGCACCAGGAGGGGAACCGCAGCGTCTTCCGCAGCATCCATCAGGTTCAACAAGGCCCATGGCCAACGAAGATCGCCCCACCAAGCAAGACGAACCGCCGGTTGACGCGACGTTCGACGATGCCCCGCAGGCAGATGCTGGGGACAAGGAGATCGTGCACGTTGGGGAAGGCGCCGACAAGGTGGTGGAGGCGTCGGAGCTGGGCACGACGCGCTACGTGATCGCGGGCTACTTTGCCGGAGCGATCGGGCTTGCGTACGTGCTGGGCAAGGTGCTGTTCGCGACCTGGTCGCGGCTGGCCGAGCAACAGTGGGCGGTGGATCGGGCACCGTGGATCACCCAGGTGTCCGAGGACGGCCGGGCCACCGGGTCCACCGTCGTCGGCGGACTCATCGCCATCGCGGTGACGGTGCATCTGTACCGTCGCCTGGACATCCGGAACTGGCTCAACGAGGCTGCCTCGGAGCTGGCGAAGGTAACGTGGCCCACGAAGAAGGAGGTCACCAACGGCACGCTCGTGGTGATCGTGGCGACGGTGGTCGCCACGGTGTACGTGACGTTGTTGGACCGATTCTGGGGCTTTGTGACGGACCTTATCTACCGCGTGTAGCGGTTCGGTGGATCTCCCGATGGCGAAGAAGTGGTACGTGATCCAGACCTATTCCGGCTACGAAGCCAAGGTGAAGGCTGCGCTGCAGGAGCGGATCAAGCAGTACCAGATGGAGGATCAGATCGGCGAGATCCTGATCCCGACCGAGACGGTGCAGGAGAACCGGACCGGGGGCAAGTCGCGGGTACGTCAGAAGACGAGCCTGCCAGGCTACGTGTTCGTCGAGATGGAGATGAACGAGAAGACCTGGCATCTGGTAAAGGAAACGACGCGGGTGACGGGGTTCATCGGGAACCAGAACCCGACGCCGGTGAAGCCGCCGGAGATCGAGGGGCTTCGAAAGGGAATGGTGGAAGGGGCGATGAAGCCCAAGCCTCGGGTGACCTTCGAAGAGGGCGACGAGGTGCGGGTGATTGACGGAGCATTCGCCAACTTCATGGGAACGGTGGAAGAGGTCAAGCCGGAAAAGCAGAAGCTGCGGGTGAAGGTATCGATCTTCGGGCGCGCGACGCCTGTGGAGCTTGACTTCAGCCAGGTAGAGAAGCGCTAGGTGTCGTCATCGTGAGAATCGATTGGGCTTTCGGTCTTGGCAGATGCCTCCCGGCTCGCGGGGGGCAGCGACCAGCGGGAGCGCTGGGGGCGATAGCCCCCGTGATGGCTGGGGGCCCTGCCCCCTCCAGGAGCACGTCAGAGCAATGAAGAAGGTAACCGGCATCATCAAGCTGCAGCTGCCCGCGGGCAAGGCGAACCCCTCGCCGCCGGTCGGACCTGCGCTGGGCCAGCACGGCGTGAACATCATGCAGTTCTGCAAGGATTTCAACGCCAGGACCGCGAGCCAGGGCGACATGATCATCCCGGTGGTGATCACGGTCTACGCCGATCGCTCGTTCTCGTTCGTGATGAAGACGCCGCCGGCGTCGGTGCTGCTGAAGAAGGCCGCCGGGCTGTCGACCTCCAAGAAGCCGGGATCGGGCTCCAAGGAGCCGAACAAGGTTCGGGTGGGCGGCATTAGCACCGCCAAGCTGCGCGAGATCGCGGAGCTGAAGATCAAGGACTTGAACACGACCAGTGTCGAAGCCGCCATGAGGTCCATTTCGGGCACGGCCCGCTCGATGGGCATCAAGATCGAAGACTGAGTTCGACCTGGCAGTACGCCACGGGCTCAGGGAAAGGGCCCTGACCCGCCGGAACCCCGCACCACGGTATCTGGCGAGCCGTGGAAGGCGATAGCCGACGAAAAGGAGGTTCAATGACGAAAATCGCCAAGAAGCACCGCGAGGCTCTACAGAAGGTAGACCCCGCGAAGAAGCACACGCTCGAGGAAGCAGCCGAGCTCGTGAAGAAGTGCGCGCATGCGAAGTTCGACGAAACCGTCGAAATGGCAGTCCGTCTGGGCGTCAATCCGAAGTACGCCGATCAGATGGTGCGAGGAGCCATCGTGCTTCCGCACGGGACTGGCCAGAAGGTGCGCGTGCTGGTCTTCGCGAAGGGCGACAAGGAGCGCGAGGCCCGCGACGCGGGTGCGGACTTTGCTGGAGCCGATGAGCTCATCCAGAAGGTCCAGGAAGGCTTTCTCGACTTCGACCGGGTGATCGCGACGCCCGACATGATGAGCTCGGTGGGAAAGC
Organism: Myxococcales bacterium; assembly: GCA_021847645.1. Classification (GTDB taxonomy): domain Bacteria; phylum Myxococcota_A; class Polyangia; order Polyangiales; family Polyangiaceae; genus JAJZQG01. The sequence goes on from JAJZQG010000055.1 coordinate 15,491, forward strand.
TCGGAAGGATCCTCGGAACGCGAGGCCTGATGCCGAACCCCAAGGTGGGTACGGTGACGTTCGACGTGACCAAGGCCGTGCAGGAGGCCAAGGCTGGCAAGGTCCAGTATCGCGTCGAGAAGGCGGGCATCGTCCACTGCCGCATCGGGAAGGTTTCGTTCACGGAGCAGCAGTTGGTCGACAACGCCCAGGCGCTCATCCAGGCGCTCGTTCGCGCGAAGCCCTCGACAGCCAAGGGCATCTATCTGAGGTCCATCGCGATGAGCTCGACGATGGGCCCGGGTGTCCGCATCGATCCGCTGGCCGCTGCCGGAACCAAGGAAGCAGAGGCCTGAGAGGTGAACGATGAACCGCGCTGAACGACAGACCGCAATCGATGAGATTCGGGCTCGATTCGACCGCATGGTCTCCGCCGTCTTTGTCGACTACCAAGGCATGACGGTCGAGGAGGTCAGCAAGCTCCGCGACGAGTTTCGCAAGAGCGGCGTCGAGTACCGCGTCGTCAAGAACACGCTCATCAAGCACGCGATCAAGGATCGTCCGTACGCCAGCAAGGTCACCGAGGTCTTGCACGGCATGACGGGGATCGCGTGGAGCTACGAAGAGCCGGGTGCCGCGGCGAAGGTCCTCAAGACCCTCGTCAAGGAGAACCAGAAGCTCAAGATCAAGGCTGGTCTCGTGGAGACGACCGTTCTTCCGCCCGCACAGGTGGAAGACACGCTCGCCACCATGCCCGGCAAGGACGAGCTGCGCGCGATGCTGCTGGCGACTTTCATGGCGCCGGCGCAGAACTTCGTCGCGCTGCTCAATGCGCCCGCCCAGAACTTCGCCTACCTGCTCGACGCCCAGCGTCGCAAGCTCGGGGGAGAAGGCTGAAGCGCGTCGTTTGGATGAAGAGAAACTGCACAGACCCACGGCCCTGTCGTGGATTTAAGGAGTGAAGGATCATGGCCGAGATCACCACCGAACAGCTGATCGACCACCTGAGCAAGATGTCCGTCATGGACATGGCCACCCTGGTCAAGACCCTCGAAGAGAAGTGGGGCGTCAAGGCTGCCCCGGTTGCCGTAGCTGGCCCGGCTGCCGCTGCTGGCCCCGCCGCCGAAGCTGCTCCCGAGCAGAGCGAGTTCAACGTCAACCTGGTAGACGCTGGTGCCAACCGCATCAACGTCATCAAGGCAGTCCGCGAGATCACCGGACTGGGCCTCAAGGAAGCCAAGGAGCTGGTCGAGGGCGCGCCCAAGACCGTCAAGGAGTCGCTCCCCAAGGCCGAGGCCGAGGAAATCAAGAAGAAGCTCGAGGACGCTGGAGCCAAGGTCGAGCTCAAGTAGTGGTTGCGCATTGCAAAGGTCGTTAGACCTCATCAAGGGTCAGCGTCGGGGCAGGGATCTGCCCTGACGCTGCTCCTTTTCCGTTTTGTTGCTCCGGGTCCAGGTGCTCGACGCTTCTGGAGGCGAAATCGATGGCTTCGGTCGTTCAGACGAACTTCAGGCTCCGCAAGAATCTCGGCCGCGTACGGCGGATCATCGAGGTCCCCAACCTCATCGACATCCAGAAGACCTCCTACGACAAGTTCCTTCAGTCCAACGTGCCGCCCAGCGATCGGGCGGAAGTCGGCCTGCAGGCGGTGTTCCGTAGTGTCTTCCCGATCAAGGATTTCAACGGGACCAGCGAGCTGGTCTTCGTCTCGTACAACCTCGAGAAGCCCAAGTACGACGTGGACGAGTGCCGCCAGCGCGGCATGACGTTCGCGGCGCCCATCAAGGTCACCACCCAGCTGATGATCTACGACACCCGCGAGGGTGGCGAGCGCATCGTGCGCGACATCAAGGAGCAGGAGGTGTACTTCGGCGAGATCCCGCTGATGACCGACACCGGTACGTTCATCATCAACGGGACCGAGCGCGTGGTGGTCAGCCAGCTGCACCGCAGCCCTGGCGTGTTCTTCGACCACGACAAGGGCAAGACGCACTCCTCGGGCAAGCTGCTGTACTCGGCCAGGGTGATCCCCTACCGCGGCTCCTGGCTCGACTTCGAGTTCGACCCCAAGGACATCATCTACGTGCGCATCGACCGTCGCCGCAAGATGCACGCCACGGTGCTGCTGCGCGCCCTGGGCTACTCGACCCAGGAGCTGCTCAACTACTTCTACTCCACCGAGTCGGTGTTCGTGGACAAGGGCGCCAAGTTCGCCAAGAGCATCGAGTACGACCTGCTGCTGGGCCAGCGCTCCACGCGCGACATCCGTGTCGGCGGCGAGGTCATCGTCAAGAAGAACGCCAAGTTCAACAAGTCCGCCATCCGCAAGCTCAAGGACGCGGGCATGGACCGGCTGCCCATCGAGCCCGAGGAACTGCTCGAGAAGGTCGCGGCCCACGACGTCATCAACATGGAGACGGGCGAGGTCATCCTCGAGTGCAACGACACGATCGCGAACGCGCTGGTGCCCAGCCCGACCGATCCGCAGAAGACGGTGCGTCTGGGCGATCTGCTCGAGCGCGGCACCGGCACCAAGAAGAACCAGTCCGAGGACCCGGTCCGGGACGCGATGGCCTGGTTCTCCAAGTACCTTCTTTCGGTCGGCGTCAGCGAGTTCAAGATCCTGTTCATCGACGGCCTGAACGTGGGCTCATACCTGCGTGACACGCTCATCGCGGACAAGGTCAAGACCACCGAAGACGCGATCATGGAGATCTACCGTCGGCTGCGGCCGGGGGACCCGCCGACGCTCGAGACGGCCAAGACGCTGTTCAACAACCTGTTCTTCAATCCGGAGCGCTACGACCTGTCGAAGGTGGGCCGGCTCAAGCTCAACTACAAGTTCTACGCGAACCTGCCGGAGGACCAGCGTCCCACGCTCGATCAATGCGTGCTGACGCCGCAGGACATCCTGGAGACGGTTCGTCACCTCATCGAGCTCAAGAACGGCCGCGGCAGCGTCGACGACATCGACCACCTGGGCAACCGGCGGGTGCGTGCGGTGGGCGAGCTGATGGAGAACCAGTACCGCATCGGGCTGGTGCGCATGGAGCGCGCGATCAAGGAGCGCATGAGCATGTCGCAGGAGATCGACACGCTGATGCCGCACGACCTGATCAACGCCAAGCCGGTGAGCGCGGTGGTCAAGGAGTACTTCGGCAGCTCGCAGCTGTCGCAGTTCATGGACCAGACCAACCCGCTGAGCGAGGTCACCCACAAGCGTCGTCTGTCGGCCCTGGGCCCGGGCGGCCTGACGCGCGAGCGTGCGGGCTTCGAGGTGCGCGACGTGCACGCCACGCACTACGGCCGCATCTGCCCCATCGAGACGCCGGAAGGACCGAACATCGGCCTGATCGCGTCGCTGTCGTGCTTTGCGCGGGTCAACGAGTACGGGTTCGTGGAGACGCCGTACCGCAAGGTGAACAACTCGAGCGTGACCGACGAGATCATGTGGCTCAGCGCGCTGGAGGAAGAGGGCAAGCACATCGCGCAGGCGACGGCGAATTTGGACGACAGGCGCAAGTTCAAGGACCATCTGGTGTCGGCGCGCTTCAACGGCGACTTTCGGATGGTGACGGCCGAGAACATCCAGATCATGGACGTGTCGCCGAACCAGATGGTGTCGGTGGCCGCTGCGCTGGTGCCGTTCCTGGAGCACGACGACGCGAACCGCGCGTTGATGGGCGCGAACATGCAGCGTCAGGCGGTGCCGCTGATCAAGACGGAGGCGCCGTTGGTGGGCACGGGCATCGAGCTGCGCGTGGCGCTGGACTCGGGCGTGTGCGCCGTGGCGCGGCGCGAGGGCATCGTGGAGAGCGTGGACGCCTCGCGCATCGTGGTGCGCGCGTCGGGCGAGGAAGGCGACTACCCGGACATCTACCACCTGATGAAGTACCAGCGGTCGAACCAGTCGACCTGCTACAACCAGAAGCCGGCGGTGCGCACGGGCGACCACGTCAAGAAGGGCGAGGTGCTGGCGGACGGCCCGGCGGTGGACACGGGCGAGCTGGCGATGGGGCGCAACGCCCTGGTCGCGTTCATGCCGTGGCAGGGCTACAACTTCGAGGACTCGATTCTGATCTCCGAGCGCATCGTCAAGGAAGACGTGTTCACCTCGGTGCACATCGAGGAGTTCGAGTGCGTGGCGCGGGACACGAAACTGGGCAAGGAAGAGATCACGCGCGACATCCCGAACGTGGGCGAGGAAGCGCTCAAGGATCTGGACGAGTCGGGCATCGTGCGCATCGGGGCGGAGGTCAAGCCGGGGGACATCCTGGTCGGCAAGATCACGCCCAAGGGCGAGACGCAGCTGTCTCCGGAGGAGAAGCTGCTGCGAGCGATCTTCGGCGAGAAGGCCGGCGACGTGCGCGACAGCTCGCTACGGGTGCCGCCGGGCGTGGCGGGCATCGTGATCAACGCGCGGGTGTTCTCGCGTCGCGGCACGGAGAAGGACGAGCGCGCGATGGAGATCGAAGACCACGAGCGAGCGCGCATGGAAAAGACGCGCGACGAAGAGGTCCAGATCCTGCGCGACTCGGCCTACCGTCGTGTTCGCAGCCTCTTGGCGGGCAAGGCGACCACGGGCAAGCTGGTGGACGACAAGGGCACGGTGCTGCTGGCGAAGGGCGCGGTGCTGACCGAGGAGGAGCTGGGCAACATCCCGCGCAAGTACTGGGGGTCGATCCCGGTGGACGGTGGCGAGGTGATCCAGCACAAGCTCCTGGAGCTCGACGAGCTGATCCGCAACCGCGAGGAGCACTTCAAGGAGCGCATCGAGCGGCTGTCGCGGGGCGACGAGCTTCCCCCGGGCGTCATCAAGATGGTCAAGGTCTACATCGCCATCAAGCGCAAGCTGCAGGTGGGCGACAAGATGGCCGGCCGTCACGGCAACAAGGGCGTGGTGAGCCGCATCCTGCCGGAAGAGGACATGCCCTACCTGCAGGACGGCACGCCGGTGGATCTGGTGCTCAACCCGCTGGGCGTACCGAGCCGCATGAACGTGGGCCAGATCCTCGAGACGCACCTGGGCTGGGGCGCCCGCGCCCTGGGCCAGCAGCTGCAGCGCATGGTCGACGAGAAGTTCTCGATCGAGAAGATTCGCGAGAAGGTGCGCGCGGTGTACGCGTCGGACGAGGAGTCGATGGCCCTGGTCGACAAGATGGACGACGAGGATCTGGTGGCGTTGGCGCGCAAGCAAAAGACGGGCGTGTTCTTCGCGACGCCGGTGTTCGACGGCGCTGCGGAGAGCGACATCAAGAGCACGCTGGACATGGCGGGGCTACCGCGTGGCGGGCAGGCGATCCTGTTCGACGGGCGCACGGGCGACCCGTTCGACAAGGATGTGACGGTGGGCGTGATGTACATGCTCAAGCTGCACCACCTGGTGGACGACAAGATCCACGCGCGCTCGATCGGACCGTACTCGCTGGTGACGCAGCAGCCGCTGGGCGGCAAGGCGCAGTTTGGCGGGCAGCGGCTGGGCGAGATGGAGGTGTGGGCGATGGAGGCCTACGGCGCGGCGTATGCGCTGCAGGAGTTCCTCACCGTCAAGAGCGACGACGTCATGGGCCGGACGCGCATGTACGAGTCGATCGTGAAGGGCGACTTCCAGCTGGAAGCCGGTCTTCCGGAGAGTTTCAACGTGCTCATCAAGGAGCTCCAGTCGCTGTGTCTGAACGTGGAGCTCATCGAGACAGGACCTGATCGCGCGGGCGGCGAGCGCGCGGCGGCGGAGTAAGGGAGGTTCAACGTGCGAGACATCTTCTCCTTTTTCGAGAAGCCCAAGGACCCGCTGTCGTTCAGCGCGATTCGCATCTCCCTGGCCAGCCCCGAGAAGATTCGGGAGTGGTCCCACGGCGAGGTCAAGAAGCCCGAGACGATCAACTACCGGACCTTCAAGCCCGAGCGCGACGGTCTGTTCTGCGCGAAGATCTTCGGGCCGGTGAAGGACTACGAGTGCAACTGCGGCAAGTACAAGCGCATGAAGCACCGTGGGATCGTCTGCGAGAAGTGCGGCGTGGAGGTCATCCAGTCCAAGGTGCGTCGCGAGCGCCTGGGGCACATCAACCTGGCGACGCCGGTGGCGCACATCTGGTTCCTCAAGAGCCTGCCGTCGCGCATCGGCAACATCCTGGACATCACGCTCAAGGACCTGGAGAAGGTCCTGTACTGCGAGGCGTATGTTGTCATCGACCCGAAGGAAACGGACCTCGAGCGCGGCCAACTGCTGAGCGAGGAGAAGTTCCTGCAGAAGATCGAGGACTACGGCGACGACGCGTTCACCGCGGCGATGGGCGGCGAGGCGATCCTCGAGATGCTCCGGCGCGTGGACGTGCACCAACTGGGCGAGGATCTGCGCAAGGAGATGCGCGAGTCGACCAGCGAGGCCAAGCGCAAGAAGATCGCCAAGCGGCTGAAGGTCGTAGAGGCGTTCCGCGACAGCGGCAACCGGCCCGAGTGGATGATGCTCACGGTGGTGCCGGTGCTGCCGCCGGATCTGCGGCCTCTGGTGCCCCTGGACGGCGGACGGTTCGCGACCAGCGACCTGAACGACCTGTACCGTCGCGTCATCAACCGCAACAACCGTCTCAAGCGCCTGCTGGAGCTCAACGCGCCCGAGATCATCATCCGCAACGAGCGTCGCATGCTGCAGGAGGCAGTCGACGCGCTGTTCGACAACGGCCGTCGCGGCAAGACGATCACGGGGCCGAACAAGCGTCCGCTCAAGAGCCTGAGCGACATGCTCAAGGGCAAGCAGGGCCGGTTCCGGCAGAACCTGCTGGGCAAGCGCGTGGACTACTCGGGCCGCTCGGTCATCGTGGTGGGCCCGACGCTTCGCCTGCACCAGTGCGGTCTGCCCAAGAAGATGGCGCTCGAGCTGTTCAAGCCGTTCATCTACAACAAGCTCGAGGAGCGCGGGTACGTCAACACCATCAAGAGCGCCAAGAAGATGGTGGAGAAGGAGCGTCCCGAGGTCTGGGACATCCTCGAGGAGGTCATCACCGAGCACCCGGTGATGCTCAACCGCGCGCCCACGCTGCACCGTCTGGGCATCCAGGCGTTCGAGCCGGTGCTCATCGAAGGCAAGGCCATCCAGCTACACCCGCTGGTCTGCACCGCGTTCAACGCCGACTTCGACGGCGACCAGATGGCGGTTCACGTGCCGCTGTCGATCGAGGCGCAGATGGAAGCGCGCGTGCTCATGATGAGCACCAACAACATCCTGAGCCCGGCCAACGGCCGTCCGATCATCAACCCGACGCAGGACATCGTGCTCGGGCTGTACTACGCGACGCGTGCGCGCAAGTTCGCCAGGGGCAGCGCGCGCGACGTCAAGCTGGTGGACGACGACGGCAAGGCGACGGGCAGTGCGCTTCGGGGCGTGTTCTCCTCGATCGAGGAGGTGCGCATGGCCTACGACCACGGCGAGGCGGAGCTGCACGCGCGGGTGCGAGTGCGGGTGCCCGACGTGGATCTGGACGGCAACCAGCGGGTGAATCCGAAGTCTGGACGGCCGGCCCTCAAGATCGTGGATACGACGGTGGGGCGGGTGCTGATCTCGGAGATCCTGCCCAAGCGCGTTCCCTTCGAGTTCGTCAACAAGACGCTCGACAAGAAGGCGCTCTCGGCGCTGATCGACAAGTGCTACCGCGAGCACCGCAACAAGGAGACGGTGCTGCTGGCGGACCGGCTGCGCACGCTGGGGTTCATGTACGCCACGCGCGCGGGCATCTCGATCTGCATGGATGACATGGTCATCCCGCACGAGAAGCAGGAGTACCTCAACGACGCCCAGAAGCGCGTCGAGGAGGTCGTCGAGCAGTACCAGGAAGGCCTGATCACCGACGGCGAGCGCTACAACAAGATCGTCGACATCTGGGCGTCGGTGGCCGACGAGGTCACGCGCGTGATGATGAAGGGCATCGGCTCGGAGACCGTGATCGACCCGGAGACGGGCGAGACGGCGGAGGAGCCGAGCTTCAACCCGATCTACATCATGGCGGACTCGGGCGCCCGAGGCTCGACGCAGCAGATCCGGCAGCTGGCAGCCATGCGCGGCCTGATGGCGAAGCCGTCGGGCGAGATCATCGAGACACCCATCACGGCCAACTTCCGCGAAGGCCTGACGGTGCTGCAGTACTTCATCTCGACGCACGGCGCGCGCAAGGGTCTGGCGGACACGGCGCTGAAGACGGCCAACTCCGGGTATCTGACGCGGCGCCTGGTGGACGTGGGCCAGGACTGCACGATCCAGGAGTACGACTGCAACACGCTCGACGGCATCAAGGTGACCAAGCTCGAAGAAGCGGGCGAGGTCATCCAGCCGCTGGCGGACCGCATTCTGGGCCGCGTGACGCTCGAGGACGTGATCGACCCGCTGACGGGCGAGGTGCTGGTGGAGCACAACACGGAGCTCGACGAGACGCTGGTCAAGAAGATCGAGGACGCGGGCATCGAGGAGGTTCAGATCCGGTCCGGGCTCACGTGCGAGGCACGACGCGGCGTGTGCGCGAAGTGCTACGGCCGCGACCTGGCGCGCGGCTACCGCGTGAACATCGGCGAGTCGGTGGGCATCATCGCGGCCCAGTCGATCGGCGAGCCGGGCACGCAGCTGACGATGCGCACGTTCCACATCGGCGGCGCGGCGGCGCGCGGCAAGATCGAGCAGAGCTCGCTGGAGGCGCGCACCGAGGGCTTCGTGCACACGCGCGGGGCGCACCTGGTCACGCGCAGCGACGGCGTGACGGTGGTGATGAACCGTCACGGCGAGCTGGTGGTGAGCGACGACACGGGCCGCGAGCGCGAGCACTACAAGCTCGTGTACGGCGCGGTGATGCGCAAGAACGAGGGCGAGGCGGTCAAGCCCGGCGACATCATCGCCGAATGGGATCCCTTTGCCACGCCGATCATCACGGAGGTGGCGGGCTTGGTGCACTTCGGAGACCTGGTCGAGGGCGTCAGCGTCCAGGACAAGGTCGACGAGGTGACGGGTCTGTCGCGCAAGGTGGTCATCGAGTCGCGGGACAAGGAGCTTCGGCCTCACATCTCGCTCAAGGATCCGGAGACGGGCCTGATCAAGAAGCTGCCGGGCTCGGAGCTGGACGCGACGTACTTCCTGCCGGTGGGTGCGAACATCGAGCAGGGCTTGGAGCAGGACAAGCCGATCGAAGGCGGCTCGCCCATCGCGAAGATCCCGCGCGACACCACGAAGGTCCAGGACATCACGGGCGGCCTGCCGCGCGTGGCCGAGCTGTTCGAGGCGCGCAAGCCCAAGGACCACGCGGTCATCAGCGAGATCGACGGCGAGGTGTCGTTCGGCAAGGACATGAAGGGCAAACGTCGCATCGTGGTGACGCCCTTCGGGCCGGACGGGTCGCTCTTGCACGATCAGGCGCGCGAGTACCTGATCCCCAAGGGCAAGCACCTGCAGGTGCAGCCCGGCGACCGCATGCGCTCGGGCGACCCGCTGATGGACGGGCCTGCGAACCCGCACGACATCCTTCGGGTCAAGGGCGAGAAGGAGCTGGCGGCCTGGCTGGTCAACGAGATCCAGCAGGTCTACCGTCTGCAGGGCGTAGGCATCAACGACAAGCACATCGAGATCATCGTGCGTCAGATGCTGCGTCGCGTGCGCATCAAGGAAGTTGGAGACACGAACTTCCTGGTGGACGAGCACGTGGAGAAGCACCTGTTCACGGCGGAGAACGAGCGTGTGCTGGCGCGCGGGCTGAGGCCGGCGGTGGCCGAGCCGCTGCTGCTGGGCATCACGAAGGCGTCGCTGTCGACCGACTCGTTCATCAGCGCGTCGTCGTTCCAGGAGACCACCAAGGTGCTGACGGAAGCGGCGATTTGCGGCAAGACGGACGACCTGCGCGGCCTGAAGGAGAACGTCATCATGGGACGGCTCATTCCGGCGGGCACGGGGCTTCCGCCCTACAAGCGGCTGCAGGTCATCGTGGACAGCGGCGAAGACGTCGAGAAGGCGGAGCGCAACGCGCCGCCGGCGGCCGAGGTCGGCTGAGCAGAATCCAACGCAGAGACGCAGAGGCGCAGAGGCGCAGAGCGTCTAGGTTCGTCCCTCCGATAGCATCCCATCGTTTCCCTCGTTGGCGACCGCGCCCGGACGCGCCTTTGCGCCCGGGTGTGGGCCGCAGAGGCCGCAGAGATGTACGTCTTGGCGCGAAGTGCTCCTTGCCGGCAGATGCACTATCCTCTTGTCATGCCGACAGCCATCAAGAAGGGCACCCTGGCCGCCGGGGCCGATCTCATGGCCATCCCCGAGGACTCGCGCTTCCACGAGATCATCGACGGCGATATCGTCCAGAAGGCGGTGCCGACGCCCATCCATGGCGCCGCCCAACGCAAGCTCTCGGAAAAGTATCGGGCCTCACCGGCCTGCCGTGAGGTTTCCCAGCTCAAGCGACGGCAGCCGACCCAGCGGCAGGCCGCAAGAGGTTCCCGACAGCAGTGCTATCCGCAGGACCCTCGCTTGTGGTGCCAATCCAGCTACAGCTTGATGGTCGCGAGCGTCTTGCCCAGCGCGCGCAGCGACTTCTGATCGAAAGGCACGCCTGCGAACGACGCCTGCCCGCCGCGGATTGCCACGCTCACCGAGGCGAGCTCCTCGGCCTTGGCGATGGCCGCCCGCAGCGCCTTCTCCTGCTTGGATGCGGCCTTGCCGGTCGCGCCGTCGGTGCGCAGCGCGCGGCGTGCCTTTCGAACCTCTTGCACCGACGCATCGCGCGCACGCTTGCGCACGGTGCCCAGCTTGCCGGACGGGATGGCGACGAACATGCGGTCGATGTCGATAGCGGCGGGACGCTTGGAGGCGCCGGCGCGCTGCTGGGCATAGAGCGCCAGCTCCTCGAGGAAGCTGATTCCCTTGTCGGCTTCGTCCTTGGGGGTGAAGCAGCTCGCTACGAGGATGTTGCGACGCACCGAACGGGCGGTCTCGCCTGGAAGCTCACGGCGGATGAAGTCGGCTTCGTGCTTGTAGTCGCCGTGACGCCACAGGGGCGGCTCGGCTTCGAGCACGTCGCGCACCTGCTCCCAGAGCTCGTCGTAGGACTCGGTGCCCTGCCCTCGCAGCTTGGCAATCACCCGCAGGGCGGCAGCGAGCTTCTTCTTGCCCTCTTTCGCTGCTGCCTGAAGGTCGGTCACGAGGGTCTTCTCTTCGCTTGTCGAGCGTTTCTTTGCCGTCGCCATGGCGGAAGGATCGGCGAGCGCGACGCAGAAGGCAAGCGAGGGGCGACGTCGCAGCTCCAGGGGCGACGTCGCAGCTCCAGGGGCGACGTCGCAGCTCCAGGGGCGACGTCGCAGCTCCAGGGGCGACGTCGCAGCTCCCGATGCGTGTCGCAACGTCGGGCACGGCCGCGGACGGTTCGAGCGCATCGACGCGCGTGGACGATCGCAACAGGCGCTGTTCGCCGATCAGCAGCCAGCGCCTGCGCGCAGAAGCAAGCGCCCGTAGGCGGCCGAGGTCGACCGCTACTCGGTCGAAGCGGGCGTGTACATTGGCGCGCTCGATCGCAAGGGGCGAGAGCAGCTAGTGCGCTACTGCCTGCGGGCGGCCATCGCCAACGAGCGGCTGTCCGTGTTGCGCGATGGGTCGGTGGCGGACCTTCCATGAAGACGTGCTTGCGTGCCCACGGTGCCACGCGCGCTTGGAGCCTATCCCCGTCATCCGGCGGCACGAGGTGATCGACCGAATCCTGCGGCACCTGGCCTTGCCGCCCGTGCCCGCTGTGCTGACGCACCCCGAGACCGTGGCCTTCGACGTCACGGGTGAGCCTATGCCGGACTGGGTGGTCGGCGTCGAGCCCGACCCGCCTGACGCGGAGGATTGTCTCTCGCATCGTTTGGGGAACAACTACGCAGTGCGCGAGCTTGACCGTGTTGTCCGCATTGAGCAGTACGAGGTTGCTCGATCCGGCCTGAAAGCCAAAGGCAGTGCGGGACGAGCCGTTCCAGTCGAGGTAGATCGGAGTCCCGGACTTCTTCTCCTCTTGCCTGATGGCATCCTTGACGAACCCGCGCGCCGGCCAGAAGTCATAGGAGCTCACGTCGGCTACCGCGAAGATGACGACGTTCTCCTTGTGCCCCGCGTTCTGCCTTGCTCCGTGATGGCGCCTTTTAGAACCTTGTTCTGCTGGGTCGAATCCTTGTCCTCGTAGAAGATCAAGGCAATCTTCCCCCGCAATGACCGCGGTTCGAGGACCTTGCCATCCACCGTCTCCGTCCGAGCCGACGGCGCCTGCGAGCCTGCTCGAGGCAGCGCATAGGCCGTTGCCGCGGCCAGCATGGCCGCCAAGAGTCCTGTTGTCACCGTTGCGCTTGCTCTCGTCATCACGACTGCTCCTCCCGGTCTTCCCCTTGCACGATCTCACCATCGAGAAAGATTCGCGAGCCCTCTGAGTCTCGCAGCCGCATTTCCTGCGCTGCAATGTCCCTGCATCCATGCTCAGGGGTTGACGCCGCTGGTCCGGAGTCTATGTTCCGAGCGGATTCGTCGATTGTCATGCAGAATGGTCAAGCCCCCCGGCGCGCGATGACACACCAACGCACGATTGCAGTCTTCTCCGACATCGAGATGGGCGGTGGCGGTCATACTGACGACTTCCCGCACCCGAGCTTCCTCGGCGAGCTGGTCGCAGACTACGGTCGCGGCCGGTACGCCGACCGCGCGGTCGACGTGGTGTTCAACGGCGACACCTTCGACTTCCTCAAGCTGCCTGTCGGCGGCGAGTATCCGATCCAGGTGACGAGCCACACGGCTCTAGCCAAAACGGACGCCGTGGCGGCCGCGCACCAGGCGTTCTTCGACGGTGTGGGCGAGTTTCTCGCGAGCGGGCCGGGCCCGCGTCGAGTGCACTTCGTGGTCGGCAATCACGACGCGGAAATCCTGTTCCCTGCCGTAAGAAGGCGAATTCGAGAGCTTTGCGGGGACACCTCGGACCGCGTTCGCTTCCCCGGCTTTGAGCTGGCCATTGGCCCGGTGCACCTGGAGCACGGGCACCAGTACGATCCGCTGTTCTGCATGGACGCTTCCCAGCCGTTCGTTCTCGCGCGCCCCGAACCGCTGCTGAACCTGAGCTGGGCAGCCCTCGGCTTGTTGCAGGTTGTGATTCCGATGCACCCGGACTTCGCATTCTACGACCGCCTCGTGCCGCGCGACGAGCTCATGCGCCTCGTGCCGGAGCTGACCGAGCTGTTCAACGCCCTGGCCTGGCGCTACTGGACCAAGGACTTCTGGCGGGAATTCCTCGTGCACAAGAATCCGGTGTTCACCTTCCACTGGACGATGCTCAAGGAGGTCATCCGTCGGTTCGCGCTCACCACCCCGGAGGTAGAGATCGACCAGGAATGGCTTCAGGGAACAATAGCGAAACGTCCCGCGAAGCTCTTCATAAGCGGGCATGTGCACCGCTTGGCGCACCACTGGCACGCAGGCAAACGCATCGTACAGAGCGGCGCAATGCGAGACGAGTTCCGCATCCAGCCCGGCGGCTCCGCCGTGACGCCGGAGCTCAAGACGTGGGTGGAGGTCGACCTTGACCACGACGACGAAGCCGTCGTCGGGCTGACGACGCGGGAGCGGCTCGGCCCGCCGCGTCCCCCGCAGGATCTTCCCGATTCGCTGTTCGATTTGGTCCCGCTGGTGCGCGAGCGGTTGGCGAGCCTCGGCGATCGCGAGAAGGACGGCGCTGCACAGGCGGACCAGGAGCGTCGCGAGGTGGACTTGAAGCGCCACGGGCGTGGCCTCTGGTCCCACCCGGGAGCGGGCTCAGGCTCAACCTAACCCGGCAGGGCCGGGCGCCGATTGCAGGGGCTTCGCCCCTACGCTCCCGTTGGTCGCTACCCCCGCGCATCCCGGCAAGCCGGAACCAAACAGGGGAGCTTTGGGCCCAGCGATTTCTTTGCAGATCAGCCAAAGACCTCGTCCGTAAGGGACTACGTGGGTAGGAGCTGGCGGGGACTTGTACCGAAGGCTTTGCCCAAGAACCGGCCTGCGCCCGCCCGCCTCCGGCCGCGTCCGGTGCCGCCTTTGCATGGTTGCCGGTCGAAGGGGTGGGGGCTTGCGACCCCGAAAAGCGGTGATTATGGGCGACTCGAGAGGTGAGTCATGGTCCTTTGGATTGGACAGCAAGGGCCTCTCGCCGAGGCGGCCGAGGCGGCCATGGCAGGGGCAGAGACACCGTTTGCTTCGACCACGCCGGATGATGACGACCTGTTCACCAAGGCGCTCGGCAAGAAGGGAGTCGTTTACACGCCAGCATCAAGGCTCCTCGACGGGCTTCTGGACCCGAGCCCGGACCCGATGCGCGCCCAAGCTGCGGTCGGGGCATGCAGGGCTCCCGGGGTCGAGGTCATCGTGATGGTGGCGCCGCGCACCGAGGCCTATGCGCTCGAGGAGCAGGTGCTCAAGAGAGAGGGCCGTCCCTACGTGATCCTGCGCGCGCCCATCCTGATCGAGGAGGCGGCTGAGGTCTTGAGGCGCGAGCCGCGCAGGTCGGTGTGGCTGCCGCGCACCGGCTCGGTCGTCGCGACGTCCGTCGCCGCAGTGATCGACGCCATCGTGAACGCGCTGCATACCGACGAGCAAGGGCGGGTCATCGACGTGCCCGGGGAAACGATGAGTGTGGCTGAGCTGTTTCAGCGAGCGGCCTCGCTGCCGGGAGGCTCACGGGTGAAAGCCGTCTCGCCTTTCCTGCACAAGCTGGCAAGGCCGTTGGCTCGGGCGGTTCTTGGCCCAGAGCCGGCGGCGCTGCGGCTGGCGGATCGACTCATCGCGGCCCAGTGACGCCGCCCCGCTGTGGTGCAGTCCGTCGCGCCTCGAATCGCGCGTCACTTGACCGCGTCTAGGAGTCCGCAGCCGCGTCCAGCACTTCGCGGACTCTCGCCGCAAGCACGGTAGGTGTGAATGGCTTCTGCAGGAACTCCGCCCCAGCTGGTGCGCTACTGCCTACGGCCGGCCGTCGCCAACGACCGGCTGTCTGTGTTGCGCGATGGGTCGGTGGCGTACCTTCCATGAAGACGTGCTGGCGTTTCCACGGTGCCACGCGCGCTTGGAGCCGATCGCCGTCATCCGGCAGCAGGAGGTGATCGACCGAATCCTTCCGCATCTGGCCTTGCCGTTCCCGCCCGCTCAGCCGACCCACCCAGACACCGTGGCCGTCGACGTCACGGGCGAGCTCCATCCAGATTGGGTGGTCGGCGTCGACCCCGATCCGCCTGACGCTGTCGAGCGCGTGCCGCCGGGCGACTGGGACTGCGTGGATCCTCCCGCGCCCGACGGCTGACCCGACGATGACGTTGGCGTGATGGGGGAGCGGCGTGCGCGTAGCGGCGCGTGGCGCGGCGTCGAGGTGTGCGCGGCGGCGATCGGGGATGAAGCGCGAAGACGCTTGGAAACGAGCCTCGAAGGGGGCAGGATCGAGGGCGTGGAGGTTCGTGACGTGGCGACTCGGAAGGCCCCATGGCAATGCGTGGGCTACTGGCCCCCCGGCTCAAGCCCGAAATGCGGTCCTCGTCGGCCGCGCGTGCGGTCAGCATCATCACCGGCTGGCGAATCTGGCTCTTCTTGAGAGGCGGTGAGCGCGTTCGGTCCGCCCTATCCTCCGGGGCCGTGAGTGCCGGATGGTCGAGTCTCGAGCCGACCGTCGCCGCCGCCTTCGCTCGACAGGCGGGGACGCATGGGTCTGTCCGGACATGACCTTGCCTCCGCGGTGTCGAGATGCCGAAAGCTGCGGACCAGGGGTCGCGGACCGGCACTTTTCGGTGGTGCGCCTCGCCGGTCTGTAGCATCATCTGAACAACAAATCATGAAAATATTGACTGGAATGTCTCGCTTCTTGCTTGGCCTTCTGTCCATGATTCCGCTCGCCGGGTGCAGCGCCTCGGTCGGCACCGAGGACGTCACCAACGTCGAGTGGGTCGGTCCGAACGGCGAGGACGCAGCGCCGGATCGCGAATCCGAGAGCGCTGCGCCGGACGCAGCCTACGCCGACGTCGCGGAGACATCGGACCCCGAGAACCATGCCCCCACCGCGTTCATCTCTGTTTCCACCTCGACGGACGGCAGCCTGCTCTACCTCGATGGTCATCTGTCTCACGATCCCGACTTGGGCGACGCGGTCGATGCGTGGTTGTGGACGATCTCGATCGACGGGCACGTGACAGAACAAACGGGCGAGCACATCGATGTGTACGTCCCATGCCGGGCGAAGGTGCTTGTCGCGACCCTCGTGGTGAAAGACACGCACGGCCTGGCGAGCGAGCCTGCGACCGTGACGCGGGACGTCGGCTCCGTGCTGGACCGCTACGTGAGCGTCAACGACTGCACCCCGGGCGACGAGTGCGGCACCGAGGATCGCCCGTGGTGCACCATCTCGGCCGGGTACGTCCACCGGCGCGAGATCGCGACGATGCCCATCCGGGTCGCGCCGGGCATCTACAAGCAGGGTGTGAAGGAGATCGGCGGCCATCTCGTGGACACACCCGAGACCCTCGATTGGGAGGCGCCGGATTCGACGACCGAGATCGAGTTCGGCGCGGTCGCAGTCCGGGAGAACTCGCCGGGCGCGAGCGAGCTTCCGGCAGCAACCTGCGAGGGCTGGGACACGACCTCGCAGGGCGTGGTTGTGACGACGCGGGAGCTGGCAGGGTGGCAGGTGCAACACCCGCGGCTGGTGACCCTGCGGGGATTCTGCGTGATTGCGCTACCGACCGCGCCGCAGGACAAGACCGTTCGCGCCTTGAACATGGGCAGCGGCCTCCTGGCCGAGCACATGATCATCCGGACCGATCTCGTGTCGAACGGCACTCCGCTCGAGTCGGCTGCCGTGTTCGCCGACATCCCGAACCAGGATGCGGGGCTCGAGTTGTACGACTCCAGCATTATTGCCGGCTCTGCTGACGACGAGTCCGACGGCGTTCTTGCGCCGCCGGGAAACAAGGCATACGTCCGCGTGGCAGGCGACGTGTCCTTTGCGCCCGGGTCATCCGCGAGAGAGAGCTATGGCGTGCGTGTCGAGAGCGTTAGCGGCGAGGTGGACGGCTCGGTAGCGGGCGGTCCGGGGAGCGCCAAGAGCGTGGGTGTCGAGCTTCGGGTCAGAAGCGGGCGCGCCTCGAACCTCACGGCCTATGGCGAAGGCCCGGGCGAGAACTTCGGGCTGATCGCCGAGGGAGACAGCGACCTGGATCTTTACCACCTCAACCTCGCAGGCCGCGCCGCTTCGGGCGTGCCCCTGACGGTGAAATCGGCCGTTGGGCTGCAAATTTCGGGCTATAGCTACGTCGACGTCGCCGAGGTGCAGGAGATCGACGGTGCCGCAGCCGGCGTGACCGCCACCGAATCCGCGATAGGCGTGCGGGTCGATTCGCCGCCCCTGAACCACTGGGGGAATCAGGCGTCCGTCGGAATCTTTGGTCTCAACCCCACCGGCGGTCGGATTCGGGGCGGCGCGTCCGCCGGTCATTCCGTAGGAATCGAGATCGTCGGTCCGGCGCAGCTGAGTGTCGGGAGGCTCGAACGCGTCTCCGGCGGTCACGTGAGCGGTCCGGTCGACAGCGCCGGCAGCCCTTCGCTCGCGTCAGGCATTTACCTGGCAGGAGGGAACGGCAGCGCCCACATCTGGTGTGACGAGGTGGAGGGCTGCGACCCGGACTGCGTCGACGAAGGCGTCGCGTTGTCGACGCCGGACCCCGGGCACCGCCCACCGCTGCTGGGCGCTGGATTGACGATCGCGGCCGATGCCTCGGCATGGCCTCCGCCGAAGGGGAAGTGGGACGTGGACGTGCCCGACGGCGCGAAGCTGTCCGGAGGCGTCGTGACGTTCGCCAGCCCGGGCATCGAGCCGACCGCCGAGCTTGCGGGCATCTGGGCCTTGGGCGATTACGACGAAGGGCACACGATCTCCTTGTCGCCTGGCGCGAGCGTGATCGGTACGGCGGACGCGGTGGACGGCAGTGTTCCCAGCGTCTCCGAGGGAGTCAGCCTCGAGCGGGCTCGGTTGACCATTGACGGGCAGGTCGAGATCGTAGGCGGCCCCGCACGTCGAACCGCGCGAGGAGTGTGGCTGCGGAATGCCTTCCCGTCGGGCACCACGCCGCCGGGCTGCTCGGCCGCCATGGACGCCCAGGGCACTGTCGCTGAGCCGTTTCACATCGCGGGCAATCTGAGCCAGGAGCCGTCGTCACGCCCGGTGACGGTGTATGGCATCCACGATGAGTCGCCCGAAGCGCCGGACCTGGCCAATCGCGTCAAGCTCTCCGGGGAGCTGCCCGCCGGAGGAGCCTCGTGGTCCACCGTGGAAGGCGGCTGGGCGGCGGCGGGCAAGTCGGGAGACGCCGTGGGCGCGAGCCTGGTCCACACCTCGCTCGTCTCGATCGATCACGTGCGCATCGTGGGCGGCGTTGTGGCAGGCGGGCGGCGTCAGAGGGGCTTGGAGCTCGAGGACGTGAGGACTCCAGCCGGCTCGGCGCTCACCGTGGTCGACGGCTGCCTCATCGAGGCTTGCGGGTATGGTAGCGCGACCGCGCACGACCCCGAGTGCGAGCTTCCCGTTTCGGAGCCGAGCGTGGGGGTGTCGGTGTTCGCGTCGCCCGCCTCGTTGCGCTGGCCGCTGCTCTTCTCCAACAACCTCGTGTTCGGGGGGTTCAATACCCGGTCCGGAGGGGGCGGCAGCATTGCATTGCTGGCCTCGGTCGACGACCTGCCCGGCGCCGGGCCGCCCGTCAGACACTTCGTGCACAACTTCCTGTCGGGTCAGGGCGCAGCGCCGCAGAGCCCCTGCGGCTCCGATCCCGCTGGCGACCCGGCCTCCGAGGCGGCTCGTCTGGTGCTCGTGCATCCCCCGCTGGGCCCCGTCGTCGAGTCCAATGTGGCGGAGCTCGTCAACAACATCTTGCACGACGGCGGTCTGGCGTGTTGGCGCTTCGCGGTGCGCGAAGCGGGAATCGATGCGGACCTGCAGGGCCTGCCGATGCAGGGCAACGACTACGCGCTACCTCTCGCGGGACGCGACCAGCTTGGTCCTGGCTACGTCGTGGCCGTGCTGCGAGAAGCGCGTTCGGGTGGCTGGGCGGACCGATGCGATTCCACCGAAATGGCGAACTTCCCCGCCTGCCTGCAGAGCGAAGTGACCGCTGCGGCAGACTACGCAGGGAGTCTGGCGCTGGACCCGTTGTTCGGGGCACCCGGCCCCTGGGCGCTGGTCGAGCAGCCGGGCCAGGCCCCGATTGGTGCGTTCATGCCGACGCAATCCGGGCTGAAGGCCGGAGCGCCTTGCTCGCTAGTAGCCGTGGACGCGGCGGGCGTGCCCCGCAGCGCGTCCGCGCCCACCGTGGGTCCATTCGAAATGCCGTAGGCGCGCGGCATCCACGGAACGCAGGGGATTGCTCCTCATCGCCCGCGTGCCTATCGGCCCCAATGGGTCGGTGGAATGGAATCGCCTCGACACGAGCCTGACTGACCCGCCCTCCACCTCCGCCTATCCCATTCAGGCCAAGACCATAGCGGCCTGCCTGGTCAAACACCCAGCGAATGCGGCTCCGCCGAGGCCTCGAGCCACCGATCTCGTCTCCGCTGCCTGCCGCGCGCCAGCCGCGTTCGCCACATTGACGGCGCAGGGTGAGCGAACTTCCTGCTCGACGTCGTGACGCGTGGCTGAAGCGCAAGAGCTGGCACCAGGCCGTGGCCTCGTCCACTGCGCAGCCAGCTGTCGTGCACGACTCGAACCGGCCGGGCGCACAGCCTCGCGCGGGCTACTCGCGCCGGGAGCCGGAGAAGACCGCGTTGTGGCAAGTCGTCAGCGCGCACCTCGAGTCGTTCCTGCGCTACACGCGCGAGAACTACAAGCGACCCCTGCCGCGCTACGTGGAGCTGGAGTTGCGACGCTTTGTTCGTTGCGGCCTCCTGCGATGGGGTCTGACCAGGCTCCGGTGCCGACGGTGCGGCGACTACTCGACGTCCAACACATCAGCCACGATTGCCACATCGGCGAAGACGCCTTCGTCCAGACGCAGACCCCGGTGGTCGCCATGGCCCAAGCCCTCAAGTTCCAAGTTCTCCGCACGCAACTCCGCGGAGCCGAGCCCTCGCGCGGTTGCCACCGCATGAGACAATCCGACCCGGGCGACAAAAAGAGCAGCGCCTGGTGGGGAGGGGGGGCACATCCACCAGGCGCTGAGAAGAAGGTCAACGCCCGCGACGGGGGGGCTATGTTCGCGGGCGTTGGATAGATGCCAACGTCAGGGACCCGAAACTACTGGGCCACGTCCGACGTGGTGCCCGACAGTAAAGCAGGTATCGGGCCAAGCATTGGAAACGGGATTCCGCGCAGTTGTGAACTCGTGTTCTTCGGCCGGCTGCAGCCATGAAGAGCAACCTTGCGGTTCGGACGAGTGTGTTGGTCTGGGAGCGTTCCCGTGTTCCTAGCTCCCCCGGACGCGGCTCGGCAGAGCCTCGCCCTCTCGCGAGGTTGCTACCGCATGAGACCGAGCCGGGCGACAAAAAGAGCAGCGCCCGGTGGGGAGGGGGGGCACAACCACCGAGCGCTGAGAAGGGGTCAACGCCCGCGACGGGGGGGGGCAATCGTTCGCGGGCGTTGGATAGATGCCAACGTCAGGGGCCCTCTACTGCCGGGCCACGTCCGACGTGGTGCTGTTCCTCTAAGCAGGTATCGGGCCACCGGGTCCGAACGAGATTTCGCACACTTGTGGGCCGATGTGGGGAGGTTCGTGTGCATCCTTGAAGCGGAAGGGCTTCGAAAATGGCTGGCGAGCGGGGAATGCTCCGACGTCGGCGTGCCGCCAGGACGGCATGTTCCGCGGACACGGTGTCCTGGGCCGCGCCAGCGTCGCCCGCGGGCGACGCTCCCACCGTCTGTGTCAGACCTGGACCTTGTCCGGGGCGTTGCGCTGGAAGTCGACCTTGATGCGCGACACGCTCGCCAAGCGCTTGCCCGTGCGCACCATGTCCAGGTTGTCCACGAACTGCACGTCGATTCGCATCGACTCGCCCAGGTACTGGCGGAACGTGCCCAGCACCTCCTGCAGCACGTCGTCGGAGTAGCGTGAGCCCTTGACCACCTTGAAGATCATCTCCTCCGGCTGCTCCTGCACCACCTGGTAGAGCTTGAACGCGTAGTCGTACTCCTTGAGGTAGTGAGCGAAGAAGGTGCCCGGCAGGTAGCGGCCGTCCATGCCCTGGATGATCGATTGCACGCGTCCCTCGATCTTGCCGATGCGCGGCATGCCCCGGCCGCAGCCGCAGGCCTTGCTGTTGTCGACCGCCTCGGCCAGGTCGCCGATGCGGTAGCGGATGAACGGCATGCAGTAGTTGTTGAGATCGGTGATCACCACCTCGCCCACCTCGCCCGGCGCGGCGGGGCGGCCGTCCCGCAGGATCTCCACGATGAAGCCCTCGCTGACCACGTGGTGTCCCTGGTGCGCCTCGCACTCGTAGGCAATCCCGGAGAACTCGCGCCCGCCGTACTTGTCGAACACGCGGCAGCCGAAGGCCTCCTCGATGATGGCGCGGCTGTTGTCCGGCAGCATCTGGGCGCTGGACATCACGCCCCGCGGACGATGCTCCAGCCCGCCGTGCACCTTGATGTACTGCCCGATGAGGTTGAGCGCCTCGGCGTAGCCGTCCACCAGAGTCGGCTCCGACTCCGAGACCTGTCGGATGATGTCCGGCAGGATCTCCTCGCGCATCTCGAAGACCGGAATGAACTTGCGACGAAGGAAGAACGCGTCGGCCTTCTCCTTGCGCACCTGCGACGGACTCATGCCCAGCGTCTGGTGCCACAGGCGCACGCACGGGTCGCCGAAGCGGTAGCCGGTCCACTCCTGCGAGCGCAGGGTGGCCGCCCAGCGGAACTCGAGCTGCTGGCGGTCTGCATAGCAGACGAAGGGTTCGCCGGTGGAGCCGCTGGTGGTGATCTTGAGGATATCGGACTTGTCGTGGTTCTCCGACATGATGTCGAAGTAGATGTGCGCCCGGACATCGTCCTTGCTGAGCATCGGCAGCTTGTGCAGGTCGTCCTGCGTGCGAATGTCGTCCGGGTGGATGCCCGCCTCGTTCATGCGTGCGCGGTAGTAGGGCACGTTGCGGTACGCATGACGCACGAGTCGGCGTAGCTTTTCGTCCTGCAGTTCGCGCATCTGCGACGGTGCCAGCCACTGGGTCTTGTTGAGCGTGTTGTAGTAGTGCTCGACGTCGCGCGTGATGAGCCAGTGGGTGTGGTCGAACGCGGCCATGTAGGCGCGCCACTCGAGCTCGCGGGAGGCCGTGCGCCGCGGTGTGCGATCGAGCACCGGATAGCGCTTGAGGAACTGGGTGGCGACGTCGGGGACGGCTTTCTGGAGGCGATACTCGTACAGGGCAGTGCCGATGTCGCTCAAGCTGAGCAGGGAGGCCTTGTAGGCGCCCTTGTCGAGGAAGGACTTGCCCTGCTTGCGATTCTCGAACAGGGTCTCGATATCCCTGTAGGAGTAGCCCTTGGCGTGGGCGGCCACCATGATGAACGACTGCCAGTAGTGATAGTTGCCCTCGTAGCTGAGCAGGTCCTGCATGACCTCGCGCGCGCAGATGGCGAATCCGCTCTTGTTGTCGTGCAGCTTCATCCCGAAGCCGGTGTTGAGCAGCACGTTCAGCCCGCGGCTCAGGTGGAAGCGCGTGCCGCGCTGGCGCCCCACCGCGCTGCGCCAGCCCTGCACCACGTCCACGCTCGACTCGATGAGCGTGCGGTACAACCGCAGGATGTCCTCGGGCTGGTACTGCAGGTCCGCGTCGATCACCACCACGTAGGCCCCGCGCGCCGCCGCCACTCCCGTCTTCCAGCCAGCGGCGATCCCGCTGTTGCGCGCGTGGAACCGCCCCACCACCCGGCCCGGGTGCTTGACCTCGAGCTCCTCGATCACTCGGCGCGTGCCGTCCGAGCTGCCGTCGTCCACCAGGATCAGCTCGCCGCTGAGCTTGCCCCGATCGAGCACGCCCAGCACGCGCTCGACCAGCGCGGGGATGTTGAATTCCTCGTTGAAACAAGGCGCGATCACGGAGATCGTCAGGGGCTCTTGGGCTGGCGCCGGGTGCTCGGTCATGGGCTGGTGCTCCCGAAGAAGGCTACGATGGGGACCTCCTAGCACGAAGCGACGCGGCGCAGCAAACCGAACGGACCGGTCAGTAGTCCCGCTGCCACACCGTCCACCGATCGCCGTTGAAGGTCTCGTGGAACGTGCCCGGCGGGGGATGGAAGCCGCTGCCCCGCACCAGCAC
The DNA here is from genome assembly GCA_021847645.1 of Myxococcales bacterium. Taxonomy (GTDB): domain Bacteria; phylum Myxococcota_A; class Polyangia; order Polyangiales; family Polyangiaceae; genus JAJZQG01. The sequence goes on from JAJZQG010000055.1 coordinate 38,751, forward strand.
GTAGTCGTAGTAGGGATACAGCTCGCCCCGCACGGCCACCGACTCGGGCGTCCACTCCCAGCGGCGCCTGGCGGGCCCGCCCGGCGGCGGCGACTTGCCCGGCGCGTAGTCGAAGGGCCAATGCGGGTATCCTGCGAACGAGAACTGCACCACACCGCCTTTGCGTACTTGATAGTACGACCCGAAGTGCAGGAACGGAGAGAAGTTCACCTCGGGCGAGGCCCGGTCGTAGATCAGGGTGGCCACCTTCTGCCGCGCGGGAATGCTGTCCAGGGCCTGCTCGAAGTCGCCCACCTCCTGCTGCTGGAACCGGATGAAGTGCGACGCGGTATTGACCACCGAGGCGGCGGCCACGGCCAGCGCCCCGGCCGTTGCAGCCCAGCCCTTCCATCCGGAGGGCATGCGCAGGAGCGGAATCAGGGTCAGGGCGAACAGGATCGGAAATCGCGGCGCCAGCGGCCAGACGTAATCGCGTCCCTCGGGCATCGTGAACCAGAACCAGGCGCAGGCCAGCGGAAGCAGCACCAAGCGCCAAGCCTCGGGCCGCACCCGCTCCCGGGTGCCCTGGGCCATGGCCGCGGTGACCAGCACCACGGCGAGCAGGGCCACGAACACCCGCTCGTCGCTCTGGTCGGGGAACACGTCGCCCAGCCAGTGGTAGACGTTCGACAACGAGGTGGCCAGGGGCGCGGCCGTGTGCTCGGCGCCCACCTCGCGGGTGAGCTTGCCCGCGTCAGTGCGCAGCAGCCACCAGGCCGCCATGCCGAATGACGGGAGCACAGGGGCTGCGAGCCGCGGCCACGCCCGGAGCCGCCGCCAGGGGAACAGAGCGACAAAGCCCAGGGCGAACAGGCCGAAGGGCACGACGTGCAAGAAGAACAGCGCGACGGCCAGCACCGCAAGGCCCAGGCCCTTGCGCCAGGTGGGGGCGTCGAAGAAGCGGATGGCGAGCGACAGGCCGAAGAACATCAACGGGATGCCGAGCAGGAAGGGGAACAGGCCGAGCAGCAGCATCACGTTGACGGTCAGGGGAACGGCCAGGATGCTCAGGCGCGGGTCCTTCTCGAGGGAGGTGAGCAGGGAGGCGAGGCCGAGCACGGTGCCGGCGAAGTAGGCGCTCATCAGCACGACATTCGCGACGACGATGCCGGTGACGTAGGACAGCAGGCTGCCCAGCAGGTAGTAGCCGAGGTACTGGGTGCGCCCGAGGGTGAGCTTGTAGTGGTCGGCGAAGGCGAAGGCCGGGTCGCCGAACGAATGGATCACCCGCATGGCGGCGAGGTGGTAGGGCAGGTCCTCGATGGGGGGAAAGCGGACGATCCACGCGGGGAGCGTGGCGGCGACGGCTGCGAGCAGGCACAGCCAGGTGGAGAGGGAAACGCGCGAGAGTCGGCGCATGCGCGCGGAGTCTACACGATGGGGCGCGGGTGGGGGGCGGCCTTGTCGCGGGGGCTATGGGCTGAAAACGCGGGTGCGGATGTCGTGGCGGCCATGGGCTGAAAGCGCGGCATGCCGCGTACCTTCGTCGACGCCCCGGAGCTCGTCGCCGATGGCGATCTTGCCTGGGACGGCATCAACTCGTTCAGCCAGAAATGGTTCACATCGGCGCTTCAGGCGCCGGATGGCTGCAGCGCCACGAACGGGCTCGACATGGCGAAGTCTGCCCAGTTCCTGCTGAACGGCGACGTCGATTGTTGGGTGGAAAGCGCGGGTGCGCTTCGTGCGTCAGAAGTACTGAACGGTGACCGTGCCGAGCGAGCCGCTTCCGTCTGCCGCCCAGCCCTCGAGTCCGAGGTCGGCGGGGGGCGTATAGACGAGATGGTTCGCGCCGCCCACGACGTAGGAAGAGGCGTTGGTGAGCTTCGTCGTTCCTGGGATGATGCCGCCTCCTCCGCAGGTGCAGCCCGCCGGGTTCGACATCGGCCCGGACGCGACCCCGTTGAGGGTGGTCGAGCCTGGCGCGCCGTTGCAGTTCTCGTTCCAATTGAGCTTCACACGGACCGCGCCGACGACCGCGCCCGCCGGTAGGGTGTCGGTCCACGAGATGGTCTCGGGCTTGGACTTGGTGCAGTCGGGCCCTCCACAAGCAGAGCCATAGGAGCCCGTAAAGTTCGCGGCTACGAGGTTGTACGTGACGCTGAAAAGCGGAATGCACTGTTTGTTGCTGCATGCAGAGTCCGTGCAAATCACTCCACAGGATCCGCAGTTGTTCGGGTCGAAGGTGACATTGGTACACGTACCGTTGCAGTTGGTGAGCCCCTGCTGGCAGGTCAGGCCGCAGGCGCCGTTGGAGCAGACTTGCCCTGCCGCGCATGCCGTTCCCGCATTGGCACCTTGGCAGTCAGCGGTGGCACCGCAGAACGCGTTGCTGGTCTTGGGGTCGACACAGGTGCCGTTGCAGTCGATGAGCCCCTGCTGGCAGGT
>JAJZQG010000316.1 GCA_021847645.1 Myxococcales bacterium
CTGGACAAGGCTATCGCTACGCGCAGGGCGTCATGATACGCAACGACGGCACAGCCATCAGCGGTGTCGTCAAGGCATCGTCCGACGGCTTGGCGCTGACTTGGGAGAGGGAGATCGCGCCTGGCCGCACAGCCCAGGCGGCGCCGGCCGCGCGCGAGCTGCCGGCCATTGCTCCTCGAGCCGAGTTCGCCCCGGTGTTCAGCCGCACGCTCGGATCGCTGGTGCTGGTCGGCGGACGCGACCGGTCCGGGCAGTGGACCAAAGAGATCTGGATCGTTCCCGAGTGGGGCGATCCCTTCTTGCTGGCAACCCCGGGCTACGAGCCGAACCGAGTACTGGCCGCCACCGCGGCCACGACGGATGGAATGCTCTGGGTGCTGGACGACCGGTTGGTCAACGGCTGGCTGCACATGGCCCGGCTGGTTCGCATCGACCCGTTGTCGGGCAACCACGAGGTGGTCTGGCAGGGCCCCCATCTCGGTGTCTTCGAGCAGCACTGGCTTGGCGTGGACCGCGACGGGAACGTGCTGCTGTTCGGATCGAGCAAGCTGGTTCGCAAGCACGTGACTGTTCGCTTCGAGGCCACGCCGTTCGTGCTGGGAACCGCGAAGCCGAACCTGATGCGCTTTGATCAAGGTGAGCTGATCGGCCAGCCCCTGGTTGACAGCCACGGCTATCAATTCGTCACGCGCACGGGCGGCAAGCTCTTCCGTGTGCAGCGGCTCGACTCTCTGGGCCAGCAGGCGTGGAAGTGGCCGGATCTACCAGGGTGCTTGTGACATGACCCATCCCGGATGGACACAAGTTGCATGGCTGGCCGCGGCGGGTGGCGTGGTAGCGGCCACGCTGCTCGCGCGCGGCTGCGGCGCGGACAGCCGTGGCGCCGTGCCTCCTGTGGGCCAGCCGGACGGCGCCGACGCGAGCGACGCCGCGTTCGAAGCGGGGCTCGACTCGACCTCTCCAGATAGCAACGAAGCGAACAGCCAACTTGATGCGGATGCGCAACCCACGTGTACGCCGCAGCCCATTCCGCCGGACGTGCCGCAGGGCTGGGTTGAGTATCCGGTCATGGACTGCAAGTACCGGCTCTACGTGCCACCCAGCCGTGACTTGCTGCCGCCGCCGCTGGCCTGGGAGCCCTGCACGCAGGACCTGGGGCCGGACAGCTACACCTGCCGCCAGATCAAGGTGGATTGGCCAACGGACATCAATCCACCGTATGCGATCGGCGGCAATGCGCCTGCCTACGTGGACACCCATGGCAACGTGGTCATGCAGCTTCGGAAGCTGTATCGACGCGACACCGACCAAGGCCGGGAGATGGCGTACATGGCCGTGGTCGTGGAGGCCGACGGGCCCGTACGGCAGGCGTTTTGGGAGGACTACTATTCACCGGAAGGAGCGCCTGTGGTGATCGCGCAACGCGGGGTCGCGCGCGGCAAGTCGAGCTGGGACATCTCCGAATGGTCCGGCGGAACGAGTATCCGTGATGTATCCGTCGGCGGCGATGACACGCTGCTCAGTCCACCAGTGCTGCTCGACGTGTTGGACAGCAGCCCTGATGTCGCCACGGTGGTCGCCGGCTCTGACTACTACGTAGAGACGGGCTACAACTTCCGTGTGCGGGCGTGGGATGGTGCGGACATGGGCCTCGCAGCGCAGGGAGCCGGCGCCTACTCTCCGCCGACGTGGGTCGGGCCCACGTTGTTGTTTGCGCGGGAGTCGTTTCCGACCTACCGCGTGCGGCGCTGGACCGCACAGGACGGCGCGCGGGAGCTGGTGGGGTTCGGCTCCGACATGACCAAGGGCGCCGGCGACCCGGGCAGCGACGGCAAGGATCTGGTCTGGATCCAGGGCGAAGGCCTGGGCCCGAACGACGCGGACTTCCCCGTCAAGTCGATCATGACGTCGCCCTTCAGCACCGACCCGAGCAAGATACAGCCAAGGCGGCTTCGGCGCTGGGAACCGCAATCGATCGGCACGCCCGTGGTAGCACCCGTGGTCGGGTGCGGACTCGCCGCATTCCCGTACCTGTACGGAGCCGCCAACCCACGCGACGAGGGCTTGCTGGTCGTCCGATTGTCGGATGGCATGTGGTGGATACTGCCAAATCCGGTTGGCATCGGCGGTGGCTGGGCCTCGCCCATCGCCCTGACATGCGACGAAGTCTTCTCCATGTACCAGGGTCAGGGCGGGATGACCGTGCTACGGGTCCGCCTTGATTCTCTCGGCCCGGGCACGGCGCCGGATTGACGAGCGCGCGCGGACGAGCCTTCAAATCCTCGGCGGGATAGGCACTTCCTGCACCGCTCCGACACTATCACCTTGGATCTCGACTCTCCAATAGTACGGCTTCTCGCCCGACCGGCAACCGATCGTCGACGACGGCGCGCTGAGAAACAGCGGCGAGTTGGCCGGGTGGTACCGGTAGCCCACGTGACGGTGCCCGTTCATCACGAGCTGGAACCGCAGCTCCTTGAGCAGCGCAAACACGCGCTTGGCGTTGCGCAGACGCATGCCCGCCTGGATCGGCGGAAGCCCGACGTGGCGCAGCGGCGGATTGACCACGTGGTGGTGCAGGCACGCCAGCCGCACCTGCTTGCCCAGACGATCGAGCTCCCGCGCCACGCTGTGCAGGTCGCGCTCATTCACCATCCCGGAGGCGCTGCCGGGCAATGGCACGTGGTGACAGGAGTCGAAGGACGCGAGCAGCACGCCGTCGCCCAGCTCCCGAACGTGGCTTCCCTTGGCCGGCAATCCCACGCTCGAGGCGAACGTCGCCCACAGCAGCCGCTTCTCGGCCTCCTTCTTGCGGTGCGAGCTGCGCACCCACAAGGGCGGCGTGCCGTAGACGTCGTGATTGCCCGGTACGCAGGTGATTTGGCCACGCTCGAAGAACGGCTCGAACCCGCGCAGTATCAGCTCGAACCCGTCGGCGTCGTCGGTCAGATCGCCCGTGATGACAATGTGGTCGGGCTGGTCGCGACGCATCGCGTGGGCCACGGCGCAGAAGCGCAGATTCAGGTTCTCCGGGTCGTGCTGCAGCCGCGCCTCGAGCTCCGCCTCGCTCGGGAAGTTCTCCGCCAGCTCCTGCGGCGTGTTGCGACGGCGCAGCTCCACCAGCCGGAGCAGCTCGTCGATCGCGCGGCCCTCACCCACGCCCCACAAGGTCTTGGTCACGCTGTGGACAATGCCGTTGTCGTCCACCAGGCGCAGCTGGTCGCGGAGGCGAAAGCTGCTATCGCTCGCGCGACGCTTCTGGATGCGCCAATCGCCCTCGCGACGGATGGTCTCCCAGCCCCGGCCCACCGGCGCCGACCTTCTCGGCATGTCCTGCAGCTGTGTGAGGCGTGCCCCGTAGGCACAGATGTGGAAATCCGACAGGTGGGCGATGATCATCGAATGTGACGAGCAAGCCTAGCACCTCGGCGGCCCGTTGGACACGCCGCCCGCCGGCTCAGAACGGCGAGCCGTCGCTTCGCACACCCGGCGAGAATCCCGCGCCGCCGTGGAGCACGAACGCGGCTTTCGCGTCGCCATCGGTGGCGCGCACCAGGGACTTTCCGCCACCACCCTCGGACCCGTAGGACATCTGGTCGACCACGTCGCCCGACCTGCCGGTCAGCACCACCTGGTCACCCGTATTGTTGAGTCCGAGCTTGTTCTGCGAGGCCAGGAACACCTGCGCACCGCCGAACGACGGGAAGCTGGCCTGCACGCCCCCCGCAAAGACCACCAGCGACTTGCCCGCCCCGAGCTTCGTGCCCGCCGGGAACGCGTAGCGGGTCATGACCGAGTCCGCCAGCGTCCAGCCCGTCAGATCGATCTCCTTGCTCGACACGTTGACCAGCTCCACGAACTCGTCGTCCGTCGCGCTGACCGTGCCGTCGCCGTTCGCGTCGCCGGTGCCGGCCTTGGGCGAGGCGAAGACCTCGTTGATGATGACCTGCGGGCCCGCCGGCACGGGCGGAGCCGCCTCGCACGTCAGATTCATCGGCGCGCACTGCTTGGAGGTGATGGTCGAGCCCTGCGCCACCGGCAGGCACTGGTAGCCCGACGGGCACCCGTCGTCCGCCGTGCAGTAGAAGGTGCAGAACTTCTCCGAGGCGCCCAGACGCGTGCACTTGTTGCCCAGCCCGCCGCAGTCGGTGTCGCTCGCGCACGGCTTGCAGGCGAGATCGGCCCGCGCGTAGGGGTGCGCGTGCGGGTTGTCGTCCAGCCCGTGCACGCCGTACATCGTCGTGAACCACGGCGAGTTGGCGTCCATCGAGCCCAGGTACTCCACGAACGTCATCGGCTTCTGCTGGCCCGCGCCGTCGTCGCCGTAGATCGCCCGCAGCGTGTCCTTGGTGCCGTCCGCCGTCGCCGCGTTCGAGAAGCTGGTCGTGGTCACGACATCGATGTTCTTGCCGCCAGCCTTGGCGGGATTCAGACGAAACGCCTCGCCCAGCCCGTAGGTGTCGCAGCCCTCGGCCACCACCACCTGGTACGTGTCCGACGGCATCTGCATCGTAGGAATCTCGGAGTCGTCGAGATCCCCTTCGGTCGTCTTGTTCCAGTCGGCCAGGGCAAACCCATAGAAGGGCCCGGAGTGGCCCGAGTACACGATAATCTCCTTGTCCTTGAAGGACTGCCGCATATCGTCCTCGAGGACCTTGCCGCCCGCCGCCGTGCCGGGATCGGTGTCGGTGCCGGGCTTGCCCCAGTACAGCGATATCTCCACCGTCACCGGCTTGCCGTTGGCGGTGATGGTCTTCGTCAGCGGCCCCGAGGTGTGCGTCAGGTTGTCGTACGAGTCCACCGGGGACTTGAACCCCTCGGTGCCCGTGAGCCAGTCGTAGACCTCGCGCGAGTGCTTGAGGTGGTAATCGGAGTGGTAGTCCCAGCCGAAGTGCACGGCCATGGTGACCTTGCCGTCCGCGAACAGCCGGTTGTAGTCGAACCAGCCGTCGTACGAGCGCTTCTCGGGCCAGGCTGCCAGGGTCAGCTTCTCGATGCGCGACGGGTCGACCTTGGCCGGATCGAAGCTGGACCAGGGAGCGCTGCGGTACCACTCGTAGTTGGTCTCGAGCCGCGACATCTCGTCGTTGGAGATCTTGCCGATCGTCAGGTCGAAGCACTTGCGGTCGGTCTGGCAGGCCGTGGTGGGCAGCTTGGCGAGCAGGTCCAGGCCCCCGCCGAACTCCTGGCGGAAGGTGAATTGATAGGTCGTGGCGTCCAGCGCGGTGATGCCCAGGTCCTCGTAGGCGCCGTTCTTGGTCAGCGCGTTGAATCCGCCATAGCTGGCGTTGGACTCCTCGCCCTCCTTGGTCACCAGGTACTGGTTGAGGAACCAGCCGATGACGATCTGCTTGAGCGGGATGAGCTCACGCACCCGAGCGAGCTTCTGGTCCTCGGTGGCCGTGGCGAGCGACGACTCGATGGTGACGGTGGTGACGCCCTCGACCATGTACTCCTGGGCCTTGTTGGACAGGAAGTTGTCCTCCTTGCCGGGCGGAACGATCTGGCCTTCTTGCTCGGCGTCCGGGTTGGCGGGACCGGGACCGGCGCTACCGGAGCTGCAGGCGAGCAGGGCGAGACAAGAGGCGGCGGGGAGCAGACGGGCAAGGCGCATGAACGACCTCCATCACACAGATCAAGTCTGCCGGGGTACCAGGGGCAGTGACAGGCGTCAATGATCCGTTGCGCGGTGACGCCTGGCACCGGACGGCCACCTCCGGACGGCAGCCGGCATCCAACGCTTGCAAGGAGATCGAACATGCCTCTGGAAGACCTCTACTCCATTGCCGTCCGGGACATCGACGGACGGGAGACGACGCTCGCGCGCTACAAGGGCAAGGTGCTGCTGGTCGTCAACGTGGCGAGCCAATGCGGGTTCACGCCGCAATATGCCGGGCTCGAGCAACTATGGCGCACGTATCGCGAGAAGGGGCTGGTGGTGCTGGGCTTCCCCTGCAACCAGTTCGCTTCGCAGGAGCCGGGCTCCGAGGAGGAGATCAAGAAGTTCTGCAGCCTGCACTATGAAGTCACGTTCCCGATGTTCGCCAAGATCGAGGTGAACGGCGCGGGCACGCACCCCCTCTATCAGCTGCTCAAGTCCAAGCAGAAGGGCGTGCTCGGAACCGAGGCCATCAAGTGGAACTTCACCAAGTTCCTCGTCGGGCGCGACGGCACAGTGCTGGAGCGCTACGCGCCGAGCACCAAGCCCGAGGAGCTGGCCGGAGATATCGAGAAGGCGATCGGGTGAGCGTGAGATAGGGCGGCGCGAGGGCGAATTCTCGGCGGGATCCCAACCGGACGCGGCAGTATCGTCGATGGGGCTTCGCGAAGCCCGCGTCGGCCGCATACACCGCGTCATGCGACTTCCCTGAGCGCGGATCAGGCGGATTCAGTCGTAGACGCGGTCTCCCGGAGCCCCGATCGACCCCATGGAGACGTTGATCAGGTCTCCCCGGGGCTCGGATCGACCCCGTTCACTGGTGGACGGGAGCGTTTGGACCTCCGGGAGACGGGATCGACACGTGGGCGAGGCGATGCGGCGGGCAGTCCGTTGGGATCAGGCGTTGGCGGGGGCGCCGGCGACGTCGGCGGATGCGTCCTGCTTCTTGCCGGCCTTCTTGCCGCCGACCCGGGGGAAGAACCCGTTGGCGCGTGCGCGGCCGAATTCGGCCACCAAGGCACCGTAGGTCTTCTCGATCTGGCGCTCCCATGCCTCGGTAGCGGTCACGAGACGGGTGTATGCGAGAGATTCGTCGGTTCGCGCGTCGCTCAGCGCCTTGGCGGCGTCCTGGAATGCCTTCAAGCCGGTGTCGATGTCCTTGACGGTGGAGATACGGACCGGATCCTTGGCAGGCAGGTACTCGACCAGACGCTTCTTGAGCTCGGTGTACCGGGGCACCTGCTGCTCGAGCGGCGCTGCGGTGTAGTAGGAAATCCCTTCATGAAAGATGGGCAGGTAGGGCTCGGTGCGCACCGCATCCACGCTGCGTCCCGCCATGTTGGCGCGCGCCTGCTGAGCGGCGGCGTCCAGGTCGTCGTCCGCGGCGTCGCGGTCCGCCAGCGCGTCTTGCACCGGTCCGCCGGCGTCATCGCACGCTCGCCCGGTGCTCAGCAGCTCCTTGTTGGCCTTGTCGAGGTCGACGGCCAGGCTCTCGAGGCGCGCGCGGCGCACGCGGCGGGCGACATATCGACCATAGCGAACACGCGATGAATAGGGTGCAGTTGCGGGAGGCAGACGCATCGGAAGCTCCTTTCGTATGTAGGGCAGGGTCGCACAGGTTGTGACCGATATCAAGGCTCATGACTGTGATCGGGCGGGGCTCCACGGCGCAAGGGAATCGCCGCTGCGACCGAGCGAGGACCGTCGTCGGGTCCCTTGGGTGAGCTGCAGATTGCGCCGAAAGCCGCAGAGGTCACGGGGAGACTCGCCTGCAAGGAGACGTTCGGTCGCACGCCGCCTGGTTGCTGCGCCGCGTTCACCGCGGGCCGCAGCACGGTCTGTGCAGCGGAATCCCCTCTTGCGGCTTCACGCGTACGTTCCTGATCGACGTGCACGGCATCAGGCGCGGGAAATGATCACAAACTCCAAGTTCACCTTTTCCGTTTGACACCTCCCAACGCCTTCGAGATACTGGCCCCACCGTTCGCGACGCGCGGAAGCCATGGGAGGCCAGCCATGAAGATCGCAGCACCGCAGCACCGCAGCACCGCAGCACCGCAGCACCGCAGCACCGCAGCATCCGGAGTGTTCGTCGCCCTGATGAGTTGTGCGGCCGACCTATCGGGTTGCCTCGCCAACGCGTCGCCCGGACCTGAAGGGATCGCGTCCGGTCAACCGGTGCAGTCTTCGAGCAGCGAGCTGGAACGCGGCAAGCCGGCCGGGGTTCCTGAGCTGATGGCGGTGGCCGCGCTGGCCATCCCCGGCGGCGGTGGTTGTACCGCGACGCTAATCTCCGATCGCGTCGTCCTGACTGCCGCG
>JAJZQG010000317.1 GCA_021847645.1 Myxococcales bacterium
CGTCCGACCTTCTGCGACGCCCGGGTGTCCGCTGGGTGCGGCTGCGCGTTGCGGGACGCCGCCGTTGCAGGGAGTTGAGTCGCCATCTCGCTCATCGGTCACCTACGGGGTGCTGACGGGGCATTCGGGGCTCAAGGCAGACGCTTGAACTTGGAGAAGTCGGGGGCGCGTTTCTCGAGGAATGCCTCCTTGCCCTCGCGGCCCTCCTCGGTCATGTAGAACAACAACGTAGCATTGCCGGCCAGCTCCTGCAGGCCCGCCTGCCCGTCGCAATCCGCGTTCAGCGCCGACTTCAGGCATCGCAGCGCAATGGGGCTGTTGCGCAGCATTTCCCGGCACCACTGGATCGTCTCTTGCTCGAGCTGCGCCAGCGGCACGACCGCGTTGACCAACCCCATCTCCAGCGCCTTCTTGGCGTCATATTGCCTGCACAGAAACCAGATCTCCCGCGCCTTCTTCTGCCCAACGATCCGCGCCAGGTACGACGCACCGTAGCCGCCGTCGAAGCTGCCGACCTTGGGCCCGGTCTGGCCGAATATCGCGTTGTCCGCCGCGATGGTCAGATCGCACATCAGGTGCAGGACATGCCCGCCCCCGATCGCGTAGCCCGCCACCATCGCCACCACGGGCTTGGGCAGCGTGCGAATCTGACGCTGCAGATCCAGCACGTTGAGCCGCGCAATGCCGTCATCTCCCACGTAGCCACCGTTGCCGCGCACGCGCTGGTCGCCCCCGGAGCAGAACGCCTTGTCGCCCTCGCCCGTCAGGATCACCACGCCAATCCCCGCGTCGTCGCGCGCATCCGCGAACGCCCGGCTCATCTCCTGCACGGTCTGGGGCCGGAACGCATTGCGCACCTCGGGACGGCAGATCGTGATCTTGGCGATCCCCTCCTCGCACTTCTCGTAGCGAATGTCCTCGAATCCCTCCATGGAATGCCAGACCACGTCGGTCATGTGGACGACTCCTTTCTGAGCAGCGCCGCCACGGCGGCTGGGTCTTCCAGAACCACGTTGTGCCCGCAGCCGGCGGCCACGATCAGCCCGGCGTCGGGCAGGGCTTTCGCCATGACACCGGCATGGGCCCGGTACTTGTCGTCGAGCTCGCCGGCCACGAGCTGCACCGGAATCGGAACACGCGCCAGCGCCGTCAGCAGGTTGGGCATCCTCGCCAGACCGAGCACGCGCATCGCCTGCGCAAGCCCCGCCGCCGTATGCGAGAGTCGTATCCTACGCTGCTCCTCGAGCACCGACGCGTCGAGCCGGCGCTGCGTGGCGAACAGCGGAAGCCGCTCCCAGGCATCCACGAACGCACTGGTGCCGTCGCGCTCGATCCGGCGCGCCCACGCCTCGTCGGCCGACAGACGCTCCGCACGGCCAGCGTCATCGGCCAGCCCCGGGCTGGCACCGATCAGCACCGCGCGGGAAAACAAGGCCGGATGGCGAACAATCAACCCAAGCGCCACGCGCCCTCCGAGCGAGTAGCCTGCCAGCACGGCGCCCGAAATACCTTCGCTTCGAAGCGCGTTGGCGATGCGATCGACTTCCTCGTCGAACGTGGCCGAGTCCGGCGCAGGCATGCCATGGCCGCACAGGGCGGGACGCAACAACGGCGTAGCGGGCGACAGCAGCGAGGCCACGCGGTCCCAGGATCGGGGGCTGCCCGCAAAGCCGTGGAGCAGCACGACCGGCTGCGGGTTCACGCCGACCCCTCCTGCTCGACGGCGGCCCACAGTCTGCGATTGCGCTCGATCGCGCCCGAGGGCGGGACGACGGCTTCGATCAGCGTACAGCCATGTTGGCCGAGCCCCTCGCGCAAGGCATGGCGCAGCTCGCGGGCACCGGCCACTCCACGATAGGACACGCCGAAGGCGCCCGCGGCCTTCTCGAAGTCGACCGCCGGCGGAGTCGTCCAGTAGGCAAGATCGCGTTCGATTCCGGGCAATGCGGCGATCGGCAGCTGCTCGAAGATGCGCCCGCCGTTGTTGTTCATCGCCACGATGACCAGCGGCTCCCGCGTCTGCCGCGCCGCCGAAAGCCCTGCCAGATCGTGCGTAAGCGTCACGTCGCCCAGCAGCAGCACGCCCGGGCAAGCGCTCGCCCGCACTGCCCCCGCAAAGCCAGCGACCATGCCGTCGATGCCATTGGCCCCGCGCTGCGAGAACACGGCGAAGTCCGCGCCGCCGCCCGGGCACCACGTGTCCACCATCCGCACCGGCAGGCTGTTGCCCACGCCCAGCAGCCCGCGGGCCGGCACTTCCTGCAGCACTGCCCGCACGCACGCCGCCTCGCTCGGCTCGTCGTCCTCGCCCGACAGCCGCTCGGCCCAACGCCAGGCCGCTGCGTCCCAATGCGTCACCTGCTGCCTCCACGCCGGGTCGGGACGCATGCGCGGTAGTTCGGCCACCAAGCTCCCGAGCGTGGTCCCGATCGGCGCGGTGACCAGGTGCACGGCCGAGCTCGACGGATCCTGCCAGCCGTGCGCGGCGATGACGATCCGGGCCGCGTCCTGGCGCGAGATCCAGCGCTCGAACGCACCGGAGGTCGGCGCAGGCCCCAGCTGCACGACCACGTCGGGCCGAAGCTGCTCGGCCGCGCTCGAGGCTCGAAGCACGGTATCGAAGGCGTCCAGGGCGAGCACGCCCTCCCGATTGCCCACGAAGCGAAGCTGGCTCGTGGCTTCGGCCAGCAGCGCAAAGCCCGTATGGCGCGCGAAGGCCATCACCTGGTCACGCTCGTGACGCTGCGACAGCGGTGCTGGCCCGGCGACGATCATGCCTCGTGTGCAGCCCGCCAGCAGGCTTGCGAGCTGCGCGAGCGTCTGCGGCGCTGCGACGGATTGGGGCAGATGTGCTCGCGTGAGGGGCTCGTCGAGCAGACGCAAGGCCTGCACGGCCGACGGGCGCTGCTCGGGCGAAGCGGCGCCGGGCTCGAGGGGTTTGGCCGCGCGGGCATTGACGTGTACCGCGCCCGGAACCGGGTGCAGCGAGCGAGCCACCGCCTGCACGGCCTTGCGACGCAGAGCGCGCAACGCCCCAAGCGACATCTGCGGATCCCCGAGATCCGCGTACCAACGCACATGATCGCCGAACAGCTTGACCTGGTCGATCGTCTGCGGCGCGCCGCAGTCCTGCAACGCCTCCGGGCGATCCGCCGACAGCACGATGAGCGGTGCATGCGCGAGCGAAGCCTCGATGACCGCGGGCAGGTAGTGGGCCGGCGCGGTGCCGGACGTACACAGCAGCACGACCGGACGGCCATGAGCCTTTGCCATGCCCAGCGCGTGGAACGCCGCGACGCGCTCGTCGATCAGGGACACGCACTGCAGAGCGGCGTTGCTGAGCGCGGCCAGCACGAAGGGAGTGGAGCGCGAGCCGGGCGTGACGACGACCTCGGACACGCCGCTGCGCGCGAACGCATCCATGAGCAGGTGCGACCACGTACCGATGAGATTCAACGGTTCGGGCTCAGGCGCGCTCACCACGCGAGCCTCCGGTCTTCATCGGCGAGAAGGGCGGAGATCATCGCGCGGAGCTTCCAGCCGGTCTCGTCATACTCGGCAGAAGGCTCGGAGGCCGCGACGATTCCCGCGCCGGCAAAGACGAATGCCTCCTTGCCAGCCAGCAGGGCGGAGCGAATCCCCACGATGAATCGCCCGTCGCCATGCTGATCGAACCAGCCCACCGGCCCTGCGTACCAGCCTCGCGGCGACCGCTCATGCGTGGCAATCCACCGCATCGCCGCATCGCGCGGAAGCCCCGCCACCGCCGGCGTGGGGTGCAGCAGCCGCACCAGATCCAGCACGTGCAACGGGGCAGCCAACTCCGCCTCGATCGGAGTCCGTAGATGCGTCACGTGGCGAAGCCGATGGGCGTGAGGCTGCCGGGGTACGTCGACCCGGGCGCACACCGAGCGGAGCCGCTCCGCAATCTCGTCGACGACGATGGCTTGCTCGTGGCGATCCTTGGCGCTGGCGAGCAGCCGCTCGACGTCGTCGTCGGTGCCCGGCGCCGTGCCCGCGAGGGCCTCGGTGCGTACGTGCTGGCCGCTGCGCGCCACGAGCGTTTCGGGCGACGCGCCCAGGAAAGTCGCTCCGGCGAGACGCAGCCCGAACACGGTGACGTCGCGTTGGTCCCGCAGCAATGCGGCGAGAACGGGCTCCGCGTCGATGGGGCGGTGCAGGGCAATGCGTGAGCGCCGCGCGGCGACCAGCTTGGTGAACCGCCCCGATCGCACCTCTTCGCGCGCGCCGATCACCAGCCCGGTCCAGTCATCGAGAGACAGATGCTCGACGGCGGATACGTGGGCGCGATCAGCCGGCGGGCGCGCGTACGCGGCAAGACGCCGGGACAGGCGCCGGTGTTCGCGCAGCGCCAAGTCCACGCCCGCATGATCGAGCTCTCGCGTGCGCACGCACAGCGTGAGCGTGGCCGAGTCCGCGATGCGAACGAATCGCCAGCGCGGGACCAGGAACCGCGCGTGGCCGAAGGATTGCCACACAGGCTCGACAGGAGCATCCGCGTCGAAGCACATGCCTCCGAAGGCCCTGGGCACTGGCGCCGCATCGATCGACGGGTGCACGAAGCGCGACGCCCGGCTCCAGCCATCCTGAATGGCAGCGCGCAGGTCGCTTGCCGGCGGCGGCTCGCCGGTCATCATGTCGCCCACGGCGCTCTCGGACCACGCGGCCTGGGGCTCCTGCCACAGCCACGCTTCGTCTGCGGTCGCTGCGTCCCACAACGCCAACGGCTCGCCGCACGGCGCCGGCAGCGTGATGATGGCCCAGGCGCCGGACGCGGCGCGGGTGCGCGCGGACTCCAGCGCATCGCGCAAGAACGCTTGCGCCAGAGGCTCGTCGCCCGCCGCCCCGGGTCGCACGACTGCCGTCATGCGTGCTCCTTGCGCGGCTCGGCGACGTACAGGGCGCAGACGCCGAAGGTCAGCGTGTCCACGGACAGCACGCTCAGGCCGCTGGCCTGCATGAGCGTGGCAAACTCGGCAGGAGGAGGGAATGCCGCGATGGATTGCTGCAGATACCGGTACTCGCGGGCGCCGGACAGCAGGGCGCCCAGCCTGGGCACCACGGTCCTGATGTGGAATCTGGCGAGCGGCCCGAGAAGGCCACCGGACGGCTCGCTCAGCTCCAGGATCGCCACGCGGCCTCCGGGGCGCGTCACGCGCGCCATCTCCGCCAGCGCCTTGCCCCGATCGGGCACGTTGCGAATTCCGAACGCGATGCACACGCCGTCGAACGAGCTGTCGCCGAAGGGAAGCTGCTGCGCGTCGCCCTCGAGCAGCTCGATGCGGCCGTCGAGCTGTTGCTCGGCGACCTTGCGACGGCCGATGGCGAGCATGCCGGGCGACGGATCGAGGCCGACGATCGAGCCGTGGGGATGGGTGCGCGCGATCAGAAGGGCGAGGTCGGCCGTGCCGGTTGCGAGGTCGAGCACGCGGTAGTCGACACCGAGCCCCAGGGCGCGCACGGTGCGCCTTCGCCACGACCGGTCGACACCGAAGGACATGACGCGATTGAGCAGGTCGTAGCGCTCGGCGATCTTGTCGAACATGGCACCCGAGCCGCCCCGCACGCCGTCCGCGGGAGCCGTCATGACAGGGCGCTCCTGCTGTCGGCCGCGCGCTCGACCTGGAGCTGGGCATGCGTGCGCGGCTGCGTGAACAGCTCTTTTCCAAGCTCCGCGAGCATCTCGGGGGAAAGCGCTTGGGGACCATCGCTGAGCGCCTCTCCGGGACGCTCGTGGGTCTCGAGCATCAGGCCTGCTGCGCCCACGGCCATCGCCGCGCGCGACAGCGACGGGATCAGGTCGCGCCGGCCGGCAGCGTGGGAGGGGTCCACGACGACGGGCAGGCGGCGCACGTGCACCAGGTAGGCGACGGCGGACAGGTCGAGGGTAAAGCGGGTGATGGGATCGAAGCTGCGAATACCGCGCTCGCACAACACGACTCCAGGCGCGCCGTGCAGCAGCAAGTATTCGGCGGAAGCGAGCCACTCGTCGGTCGTCGAGGCCATGCCGCGCTTGAGCAGGACGGGCCGGCCGCTGGCGCCGGCGGCGCGCAGCAAGGGCGAGTTCTGCATGTTGCGCGAGCCGATTTGGAGCAGGTCCGCGTACTCGGCAACGACGGTGACCTCCGCGGGAGCCATGGCCTCGCTGACGACCAGCAGGCCGTGCTCGTCGGCGGCGCGCCGCAACCACGACAGGGCGGTCCTGCCGTGGCCTTGGAAGTCATAGGGCGACGTTCGGGGCTTGAATGCGCCGCCACGCAGGAACCTGGCGCCCGACGCCGCGACGTGGCGAGCCAGCTGCATGACGCCGTCCTCGCTCTCCGCGCTGCAAGGCCCCGCCATCAGCACCGGAGGCGCGTCCGCTCCGATCTCCACGCCCGACACCCGGATCGAGGCCGGGTGCGCGTCGAGCAGCGGCGTGGTCGACCGCGCAACGGCCACCTCTCCCACGCCCTCGACCGCGAGCAACTGCTCCCGCGTCACGTGCGCCGAGTGAGCCTCCACCAGGAATCGTACGGCGCCCCCGTCGTCGAATCGCTTCACCCACAACCCGAGATCGACCAGCCGCTTGCGCACGGCCGCAGGGTCAGCATGGCTCTGGACGGTGATGATCATGGGCTCACCCTAGGCTCGCCGCGACACCGTGGCCATGGCCACGGCTTCGAAAGCGTCGCGAACATCTCCCGGCTCGAAGGACTGAAGCGACTGCACCGCCCGCTCGGTGCACCGACGGGCGAAGGCCAGACATTCCTGTGTCGCCTCGGCGCGCGAGACGGCCGCGAGCACCGCCAGACGCTGCTTGTCCGCGAGGTCGGCGTCGGTGCCGGGGTCCACGATGCCGTGCAGCAGGTCCATCACGCTGGGCTCGCGCTCGACGGCCATGATCAGCGGCAGCGTGAGGCGCCCTTCGTTGAGATCGGCCAGGCACGCCTTTCCGGTGGTGCGCGGGTCGCCGATCAGGTCGAGCACGTCGTCCACTGCCTGGAACGCGATGCCCAGCTGCGTGCCATATTCGATCAGCGCACCGCACGCGCCAGCATCCAGGCCTCCCGCGCGACCTCCCGCGAACAAGGCCCAGCGGAACAACGCCGCCGTCTTGCCGTCGACGATGCGCAGCCAGGCGTCCCGGTCCGCCGCGATGCGTCCCCGACTCTCCAGTTGCTCGGCCTCCGCCACGATCATCTCGTCGATCGCATCCAGCAGCGCCGACAGAACGTCGTGCAGCCCGGTGAGCTGTACGCGCCGCAGCGCGTCGACCAGAAGCCAATCGCCGGCGAAGATGCTCGAGGCATTGCCGAACACGGTGCGTGCGGTGGGCAGGCCGCGACGCTGCTCGCCCAGGTCGACCACGTCGTCGTGCAGCAGGGTGGCGCTGTGAACGAGCTCGACGGCGACGGCCAGGTCACGCGCGCGGGCATCGAAGCCCGAGCCCAGGCGAGCGGCCAGGGCGACGCACACGGGGCGAAGGCGCTTGCCGCCGGCGTCGATGAGCATGGCAGCGCTCTGGCGCACGACGTTGCCGCGCTTGGGAAGCGAGGCCAGGGCGAGCTCGACGGCGCCCATGTCGGCGTGCACGAGGCGCGCGAGGCGGTCGAGGCGCGCGGAGAGGTCGGACAGGCCCTGGGCCTGGCACAGCGAGGCGAGGCGAGGCACGACGGGGCTTCGGGGTGCGGGCGCGGCGGTGGACAGCGAGGTCACGACGACTCCTTGCGCGGCTTTGCTTGTTTCAAAATCTATTGAACTGCCCATACTCTCAGACTCGTGCCGGCACAAGCGCCCCGCGGGCGAGTTCTGGTTCGCTCCATGATCCAGTTGCCCAGCCCAGCGTCCCGGCCATGGGCTCACTCGCGTAGCGAGGGAGCCGGCCGGAAGTGCGGCAGCCGCCTCGGG
>JAJZQG010000318.1 GCA_021847645.1 Myxococcales bacterium
TTGATTCCCGCTCCCGCCTGACGGCCCGACCTGGTCAACAGCTGCACGTTCCACAGCGCTCATGGGCGCAGAATCTAACCGTCCGCCGCGGCCTCCGCACCCATGGGGTTGGCTGGCGGCTTACCGTACACCGACAGCCGCGCCGCGTTGACATCGTCGATCAGGCGGACGATCTCGCGCACACGGTGATCCGCCCGCTGGGCCGCCGCGCTGCGACGGGCCGCCAGCGCGCTGTCGCCCGCCGCGATGATCTTCACCAAGCTGTCGGCCTCCTTGCGAAGCTCCTTCTCGCTCTCGGTCTTGAGCGACTCGGGCCACGGCCGCACCTTGCCCAGCTCGCTCTCGAGCCCCAGCCTCACCAGCGCCGAGGGCCGACAGCCAACAACGCTGTTGACAACGATCCTGTTGTCAACACGAGCTCCAACAACCCCTGCAAACCGCTCTTTCGTAGCGCAAGACCCGATCGCAACCGTTGTTGTTCCAGCTTGCGCCGCCACAGGCCGGCATGCAGAGGCTGGCATGGCCTCCCTGCGCGTCGTGGGAACGGGTGTAAGCGGTGGTTGGTCGGCCTGACGCTGCTCAAGACCCGATCACAGAGGCTGCAGCAGCCATTCGACCTCTCCGAGCACGGGAGCGACGGCCCGGCCGGCGCGCGCACCCGGCGTGGCGATCGCCAACGCGAAGCTGCTTGCGCGCTATCAGCGGGCGCGGTCAGCCAACCCGCCGACGGATGAGCTCATTCACGGAGATGGCAGCCTGCTCGGCTTCTTCCTCCAGTCGCTTCCAGGTGGCGATAGGCAGGCGAACGCTCCGAACCGCCGTGGGGTCTCCGCGCGGACGCCCGCGACGCACGAGCTTTCCTACCGCACATGACGGCATCTCCCACAGCGACCACAGAGCGATACCGTTCGCAGGGTCGTAGTCGGCGAACGGATTGCCCGGCACGCGCTTCCAAACCGCCGGATCGATAGGTTCCTCAGTCCAATCCTTCGCCTTCATAGATCCTCCGCTGCGCGGGGCTTGCCTTGCGCGCGCTTACGATACGAATCGAGTCACGGCCAACCTCCGCGTGGACCACGAACAACAACCGCCTTGTCGACGAGTACCCGATCAAGATCAACCGGTCCTCATACGATGGGGCTTCATTGCGGAGGTAACAACCATTCGGATCGTCGAAGACAGTAGCGGCCTCCTCGAATGCCACTCCGTGCTTGCGCAGGTTCCTCGCGGCCTTGCGCTTGTCCCACTCGATGTGCACGCAATAAATGTAACACAACAATGGCCCGTGGCGAGTGATCCGAAGTTTGACAGATCCGGGAGTCTCGCGACCTGGGGTGGGCCGCCGTGGCAGATTCGGCGGCTCGCCCTTGCTACGCCATGACGCAATGGTCTGACCCTCATCCCCGTGGTGGCGCGCTGGCTGGCGAGCCCTTCTCCCCAAGAAGGGCGCCTTCTGGGCAAAGGGCGCCGCAGCGCCGAGCGCGGCTGGTCATCCGTCGAACGAAGCGCGCGCGTGCGCGAGTGATTGCGCGTTGTGCATGACGGCCGGCGTGTCTCGATGGCCGACGGCGCCCTTCTCCTTCGGGAGAAGGGCTTGCGAGTCCGCGGAACGGTGCGGGGATGAGGGAACGCTTGTTGGTCAGCGCGTCGCAGGCGCGCTCGCGGCCGACCATGCACGTTTGCATGTCGACCGGGGCCACCTGATGGTGGCTCACAGAGCCGCTCGTGAGCGGCCCACAACAACGCCGCCTTGGGCGGCTCACATATGCAATACCTCCGGCTTTGCCGGAGGATTGTTAGTTTCTCCTAGGCTTTTCTCGCTCATCGACCGCCGTCGTCGTCGGTCAGTGCGTCGAAGCGACCTTCATCTGGCTCTTGGCCGCAATCGCCGCCTGGGCAGCCGCCAGGCGCGCGATGGGCACCCGGAACGGCGAGCAGCTCACGTACGCCAGCCCCACCTTCTGGCAGAAGTGGATCGACGCCGGGTCGCCGCCGTGCTCCCCGCAGATGCCCAGCTTGATGTCTGGCCGCGTCGCGCGCCCCTTCTGGCACGCCATCTCCACGAGCTGGCCCACGCCCTCCGTGTCCAGGCTCTGGAACGGATCCTTCGGAAAAATGCCCTGCGCCACGTACTCCGGCAGGAACTTGCCCGCGTCGTCGCGCGACAGCCCGCACGTCGTCTGCGTCAGATCGTTCGTGCCGAACGAGAAGAACTGAGCCGTCTTCGCCAGCTCGTGCGCCATCAGCGCCGCCCGAGGCAGCTCGATCATCGTCCCGTACAGCACGTCGATCTTGCGCCCCGCCTTCGCGAAAACCTCCTCGGCCACCTTGTCGAAGACGCCCTTCATGATGTCGAGCTCTCTCTTGGTGAGCGAAAACGGAATCATCACCTCGGGCTTGGCCTTCACACCTTGCTTCTCCACCTCGACCGCTGCCTCCAGGATCGCGCGGAATTGCATCACCGCGATCTCCTGCCAGCTGATCGCCAGCCGCACGCCCCGATGCCCCAGCATCGGATTCGCCTCGTGCAGCTCGGCGTTCTTGCGCTCCAGATCCTCGATCGTCACGCCCAGCTCCTTCGCCAGCGCCTTGATGTGCTCCGCCTGCGTCGGCAGGAACTCGTGCAGCGGCGGGTCCAGCGTCCGGATCGTCACCGGAAGCCCGGCCATCGCCTTGAAGATGCCGATGAAGTCCTCCCGCTGGAACGGCAGCAGCTTGTCCAGCGCCTTCTTGCGCTGCTCCACCGTCGAGCTCAGGATCATCTCGCGCACCGCCGCGATGCGATCCGGACCAAAGAACATGTGCTCGGTGCGGCACAGGCCGATGCCCTCGGCCCCGAACTCGCGCGCCTTCGCCGCGTCGTGCGGCGTGTCCGCGTTCGTGCGTACCTTCAGTACCCGGACCTCGTCCGCCCACGTCATTAGCTTGCCGAAGTTGCCGCTGAGCTGCGCGTCCACCGTCGGAATCGCCCCCAAGTACAGCTTGCCCGTGTTGCCGTCGATCGAGATCCACTCGCCGGCCTTCACCGACGCCTGCTCGACTACCTTCTTGCCCGAGTCGTCGTAGACCGTCACCACCATCGTCTGCGTGGCGTAGTCGATGCTCAGCGCCGAGCAGCCCGCTACGCAGCACTTGCCCATGCCGCGCGCGACCACCGCCGCGTGGCTCGTCATGCCTCCGCGTGCCGTCAGAATGCCCTGCGCCGCTTCCATGCCCTTGATGTCTTCGGGCGACGTCTCGATGCGCACCAAGATGGCCTTCTTGCCCGCCGCCGCGAGCTTCTCGGCATCGTGCGCGCTGAACACCACCACGCCCACCGCCGCACCCGGGCTCGCCGGAAGACCCTTGGCCAGGAACTTCTTCGCCGCCTTCGGATCCAGCGTCGGATGCAGCAGCTGGTCGAGGCTGGCCGGATCCACCCGCATCACCGCCTCTTGCTTCGTGATCAGCCCCTCGTCCGCCATCTCCACCGCCATGCGCACCGCCGCCGCCGCCGTGCGCTTGCCCACCCGGCACTGCAGCATGTACAGCGTGCCGTCCTCGATGGTGAACTCGATGTCCATCATGTCCCGGTAGTGCTTCTCGAGCTTCAGATAGATGTCCCGAAGCACTCCGAACGCCTTCGGCATCTTCTCCTCGAGCGACGTACCAGGATGGGACTTCGCCGCCGCTTCCTTCGTCACGTTGAACGGCGTGCGGATGCCCGCCACAACGTCCTCGCCTTGCGCGTTCGGCAGCCACTCGCCGTAGAACACGTTCTCGCCCGTCGACGGATCGCGCGTGAACGCCACGCCCGTCGCGCTCGTGTCTCCCAGGTTGCCGAACACCATCGACTGCACGTTGCACGCCGTGCCCCAGGACTCGGGGATGTCGTACATCTTGCGGTAGGCCTTCGCCCGGTTGTTGTTCCAGCTGCCAAACACCGCCCCGATCGCCCCCCACAGCTGCTGGCGCGGATCGGTCGGGAACGGCTTGCCCACGTGCTTCTGCACGATGCCCTTGAACACGCCCACCAGCTTGCGGAAGTCCTCCGCCCCCAGCTCGCTGTCCGGCAGTACCGTCTTGAGCTCTTCCTTGTTGTACTTGCCGATGTCGATTCCCTTGCGCTGCGCCACCTCGCGCCGAACCGCCTCCAGCTCCTCCTCGAAGTGCTCCTTCTTCACCTCCAGCACGATGTCCGAATACATCGTGATGAAGCGACGATACGCGTCCCAGACGAACCGATCGTTGCCCGTCTTCTTCGCCAGGCCCGCCGCGATCTCGTCGTTCAGACCGAGATTGAGCACGGTGTCCATCATGCCCGGCATCGACGCCCTCGCGCCGCTTCGCACGCTGAACAACAGCGGATTGCTCGGGTCACCGAACTTCTTGCCCAGCAGCCCCTCGACCCGCGCCAACGCCTCGTTGACCTGCGCCTCGAGCCCCGCGGGGAACTTGCGCCCCTCCTTGAAGAACTCAGTGCACACCTCGGTCGACAGCGTGAAGCCCGGCGGAACCGGAATGCCGATGTTGACCATCTCGGCCAGGTTTGCTCCCTTGCCGCCGAGCAGGTTCTTGTCTTCAGCCTTGCCGTCGGCTTTGCCGCCGCCGAAGAAGTAGACGTACTTGGACATGTCAGACCTCACGTGAGCAGATTGAATTGCGCTAGACCCGAGCAACGCTCGGATATGGTTCTCATCAGCCGAAGACGGTTCTCGCGCACCACCGTGTCCGGAACCATCACCATCACATGTTCGAAGTAAGCTCCGAGCAGCGGAGCCACGTCCGCCACCGCCGCGAACGCGGCAGGAAAGTCCCGCGTCTTTTGCGCCTGGACGAGCCTGCCGTCAAGCACGCGCAACGCTGAGAAGAGTGACGTCTCCGCATCGTGAACCTCGGATGAAACGCTGGACGGATCCACCGGCGGCCCCAACGGCGCCTCCTTCGCGATGTTCGTCGCCCGCTTGAACACTTCCCCCGCCCGCGTCCGTATCGTCGCCTCCAACCCCGCCAGCGCCACGACCCGGTGCAGCACGTCCATCGGTTCGTCGTGCGACGCCGTCAAGCACGCATCCACCACGTCGTGCGGGTGCTTCTCGCTCAGCAACCCCCGCAGCCGATCCCGGAAAAAGTCGCTCAGCTTCGCCCGCGTCGCGCCCTTGTCCAGATCCAGCCGCTTGCCCTCGTATCCGTCATACGCCGCGTCGACCGCCGCGGTGATCGACACCCCGTAGCTGCGATCGATGATCGTCCGAAGAACGCCCAAACACGCCCGCCGCAGCGCATACGGATCCGCTGCCCCCGTCGGGCTAAACCCGATAGCAAAACAGCCCACCAGCGTGTCCAACCGATCCGCCAGCCCCGCCAGCGCCGCGCTGTCCGACGACGCCGTCGCGTCCGACGCGCCCTTCGGCTGGTAGTGGCCCCGAATCACGTCCGCCACCGCCTCGCCCTTGCCCTGCCCCAAAGCGTACGCCGCTCCCATCTCGCCCTGCAGCTCGGGGAACTCCCCCACCATCAGCGACGCCAAGTCACACTTGCACAGACGCACGCCCTGGCGCGCCGTCTCGATCGTCTGCTTGTCGAGCCCCGCCAGCGCCCCGAGCTTCGGCACCAGCCGCTCCATCCGCTCGACCTTCTCCAGCACGCTGCCCAGCCGGTCCTGGAACACGATGCCCCCCAGGTTCTTGCGCCGATCCTCCAACGGCACCTTCATGTCCTCCCGGAAGAAAAACTCGGCGTCCGACAGCCGCGCCCGCATCACCCGATCGTTGCCGCGCCGGATGTTCTCCGGGCTCTCCGCCGTGCCCACCACCGACAGGTAGATCGGCGCCAGCTTCCCGTCTGCCTTGCGCGCGCAGAAGTATCGCTGATGCCCCTTCGCCACCGCCACGATCACGTCCTCCGGCAACGCCAGGAATCGCTCCTCGAACGTGCCCACCACCACGTGCGGCTCCTCCACCAGGTTCTCGTTCTCCCGCACCAGGAACGCATCCTCGACCAGCGTCGCTCCCGCCGCTCCGGCCGCCTCCCGCAGCCGTGCCATCATCTCCTCGCGACGATCCTCGAGCTCCACCACCACGTGCGCCTCCCGCAGCAATGGAATGTAGTCGTCCGCCGACGGCGCCACGATCGGCTCGGGCGCCAGAAACCGGTGCCCCCGTGTCGTGTTCGAGCTCGTCAGCCCCGCAAAGGAAAACTCGATCGGCGTGTCCCCCAGCATCGCAAGCAACCACCGGACAGGCCGCCCGAACACGGCCTCGCCGTCGCTCCAGCGCATCGACTTGCGGAACGAAATCGATCCGCAGATCTCCGCCAGCATCTGCCCCAACAGCTCCGTCGCCGGACGCCCCGCTTCCTGCCGAACCCCGGCCAGATAAATGCCCTTGGGCGTCTCCACCCGCTCGAGCTGCTCCACCTCGCATCCGACCTTCTTGGCAAACGACTCCGCCGCCTTCGTCGGTCGCCCCGCGTTGTCGAACGCAACGCGCACCGGTGGACCCACCAGCGTCTCGCTCAGGTCGGGCTGGCGTGTCATCAGGTCGTCCACGATCACCGCCAGTCGACGCGGCGTGCCGTGCGCCTCCACGCCGGCGTGCGTGAGCCTCGCCTGCGCCAGCCTCTTCTCGAACAGATCGGGCAGCTGGACGAGGGCAGACTCCACATACGAGGCGGGGAGTTCCTCCACGCCGATCTCCAGCAGAAGATTCTCTTGGTCTCTCATGACGGTCCTCGGTTCCTGCCCGCCAGGCAGGGGCCCGACAACCTAGCAAAACCGGGCCCCCGAGGGCAGCGCCGATCACTTCCCCGGCACCGGCAGGACGAGCTTCGGGCAGAGATCGCCGACCTGCTCGGCGCGGGCACGAGCATCGCGAACTCGACTTCGTCAATCAGCCTGCAACGCCAGGCTCTCCGTCACCGCCCCCCGTGACACCCGCACCCCCGCACGTTAAACTTGCCTCATGTCCACCTCGCCCAGGCGTTCCCGCGGACCTTTCCGCGCTGACCAGCTCCGTTCGGGCGACCCCTACGAGCTGTCCGACGGCCACGCGATCTACGTCGCGCCCGCGGGCAGACGGCACGCCAGCGCGAACGCTGTCGGCGCGCAAGCGCTCGCAACCGACCCCGACGTGACCCAGGCCGGCATCGACGCTGGCTGCTCGCCGGAGCCCGGTACGCTTCGCGCCCCGGATATCGCGATCGGCAATGTGCCGCCGGAGCCGGGGTGGATCAAGGGCGTGCCTCCCCTGGCGGTGGAGTACGCCGACACCGGACAAGACGAAGACGACCTTCAGGCCAAGATCGCCGACCTGCTCGGCGCGGGCACCAGGTATCTGTGGGTGGTGCGGCTCGCTGGAGCGCGCCGCGTCGAGGTCTACGAGCCCGGCAAGCGTATGCGGCTTGCCTTGCCGGGCGAGGAGCTGACCGCGCCCGGAGTGCTGCGCAATCCCGTGCTGGTCGAGGCGCTGTACGACCCCCAGGCCTCGATGGAGGCGACGCTTCGCAACCTGCTGCAACGCGCCGGATACAACAGCCTCGACGAGGTGCGCGCCGAAGGCAAGGCCGAAGGGCTGGCGGACGCGGCGCGACGGCTGGTCGCCTCGGGCATGACAGCGGAGCAGGCGGCCGCTGCGCTCGATCTGGAAGTGGCGTTTGTGCACGCCGCGGTGGGCGCGCAAGGACGAGCGTGAGGGCTTGTCAATCACGCACCCCAAGAAGCTCCAGCTCGCGTCGGCGCAACGACGCCGTGTGTCCGTGTCGGGCGTGGGCAACCCAAGCCAGCACGCTGCAGCGCAGCTCATCGCGGCTCGCGGCTCCACGCTCCACGGACTTGAGAAGTCGATGTGTGCGACGCTTGAATCGCCGGAGGGATTCGCCGCGCAGCCTCACGACCACGGCAGCGT
>JAJZQG010000319.1 GCA_021847645.1 Myxococcales bacterium
CGGTCGTCGCGGGCGGCGTGGTCGTCGCGGGCGGCTTGGGCGTCGCGGGCGGCGCGGTCTTGGTCTCGACCGGCGGCGGCGCGGTCTTGGTCTCGGCCGGCGGAGCCGTAGTCGTCGCAGCGGCGGCCGTCTCTACGGGCGCCGCATCCTTGGCTTCCGCGGCCGGCGCCGCGTCGGCCTTCTCCTCCGCGGTGGCCGTTTCGGTCGCCGTCGCAGGAGGCGCCACCGTCTCGGCGGTCGTCGCGGCAGGCATCGTAGCGGTCGCGGGCGGCTGGGTCGGCGTCGCGGTGGGCTCCTCGGGCGTGGGCGTGGCGGGCTTGACCAGATACCAGATGGCGAAGACCACGATGCCCAGCGCAGCGACCAGCAGCAGGATGCGCAGGCCGCCACCCTTTTCGGCCTCCTCGGCACGAGGCGGCGGGGCAGGTTCTTCGGCCGCGGCGACCTTGCGCTTGGGCGGCTCGGAAACCTTCTTTTCTTCCTTCTTTTTCTCCTCGACCGGCGCAGCCTTCTTGGCAGCGGGCTTCTCAGGCTCGACGGGCTTCTTGGCCTCGGGTTCGGGCTTGGGCTCTTCCTTGGGCTCGGGTTCGGGAGCTGCCTCGGCCTCGACGGGTTTGGCCGGCTCGGGCGCGGGCTCGTCGGCGGCCTTGAGCGTGGTCGGCGCGGGCTCGGCAGGCCGGGCTTCGGCTGCGGGCTCCTCGGCCTTGGGCGCGGCCGTGCCCACCTCGTCGGGCGATCCGCCGGCGCCCTTGAGCGCCTCGGCGAGCAACTCGGCTGCCTGCTTCATCACGGTGCGCTCCTCGGGCGGAGGCATCTCCTTGACCGACTCGGTCTTGGGGAAGAAGCCGCCTTCTTCCTTGGGCGGGGCAGGCGGCTCTTCTTTCGCAACGCCGACCACGGCCTCCCGATCCGGCAGGGCAACCGCGCCCAGGCCCAGCATCGTGGCCTTGTGGGTCGGGCTGCGCGCTGGCGCAGACGCGGGACTCGACGCGGGCCCCGACGCAGGTGCCTCGGCTGCAGCAGCGGCAGCCGGCGCAGCGGCCGCTGCCTCGGCGCCCGCGGCGTCGGACTCGAACGCCGAGGGGACATCGCCCTTGTTGTCGACGATGCGGTCGATGATCTGGCGCGAGGTCTCGTCGATCTTGAGGAACTTCACGCCCATGCCAGCGGGGCGATCGTCGCCGGCCTGTGGGGTGTCGCGCTTCCACACGACGCGACCGACGCCACCGATGATGGCCTTGTCCTCGGCGATGCGGATCTCGAACTTCAGCAGTGTGCCAGGGGGAAACGGCGACGGCGTCTTGATGAAGATGCCGCCTCGACTCACATCGTGCGAATGGTGCTCGATGAACTCGTCGATGGTCGCGCTCTTGTAGCGCACGGTCATCGTGAGAACCTTCGCCCGCGGGTCCTTTCGGGTGTCCTGTACCATCTCGTCGTGGCTCCCGGCGTGATTGCCTTCAGCGTCCTCCTGGACGTTGCGGCCGCTATGGTAGCCGAGACCGGCCCCGATCCCCAAGCCCCTTGCGAAGACGGCACAACCGGCACCTCTCGAGGCGGTCGCCAGACTCCGGGCATGTGGTAGTCTGGTCAGCGGGATGGCTCCCCGAGAACACTTCCGAGCGGCAGCCAGGTACGCCATCGACTTGCCCGTGATGGTGCGCGACGAGACCGGCGCCGCCGCCCGCGAGGCCAGGCTGCTGGACGTGAGCCTGAGCGGTGCCCGCCTGGAGCTGCGAGGCGGACTGCGTGAGGGCTCGCGCATCGTGCTCGAGGTCAAGACCCCCAACCTGTGGGATCCGCTCGCCATCGAGTCGCTGGTCGCCTGGTCGAGCGAGACGGCGGATGCGTCCACACTGGCCGGCCTGAAGTTCGTGCACCGCAGCCCGTCGAAGCTGGCCGCGCTGTTCGACCTGCTGGCCGACCAGGACGTCGATTCGCTCTGAGCGCCCACCTGGCGGCATGTCCTGCTACAATCCGCCGCTCGTGACACGTTTGCACCCTCCTTCTCCTTCCGAACGGCGCGTTCACGGGCCTGCCCACGGACGGGGCGACCGTGGTGAGCCTCACGTCGATCAGCGGCGCGTATGGACTGTGCATCCCGACCGCGGGAGACAGCGGCACCACGGCGAAGTAGCTGGAGTTGTATCCGCGTCCCTTGAGCGAGGTGCCCCACCCATGACGGGGCCAGAGCATTGCGACGGATGATTTCTTCGATTCCCCCTTCAGGCCGGTCCGCAGCAGGCCAAGGCGACTCGAGCCGGTTCGGCAAGTACGTGCTCGAGCGCCGCATCGCGGTCGGGGGGAGCTCGGAAGTGTTCCTCGCGCGTCCCGCGCACGGAACCCAGCCGGCCCCGCGCCTGGTCATCAAGCGTCTCATCCCCGACGTGCTCGAGGAGCCCCAGAGCGTGGGAACCTTCGCCATGGAGGCGCGCCTGCACCGCGCCGCGCGCCACCCCAACGTCGTCGAGGTCTACGAGGCCGGCTCGGTCGACGGCGAGCCCTACCTCGCCATGGAGTACGTCGACGGCGTGGACGCCAATCGGCTGATGCGTCGCGCCCAGACCATGCACGAGCCCGTACCGCCCGAGGCGGCGACGCTCATCGCGCACGAGCTGTGCGGCGCCCTGGCCTGCGTGCACACCGCGGTGGACGACACGGGCCGTCCGCTCGCCGTCGTGCATCGCGACGTCACGCCGTCGAACATCTACTTGAGCCTCGACGGCGACGTGAAGCTGGGTGACTTCGGCATCGCGCGTCTGCTGACGCGATCGTCGATGGCACCGGAGACCTCACCTCTCAAGGGCAAGTACGCCTACCTGAGCCCGGAGCAGGTGGCCGGGGAAGACTTCGATCACCGCGCGGATCTATTTTCGCTGGCCGTGGTGCTCGCCGAGATGCTCATCAACGAGCCGCTGTTCCCGGGCAGCGGCCAGCTCGCGGTGCTGCTGGCGATCCGCGATTGCCGTCTCGATCGGCTGCATGCGAACGCCGCCCGGATTCCGGAAGGCTTGATGCAGGTGCTCGAGACCGGCCTCGCGCGCGACCCCAACCAGCGCTTCTCCACCGCCGAGCACTTCGCGAGCGCGTTGGCGCCGTTCGTGCCGCAGGACACCGCAACCGTGCGACGTGCGCTGGCCGAGCGGGTGGCCGCAATGCGCGAGCCACAGACCGACACCAGAACCGCGTTCGGCGTCGTGCGCGACCAGGCGCGGGACTCGGTTCTCACGCTCGAGGCGGTGACCGAGCCCCAGCTCGCTCGGCTCAAGG
The DNA here is from genome assembly GCA_021847645.1 of Myxococcales bacterium. Lineage (GTDB taxonomy): Bacteria > Myxococcota_A > Polyangia > Polyangiales > Polyangiaceae > JAJZQG01. The sequence goes on from JAJZQG010000319.1 coordinate 3,271, forward strand.
TGCGCGACGCGCCGGTGCAGGAGAACGTGTCGATCTCCAAGCTCATCGAGTGGGCGGCCACCGGGCGTCTCGGGCCCGACGATCTGGTGGACATGACCGGGAACGGCTTCCAGCGCCTCGTCGACATTCCGGAGCTCGAACGGCACCTGCCGTCGTCCACCGCGCCGACCGGGCGGCTCAACGGCCCGGGCATTCCGGACTTCGTCGCGTCGCTCGACCACACCACGTTCCTCGATGTCTGCGCCAGGATGCTGGTGCGTCGCGAGACGGGCGTGCTGTTCGCGGAGCGTCCCGTGCAGGCGGGCGACTCGGTGCGCAAGGAGATCTACTTGGCGCACGGACGCGTGGTGCACATCGCCTCGTCGGAGCCGAGCGAGCTGTTCGGCGAGTACCTGGTGCGTCGCGGCCTGCTCGATCGGGCCGAGCTCGATCTGGCCCTGGCGGTGCTTCCCCGTTACGGCGGGCGGCTGGGCGACACGCTCATCGGCCTGAACCTGGTGGACGCCGTGCAAATCTTCCGGGCGATCCGCGACCAGGGGCGCGACCGGTTCGTCGAGATCTTCAAGTGGGGCTACGGGCGGCTGTCGTTCTATCGCGGGGTGACGCCCACGCGCATCGAGTTCCCGCTCGATCTGGACCTGGTGCCGCTGATGATGTCGGGGCTGGCGTTGGTCTCGCCGGACGAGGACGTGGTGCAGGCGCACCAGGCGGGGTTCCGCGACCTGCTGGTGGGCGTGGCGGAGCTGCCCGAGACGCTGAAGCTGGCTGCGTGGCCGCCGGAGATCCTGAAGGTCGTGGGCGCTGCGGGCGAGGGCCGCTCGGAGGAGGACATCGTGATGGCGCTGACCGCCGCGCGCCTCATCGATATCGCCAGTGCGCTCAGGGCGATCGACGTAGCGTGTGCGGTGGGGCTGCTGGAGCGCAGGAGCGCGCGGGGGCAGGGCTAGTTCCTTGCGCCATAACTTTGGCCCTGGTAGCCCGGACCATACAGCTCGGCTCGCATGATCGACGCGACGCCGTGGGCAGACCGACCGCACCGTGGCCCGCGGGCGGAAGCCCTCGAATGGAGCGTGCAAGAGCGCGAGAAGATCGAAGCCATTGTCAGGCTGCCGAGCACCGAGCAGCGGATCGCCAGGCGCGGCCAAGCTGTCTTGCTGTTCGCCCAGGGCCTGGCAAGCGTTGTCGGAGGGCCACGATGGTCTGACCTTCGTCGAATTGCTCGACGTGGTGGCGAGCTGTTACCCGCACGGGCGCGGCCACATCGTGTGCGACAACCTGTTCGCGCACGACACCGATCGGCCCAAGTCCTTGGTCGGCGAATCAAACCGCGACCCACGGCGGCCCAAGCTGAGCGCCGAGCAGGCGCGGAGCTCGGGCAGGTCGAACTCGCGCAACATGGACCTGCGCGTAGCCGACTGGTGGGCATGAAGCCCGAAGCCGACGCTCCTGTGATTCGCGACGACGACACCACCCACGCCCACGCGCCACGGCCCACCCCGCACGCGCACGCGCACGCCCCCGATGGCGGAGCACCCGGCGCGTTTCCCCACGACAAGCTCGACGCCTACCGCATCGCCTGCGAGTTGGCGGCGCTTGCCAACAAGGTCGCGGCACAGATCCCGCTCGGTCATCGCAACATCGCCGCTCACCTTCTGCGGTCTGCGTCGAACACTGTGCTGTTGCTCGCGCAAGGAGCGAACCGCCGGTGAGCAGCTTCGCCGCGACAAACCGGCCGGAACTTGTGGCGGACACAAGTAGTGGGCCGCGCGTGGCATGCCGGGCAAGCTACTTGCCCACGACGACCGCCGCCGCCAGGTAGCCCACCACGCGGCTCTTGTCCCCGGCCGCGGTGTCGCCGCTGTTGATCATCTCGAGCGGGACCGTCTTGGCCGTGGGCCCGAGGCGCTTCTCGTAGTCGAGAAGCACCGTGATCGGCGCGACCCCGCACGGACCCCGCCGCTCGTCGTGGTGCGCCAGGAGCGAGCTCACGTCGCCTGCCACGATCTCCCGCTCGATCTGCTCATCGAGGCTGTTTGCGGTCGGGTAATCGAAGTAGTGCGCCAGATCCGAGGAGGCCACGATCAGCGCGGAAGGATCCTTGCCCAGCAGATCGAACAACATGCCCGCGAGCGTGTCGAGCCGATCCTCGGACATGAACGGCACCACGATCGGCACCAGCCGCGCCGACGGCAGCGCCATCTGGATGAACGGCACCTGCACGTCCACCGAGTGCTCGGGCGCCAGCACGTCGGCATCGATCTTCACCAGGCCCGACGGGTTGTCCACGAGCTGCTTGACCACGTCGAGCGCGATCGGCACGTCGCCCAACGGCGTGCGGTACACCTCGCGGTCGATGGTCGAGGCGGTCGTGCGAAGGCGGTGATGGCTCGGACCCATCACCACCACGGTGCGGATGCCGGGCGTCTTGGCGGCCAGCTCCCACCCGCGGCCAGCCACGGCACCCGAGTACACGTAGCCCGCGTGCGGCACGATCAGGCCCACCAGGCGCTGTGAGGGCTCGAGCGGCGAGGAGGCGCGTGCTGCGTCGTGCAGGAAGCCGCGAAGCATGCCGCGCAGCTCACCCGGGTCGGCCGGGTAGAACTGTCCGGCAACGGTCGGGCCGAACGACGACTTGGTCGAATCGACGGCGGCTGGCGCGATCGGCTCGCTGCGCGCGGCGCTGTCGTGGCTCGCCTGGCGAGAGCACGCGCCCGTCGAAAGGCAAGCCAGGCAAGCCAGGACGACGACGGGGAGGTGGGTACGCATGGTGGCCTCCAAGCTGCTCCGACGCTCAGACGATAGTGCACGCATCCGTAGGCTGCAAACCCGGGACCGATGACGTGCCGGAGCCGTGACGCGATCGTCAGAACCCGTCGGGCACCGAGCCTTCGTACACGACAGCGTGCAGCTGGCCGACGTCGATGCGGCCGGTCACCGTGGCCTTGCTCTCGAGCTCGCGTTGCGACGACGCGAAGTCTTCCCACGAGCGGGTCTCGTCGAAGACATAGGCGAAGCGGTTGGCATGCAGGAGCGCATCGCGGTACGGCCGATAGCGGTCCTGCTTTTCGTGCCACGGCGTGAGCAGGACACGCTCGCCGGTGAGAAACACGAAGCGGTAGTCTGTCCAGTAGTCCGCGATTCCCGCGCGCACGCCGCGAGCTGCCAGCGCGTCGGCCATGCGCAACTCGTCGCGTGCCGAGCCGTCCGGCGCGTGAACGGGCCAGGGGCCCGAGGTCTCGTCGCCAAAGGCGACCCAGCCGCCCGCGGCAGCCGTCATCAGGTAGGGCGCGATGATCAGGGCGAAGCGGCGCGTGCCCAGGCGCGCGGCCAGCGGTGCCAGCGCGAAGGGCGCGAAGAGCACGATGGCGACCAGGTAGCGCGTGGCGAACAGGTCGAAGATCATCTTCGAGGTCAGGAACGCGGCGATGGTCAGGGGAAGCGCCACGGCACCCGCGATGCCCAGCCGGGCAAGGCGCCAATCCGCATGCTTGCGCAAGGCGAGCGCGCCGCCGGCCACGATGGCACCCAGGAACGATGCGGCCCCGAAGAGCTGCACCAGGCGAAACGGCATCGACGCGATCCACGGCTCGTGGGCGTGGTCCGGGTAGGCGAGGAACACCTTGAGGCCGAGCAGCCATGGCAGGCACTCGTGCCAGAGCAGCGCCGCGTTGTGCGCGATGAGCGACGTCTCAAAGTGCGCGTAGAAGCCGTCGTGGCTCGGCTTGCTCACGAGCCAAGCGTACGGGAGCAAGCCCAGCGCGAAGCCGGCCAGCAGCACGGCGGCGCGCGAGAGCCATGCGCGCAGCGACGCGCGATCGTCGCGACAGGCCAACAGGCCGATGAGGAGCGCGACCGGTGCGAGCAGCAGCGCGTAGGGATCGGCGAACACGGCAAACGACGCGAGCCAACTGCCGGCTGCCAAGCGCAAGCGCCAGCGCTTCGAGCCGATCGCGCCGTCGATCAGCCAGACGGACACGAACACGAGCGTGAGCGCGGCCTGCCGCGGAGGGCTCAGCACGTAGGTATGCACGGCCGACGGCGTGAACACGAGCGGCAGCGTGCAGAGCAACGCGCTCCAGCGCTCGATGCGCCGCTGCAGCACGCCGAACACGCACAGCGTGAGGATCACGTGATCGGTGAGCGTCGACAGGATCAGCGGCGAGGGCCCCGGGCCGAGGACCAGGAACCAGAGTGCGGCGACAGCCGAGTCGACGGATGTCTGGTAGCTCGATCCGTAGAGAAACGGCGACCACTCCCCGGCGAGCATGTGGCGGGCCTGCAGGCCGACAATCGCGGCGTCGGAATGCAGCGCCGACGGGTTAATCAGCCTGGGGAGCCGGAACAGGTAGGAGAGCACGACGAGCAGGCCCATGGGCGAGGCTGCGGCGAGTCGTGCGTGCCACGGCCCGTGGCGCGAGGTCGCTGGTCCCTCGGTGCAGCGCGGGGCGGCTGGTGGGTCCATGCGGCGCAGTGCTAGCGGGGCAGGGCCCCGGCCCAAGTTGGGGGCTGTCGCCCCCACGCTCCCGTTGGTCGCTGCCCCCGCGGTCAGGCAGGGCATCGCCAAGACCGAATGCCGTTCGAGTTCTGCCTTGACGAAACT
>JAJZQG010000320.1 GCA_021847645.1 Myxococcales bacterium
GGGACTGCGTGGATCCTCCCGCGCCTGACTGCTGACGCAACGAAAACGTCGGCGTGATGGGGGAGCGGCGTGCACGCAGCGGCGTGTGGCGCGACGTTGAGGTGTGCGCGGCGATCGGTGCCGGAGAGCGAAAACGCTTGGAACGCGGGCGCAGAGCGGGCAGGATCGGTCGTGTGGAGGTTCGTGAGCTGGCGGCTCGCAAGGCACGTGGGCTTGCGTCGACTACGCGCCGTGAGGCTGGCGTTCCCGGGCGCCTGGCCGCCCGAGTATTCCGCCTCACGCAGCGCGCCCCAACGACGATAGCGCCTTGCTGACCGGCGCGTCGAAATGGACATCGACCTGGGGGAACGAGATGACCACCCCGGCGTGCTTGAAGGCGTTCCAGATCGCCTCCCGAAGGAGCGACATGCCGTGGCGCTGCCGCCAGGCGTCGGAGGTCCATACGCTCACTTCGTAGTCGACGCTGGAGCTGCCGAAGTCGACGAGCTGGATGACCGGCTCCTTGGTCTGCTCGCGCCAGGGAGCCTCGGCCGCGACCTGCTCGAGCACCTTGCGCACGAGGTCGAGGTCAGACTCGTAGCTGACGCCGACCTTGACGCGGAGACGGTAGAGCGGGTCGCGCAGGGTGAAGTTCTTGACCGAGGACTGGGTCAGGAGGCTGTTGGGAACGATGATGTCCTCGTCGTTGAGGGTGCGCACGAGCGTCGAGCGGATTCCCATTTCGAGCACCTTGGCGACCTGGCCGTCGAACTCGACGACATCGCCGACACGAATCGAGCGTTCGACGATGAGGATGAGACCCGAAACGAAGTTCTCGGCGACCTTCTGCATGGCAATACCGACGCCGACGGCGAATACGGCGCCTGCGGCCACCAGGGCGGCGAGGTCGATTCCGGCCGTCTGCAGCGCGGCGATGATGGCGATGGCGCGCACTGCGAACGAGGCGAGGCGTGCCGGCCCGTTGGCGCGCTCCGGGGGAAGCCCGCGTCGCTCCAGGCCGCGTCGCAGGGCCACCGACGCGACACGGGAGAGCAGGTAGCCCGCGCCTACGACGATAGCGAGGGTGGCCACGGTCGACAGGGTGATGGGCGTGGCGCCGATATCGAAGAGGTGAATCGCAAGGACGCGAGACACGGCCTGGGAGGCGTCGTTTCCGTTCATGGACGGCAAGGTGACGCGTCCAGCCGGCACTGTCCAGCACGGCGGGGCAAGCGTGGCGTTCCGGAGCTTCAGGCGGTGGAGCTCAAGACGGGTCGGCGCGGCGTGCCGGCCTGGGTGCTGCGGGTGAGTCGACCTGCCTGTGCAGCACGGCCGGCGGCAGGATTCCGTGCTCGCGGAAGGCCTTGGCCACGCGGAAGTGGACGTCCGTCTCGAACGGCTTCTCGTACTTGCAGTCGAAGACGTAGGGACGGCACTTCAAGTGCATCGCGATGTAGTCCTGCAGGATCACCTGCTTTGCCAGCACGGGGATGGGTTGCTCGAGGAACACATAGGGGCTGGTGAGGCAGGCCTCCCGAATCAATGCAGCGGCCAGCTCGGCGTCTTGATCGACTCCGATGTAGAAGTCGAACGGGGTCTGCATTTCGAGGGCACCCCAGTTGCCGCTGGCCGGGACGTCGGTGAGCACCTTGTTGTTGGGGATGGTGATGATGTTGTGATCGAGCGTGTTCATGCGGGTGCTGCGCAGGCCGATCTTGATGATATCCCCGTATTCTCCTGCGAAGGCCACGCGATCGCCGACCTGGAACGGGCGGTCGAAGATGATTGTGATCCCTGCGATGAAAGACGCGACCAGGTCGCGAAGCGACAATCCGACCGCGACGGCGAGGGAGCCGCCGACGACCGCCAGCGTCGTGGCGTCGAGCTTCAAGCTGAGGGTCAGCGCCAGCCCTATCGCGATGATGTAGACCGCGAAGCGGACGATGGACTCGACCTTCTGGATGGTCGGCCTGCGGTTGGTGAACCGGAGCGACAGGCGTTCGGCGACGTTTCCGACGACGCGGAGCGCGACCATGGCGCCGACGATGACGAAGACGGCGAAGATGACGCCGCCCCAACGGATGACCCCGGCGAGCTTGGTTACGTCAGGGGCGTCTTGCGCGAAGGCCGGAGCCGCAAAGAGCAGGATGGGGGTGATGATCGAGAGCGTCTTGAACCATCTCATGGTGCTCACCGTGTGACCGGAAGGTGGCTGCGTTGGCCGACGAGCCCAGCGACAAGCGGGAAAGGACACCTGTTTCATATCCATTTTCCCGGCGCGGCCAGCAGATGCCGCCGCTGCAAGAACTTGGTGATCGCGCGGAACCAGGTCCAGCGAACGCGGTATCTGCCGTTGACGACCTCGAGGTACCCGCGGATCATGCCGTACCGCAGGGCGTCGGCGACCTGGTTGCGCGGTCCGGCCGTGGCGCCCACGAGATCATCCATCGCGGCAAGCTCCAGCTGGACGACGGCGCGGAGCACGAACACGGCCGGGTCGGGGAGCGCCTCCAGGTCGGCCGTGTCGGGCGCCGCAAACAGCTGGACGTGCACGCGGCCAGCGTCGTCCTTGCGGAGCGACGCGCGCCAGAAGTGCAGCGCCACGGCCGGGTTGCCCTCTGAGTAGTCCCAAAGGAGGCGATAGTAGTTCTGCTCGAACCGGGACAATTGCCCGGCACGCTCGAGCTCATCGTCGTCGAGAGGCTCGGTGACGAGGCGCTCGAACGACGGCTTGAGCCCGGTCAAGGCCGAGCGCTGGCGGAGCAGGGAAGAGATGCTCTCTTCGCTCCAGGGGCGGAGCCGGATGACGTCATCGAAGAGGGGCCGCGAGTCGCGTGCGCGGGCCACCAGGCGCCAGGTCACGGCGCCCATCGCAAAGACCCAGGTGCATGTCTCGCAGGCGTCGCGGGCGAACGCCAGGATGGTGTCGAGGTCGTCGAATCCGCCGATCTCCGGCCGCACCAGCCGCTGCGCGTCATCGATCAGGATGGCGTTGTCTTCCTTGTTGCGGTTGATGGCGACCTTGATGTCGTCGTCGCTCGTACCCGGCTCCAGGCCGAGGGCCTTGCACAGCTCGCGCTTGAGGGGGCCCAGCCCACCTGCCGGGCAAGGAACCACCAGGCACATGTGCCGCTCGCGCACGATCCTGGCGAGCAAGGTGGACTTGCCGGCACCGCGTTCGCCCACAAGGGCGAATACGCCGCCACCGGGGGCGTCGATGCAGTCGATGACCTCCTGGACGTTGGCGTCGGCCTCGGTGGGCACGAATTCGCTGACCGGCGACTCGGGATCGAGCGGGGCCAGCTGGTCGTCATCGAGGGGCACGAGCACCGAGGTAGCTGCCCGGTCGCGCGCCTGGTTGGAGATCTCCCTCCGGAACGAGAAAGCGAGCACGCGCCGGGTAATATTGAGACCGGTGAGGTAGCCCCGGATCATGCGCGCTACGCCGACGGCGATCAGGTAGATGCCTCCGGCCGCGGCAGCCGGGAAGCTGGCCCATCCCTCCTGGCGTGCGAGCAGCAACCGCGCGAACTGGCTCTTTTTCCGACGAACGGCCAGGCGCTCGAAGATGATCTCCCTCCACCACTTGACGATCACCAGGCCAATGGGAATCGCTGCGAGCCAGCACGTCTCGAGCACCCAGCTGTAGACCGTGCCCTTGCCCACCAGCTCCGCGCTCAACGCCAGCGTCAACCCGACCGCCACGACGATACGTCCGAGCAGCCGGAGGGACCGCAGGCGCAAGACCGCCGTATCTTTGGCCCGGAGCTTCCGGTTCGGTGCCGAGAAGAAAGCGTCGATGCTGTTGACCACGAGCACGGCGCCCATGCTCCAGGTGATGACCAGCCAGGGAACGCGAACCTCCAGCAGGTCGGCGACGGCAGGACCGGCCAACCACATGAGCGCCCACATCAACAGAATCCACTCCAGCGGGGAGCGGACTCGGGGCAGGAAGGACGTGAAGCGCTCTGCCCATCGAGCCGTCTTGGACCGTCCGCTGGCGGCTGCCTCCATGGCGCGCTCGTGCCAGGAGGCGATCAAGGGGGATGCGCGGCGACGCCAGGCCACGAACAACACCAGCAGGCCGAGAATCTTCAGTAGCGATACGGTGGCGAGCAGGCCGGAGGCAGCGGTGGGTCGGCCCGACTTGACGTCGGAGAACCAGCGCGCCGCGGTGAGCACGTGGTAGCGGACCACGAGCGCGACCTGGTAGCCCTCGGCCTTGGCCTGCTCGATACCTGGCCCGCCGAAGTCCGTCAGCTCCGAGCGGCGATCGGAAGACAGGTAGGGATAGAGGGTGAGGCGGTCGCGGTTGAGCGACTCCACCTGATCCATGAGGATGGAGGCCAGTCGCCACCGAACGTCGCGCTCGCGCTCGCGGAGCCTGGCTTCCTGCGCGGTGAGCTCTGCCCTGGCGGCGTCCACCCCGCTGCGGTCGACCAGCGCGCCGGCCGTGTCGAGGTTGTTAGGGCCGACATCCGGCACGGAGCTCGAGCCGCTGGAGAGCTCGTGGAGCGCGGACGACAGATCGGCCCGGGCATGGCCTCTGAGCTCTTCAATGAGCTCGGAGTACAGGGCGTCGACGTCGCTGGGGGACTGCTGGCCGGCGAGCCGGGCGTCGACGAGCTCACGGACCCGCCGCCGCCAGCTCAGCGCGACGTCAGCGCGTTCGGTGAGGGAGTTTTCCTGTCGAGCGAGCTCGGCCTCGTACTCTGCCTGGTGCTCGCGCACGCCGAGCAAGCGTACGCGTTCTTCGGCGACGACGCGCGCAGCCTCGGACTCCGCACGCTTGACCTGCTCCAACGCCGCAATCCGCGCGCGGGCGGCTTCCTCGGCCTTGCGCTGCGCCTCGGTCACGTCACTCTGCTTTGCGGCCTCTTCGGCTTCTGCCTGTCTGGCTTGATGGCGGGCCAGCAGCTCGTCGCGGCGCGGTTTGGGCAGCGCCAAGAACGACAAGCGAGCTTCGTCCAGCGCCAATTGAGCACGCCACAAGTCCGCGTCGGGTTCCGCAGCGTCAAGACCCGCCTCCGCGTCGGCACCGGCGTCTTTGGGCGGCTTCGTCTTGCGCAGAGTCTTTTTGCGGGTGGCCTCCGCATCGGCGCCTGCATCTGGAAGCGCTGCCCGGAGCAGCGTCGACAAGCGCTCTACCTGGACCAACACGGCTCGCTCGTCGTCGAGCTGGACTTCGAACAGCGATCCCGGGTCGACCTCGACGTCGAGCTCGCCTTTGATCAGCGCTTGAACCTGCCGGGTGGTCGTGCGGATGGACACGAGATCGGCCGGGGCGGGGGCCGCGTCACCGGCGTCGGAGCTGGCTGGGCCGCCGTCCGCCGCGTTGGGCGGCGCAGCGAGGCCGGGAAACGTGGCGGTGGGGCCGGCGTCTTCAGCAAGCGCGACCGAAGCGGCGAACACCGCCAAGGCGGCCCAGATGACCACCCCGGCCGGCCAACGTTTCGAGAACATGCAGGTTTCCTAACTTGAAGCCGGACAGCTGGCAAGCAGCGGCCGATAGGGTGGTTTGGCGCCAACCCACTCCTGCGTCGGGAGCCGACACGGTGAAGCCGGGGCCGCGGCGGCGACGCCGACGTGGGCGGGCTGCCTCTACTCGCTGCGAAGGATTCCCCTGCGGTGAGCAGTCTCATCCACGTTCGCAGGGAACTTCCCCAGAACGGTCGTGAGGATGCGCTCCTTGTGCTTCATGTACCCCCGGGACTCCGAATCGTGGTCGTGATGCACCTCCGAACGCGTTTCCTCCAGCCGGCTCTTCAGAATCCTGTACACCAGTGACACTTCCGCTTCGTCGAGATGCAGGTCCATGGTCACCCTCCTGACAGGAGCCTGGACGGGGGGAGCACCGTCTTGCCGTCACCACCCCCGAAGACGCCTATTTGCACTCTAACACGCCTCGAGCGAGCTGTCCTACGGCCTGGTCGACACCAAGCGGATCAGATACCGGGCATATCGGGCGGCGTTGTCGTGGTTATTGGCACGTGATCCCGGCATCGTCCGTCCCGACGCGACGGCGCCCGGGGATGCATCAGGCCATCCGCGGTATCGGCGCCGCGGCTCGTGCGATGGTGGAGGGGACTCACAAATAGTACCAGATGCTGCGGTAGTCGTGCGGGTCCTCGCCTCTGGCGGCGAGCTCTTGGAGGTAGTCCCAGAGGGGCACATCTGCGTAGTAGAAGGGGGGCACGGTCGCGAGGTTCTTTTCCCAGGGATGGAACTCGTAGACACGGGCGCCGTCCGGCCGAATCATCACCAGACGGTGGTCCTGCCACGCGCGCAGGTGGTTTTTTTCCCAGCCTGGGCACGTTGAAGACCGGCTCGTCGGTACGGTCGAGTCCGGGCAGGAGCCTGGCCTCCTCCTTTCTCTCCTGGAGAATGCGTGCGATCGGCGCCATGTACTGCCGCGTCTCCGCCTTGCCCTTCATCGCGAACGTGTGATACGGGTCGACACCGATGGAACGGACGGCGAGACGGAGCTTGGCAGTCTCGAAGCGCCGTGAGTTCTCGAGGGTGAAGACCTCCTGGTTATAGACGCGAATCCCGCGCCGGGCGAGCCGGTGCACGGCGGCGGCTGCTTCCGGCGTGACCTCATAGGCATGCTCGAAGTGGGTCACCACGGCCACCTCCCGGCGTCCGGGAGCCTGATAGCTGGCGAGCAGGTCGACGAGGGACTCGGTCCAGCGCGACGGCAGCACGACCGGGGTCCGCGTGCCGAGGCGAATCCGGTAGACATGGGGCATCGCTGCCACGCGGGCCAGGATGGGCTCGAGGCTTTCATCGGCCAGGACCACGGGGTCGCCGCCGGTGATCAAGACATCTCCGACCGAAGGGTGTTGCTCGAACCAGGCAAGGGCGGAGTCCAACGTTTCGCGGGAGGCGAGGGCGTTGGGGGCGAGGCACTCGCGCAGCTCCCAGTTTCGTTGGCAGTACACGCAGATTTGGGCGCAGGTATGAAACGGCTTGAGAATGGCCACCATCGGGTAGCGGCGGGTCACCAGCTCGACCGGAGAGGTGTCGCTCTCGCCCATGAAGTCGAGCGCGCTCGGATCGTCGAAGCGTCGCGCGACCATCTCGTCGACGTATTGGGCGGGGGGAATCACTTGCGCCCGAATCGCGTGGTCGGCGCCGTCGCCGGGCGTCGGGTCCATCAAGCTCAGGTAGTACGGAGTCACGCCGAAGGGGATGTGGTTGCGATAGGCCTTCCTGAGGGTCGCCCGCTGTGCCTCGTCGAGCTCGACCAGGTCGAACAGCACGTCCGGCTCCCGGACCACGTGGCGGATCTGCCAGCGCCAGTCGTTCCAGTCTTGTGCCGACGCGCGGAAGTAGGTGAGCACGCGCTTGCGATTTGCCTGGCGTCGCGCCACGACGCCGGCGTCGAGCCCCGAGGGATACTTGCGCAGGTGTTCGCTCATGCGCTCGGCCAGGCGGTCGAGCAGCTCCGAGCGCGCGAGCGCAGCCTGCCGCCCCTCGTACTGCAGGAACGAAGGGACGCTCAACGGCGTACCATCGTCGTTCGAGTACATACCGGAGCGGCCGGCGGCGCCGCGGAACAGGTGGACGAACTCCTCGACGAAGCCGACGCTGACCGGCGGGCCGGGCGGATCGGGCAGCTCGCGGGCCAGACGCCAGAGGTAGGCCAAGGCGCTGACGCCCGTGCGGTACTCATTGATGGGGCCTCTCGATCCTTCGCGATGGCTCGGTCGCGTACCGCACGAAGTATCCCAAAGGACGGCGGACGCATCGAGTCATGCAGCCCATGGAGTTCATGGCGCGCCTGGCCGCGATCGTCCCGCCGCCCCGTTTTCCGCTATGGCGCTACCACGGCGTGCTGGCTCCGGGTGCGCCGTGGCGCAAGCACATCG
>JAJZQG010000321.1 GCA_021847645.1 Myxococcales bacterium
CCCTTCGCGCCGCACAGACCTGCCCGCTGGTGCCGGATTCGCGGCTCCTCATGCCCATCTCCGGTATGCTTTGACGCCGATGGGCCCGGCCCCGGCCACCGCTGGCGCCAGAAGGCTCCATCTCAACCTGATCCAGTTCTAGTCGCGGCGCTGCGGTGCGGCCGGTCTACTTGTGCGAGATGGCGTTCGCGATCGCGTGCGTCTCGCGCGCGCCCAGCAGGCCGAACTGCACGCCCACGCCGTCGTCGTCGGACCAGCGCACGACCGCGGGCAGCTTCAACGAGCCCGCAGGCGCGGGAAAGTCGATGCGCACCTCGATCCTTGCGCCGAACGCCAGGACGGCGTTCACCAGAATGAAGCCGCCTCCGATGCTCAGGTCCCGCACTCGTCCTTCGATCGGTTCCGAGCTCCCCGCCACGATGATCGCTGCCGAAAGGTCGACGGGTTTGCGGGGGAACTTGCGCTTCTCGATCACGGCTTCTCCTGGCCCACTTCCCGCGGCGGCCGAATCATGGTCCTCTCGCGGGCGATGGACTTGGGATCGTCGCGAGCGAATGCCGGGCGTGTCAAGACCGACTCGACGTGGAGACGACTGTTCGACGGTTGGCAGGTCGGCTTGGTTGTGATCGTGACGGCGGCGCTGGCGGTGCTGATCGCGGTGCCGCGTCCGGTGGTGCCCGACGAGATCCCTTTGCCCAAGCCCAATCGCGCTGCGCTGGTTGCGCTTTCCCTTCGCGACGAGCGCTTCGCGAGCGAGGCCGATCGGCAGCGGCTCGATTTCGACGTGCGGGCGCTGGGCGAGGCGGTGCGGGCGTACGGCAAGGCGGACGCGGCAGGCGAGCGCGAGCAGCTCGCGCAGCGGCTGGCGGAGGTGCGCCTGTTGGTGGTGCCGGCCCTGCGCCAGGGCCCCGAGGCGGTGCTTCGCCTGCGCGCCGTGCAGATGCGGATCTTTCTCGACGGCCTCGATCGGTTCGAGCGGACCGGCCAGGAATCCGACGACCTGCGCGAGGTGGGCGGCGCGTCGGTGGCGATGCTGCGGCGGTCGGGCTGGCTGCTGGCCGACGGCGCGCGCATGCGGGTGCTGCCGGACCGGTTCGTTCGCGAGGTGCTGTTTCGCAAGCGGTGGAACGAGATCACGGGCCTGGACCAGGCGCCGTTCGCGCCCACGCTCGACGAGGACCGGGTGTTCTACGGGTTCCTGATCGAGCACCCGGTGGTGTCGGTGCCTTGGATCCGCGAGCACGACGTGGCAGCGCGGTGCCGCGCGGCCCACGAGTACCAGCTTCGCAAGGTCGAGGAGCTCGGCAGGGTCGACCCCGCCTACCCCGCCAAGTACGCCCGCGGCGTGCTGCTGCTGCAGCTCGATCGGCCCAAGCAGGCGCTGCTGCCGCTGGCCGACTTCGTTCAGGAGCACGACGACGGGCCCTACGTGCTGCGCGCCCGCAACGCGCTGCGCGCTGCCCAGCAGAAGGTCTCCCAGATGCAACCGTGAGCGCTCAGGAACGTAGCGCCCGCTGCAGCTCCGCCACCACCGTCTCCAGTGCCTCCAGGCCGTTCTTCCATTCGTCGTGCTCGGTGGCCCTGCGCGTCAGCCGCATGTCCGGGCTGACCTTGTAGGGCGAGCCCTTCTTCTGCGCCATCGCCACGATCTCGGCAGGATCGAGCCGGTGGTCCTCGGCCAGGTGCAGGGTCACGACCCGCGCGTTGGCCTCGCACCCCAGCACGCGCAGCCTGCGCAGCTCAGTCTTCAGACGCATCAGGTGCACCAGCCGTCGCGCCGATTCCGGCGGCGGCCCAAACCGATCCTCCAGCTCCACCGCCAGGTCCTCCACCTCCTGCTCGTCGATCGCGCTCGCCAGACGCTTGTAGAACGAAAGGCGCACGCCGATGTCCGCGATGTAGTCCTCGGGAAGAAGCGCCTCCACGTCGAAGTTCAGCTCGGGCTCGATCTCGTGCACCACCGTCTCGCCGCGCAGCTCGTGCACCGCTTCCTCGAGCATCTGGTGGAACAGGTCGAAGCCCACCGACGCCACGTTGCCGCTCTGCTCGCGTCCGAGCAGGTCGCCCGCGCCGCGCAGCTCGAGGTCCAGCGAGGCGATGTGGAAGCCCGCGCCCAGGTCCGTGTGCTGCTCGATGGCCTCGAGCCGCGCCCTGGCTTCGTCGGTCATGGCGTTGACCGGCGGCACCACCAGGTAGCAGTACGCACGCTCCCGCGAGCGGCCCACGCGCCCGCGCAGCTGGTAGAGCTGCGCCAGGCCGAACATGTCCGCGCGGTCGATGATCATCGTGTTGGCCCGCGGGATGTCCAGCCCGCTCTCGATGATCGCCGTAGTCGCCAGCACGTCGTAACGCCCCTCGACGAAGTCGAACATCGTGCGCTCCAGCGCGCTCTCGGACATCTGCCCGTGCGCCACCGCGATGCGCGCCTCGGGTACCAGCTCCTGCAAGCGCGCCGCGCGCTCGTACAGCCCGTCGATCCGGTTGTACACGAAGAACGTCTGCCCACCCCGCGACATCTCCCGTCGCACCGCCTCTCGGATCACGCTCTCGTCCTGACGGGTCACGATCGTGCGGATCGCCCGCCGATCCATCGGCGGCGTGCCGATGATCGAGATGTCCCGCAGCCCGCTGATCGCCATCTGCAGCGTGCGCGGGATCGGCGTGGCCGACAGCGTCAGCACGTCCACGGTCTTCTTGAGCTGCTTGATGCGCTCCTTGTGCGTCACCCCGAAGCGCTGCTCCTCGTCGACCACCAGCAGGCCCAGCGCCTTGAAGTGCACGTCCTTGGACAGCAGGCGGTGCGTGCCGATCACGATGTCCACGCCGCCCGTGCGCAGCTTGCGAAGCGTCTCCTGCTGCTCGGTCTTGGACTGGAAGCGCGACAGCCCGTGCACCACGAACGGGTAGCTCTCCATGCGCGCCCGGAACGACATCAGGTGCTGCTGCGCCAGCACGGTCGTCGGGCACAGCACGGCGACCTGACGCCCCTGCGCCGCAGCCCGGAACGCCGCCCGAATCGCCACCTCGGTCTTGCCGAACCCCACGTCGCCGCACACCAGCCGGTCCATCGGACGTTCCGATCCCAGATCGCCCAGCACGTCGTCGATCGCCGTGGCCTGGTCCCGCGTCTCCTCGAAGGGGAACGTGGCCTCGAACGCGCGGTAGTCGTCGTCGGGCGAGGGCAGCGGCGCCTTGCCCGTGGCTTTTCGCTCCGCGTACAGACGCAGCAGCTCGTCGGCGAGCTTGCGCACGTTTTGCTGCACCTTGGAGCGCGTGCGGGCGAAGGTCTGGCCGCCGAGCCGGTCGAGCTTGGGGCTGCCCTCGGCCCCGGCGTACTTCTGCACCTGGCTGAGCCGGTAGACCGGCACGTACAGCCTGTCGCCGCCCTGGTAGGAGACCACCAGCAGGTCCACCGTGGTGCCGCCGATGCTCTTGTGCACCAGCCCCTCGTAGCGGCCGATGCCGTGCTCGACGTGCACCACGAAGTCGCCCACCGACAGCGAGCGCAGATCCTCGACGAACGCGCGAGACATGGACGACGACGACGCCCGGGCGGCACGCCTCTTAGCTCGGCGCCCGAAGATCTCCTCTTCGGTCACGAACGCCAGGGCCTCGCCCGGCGCCACCACGCCGCGCATCAAGGGACCGGTCACCACGAGCACACGCCCGGCGTCCTCCGACTCCTGCAGCCAGCGCGGGTCGAAACGGCCCAGCCGCGCCCGGCACGGCACCTCGCGGTGACGAAGCAGCGTCACCACGCGCTCGGCCTGGGACTCGGCCCTGGCCGCGATCACCACGCGCATGCCGTTGTCGCGCCAGGCGTCGATGCGCCGCACGAGCGGGTCGAGCGCGCCGGCCTTTCCCCGGGCGACCCGCTCGTTGTGAATCGCCCGCTCCAGGTCGGCCAGATCCTGGGTCGCCAGCGTGGGCGTGTCCTGCGGCGCGCTCTCGAACACGGCCAGGCCCGTCTCGCCCTCGGCCTGCCCGGTCACCGCGGTGCGGTGCAGCGCCAGCACCGCGCCCGCCCTCATCCACGCGTGCAGCTCGTCCTCCGTCTCGTAGAACGCGTCGGCCGGGAACCTGGGCTCGCCCGGCTTGTGCGCCGCGTCCTGCTGCACCCGATCCAGGTCCTCGCGCACCGCCCGCGTGATCGACGACGGGTCCTCGAGCAGGACCACGCATCCGGGCGGCAGGTACGACCAGACCGGCTCCAGGTCGTAGTAGGCGGGCAGCATGCCCTCGGCGCCGAAGAAGCTGCGGCCAGCGGTCACGTCGTCGATGAGCGCCCGGGCGCGGTTCGACGGCAAATCGACCGCGTCGCACAGGGCGCGCATGCGCTGGCGAGCGCGCTCCACGGCTTGCGGGGTGCGGATGGCCTCGCGCGACGGCGGCAGCCAGACTTCCTTGAGATCGTGCAGGGAGCGTTGGTTGTCCGGGTCAAAAGCCTTGAGCGACAGCACCTCGTCGCCCAGCAGCTCGATGCGCACGGGATGCGAGGATTCGGGGGGCCAGACGTCGAGCACCGCGCCGCGCACGGCGAAGGAGCCCGGGTCCTCGACGAGCGGCACGCGCAGGTAGCCGGCCACGGACAGCTGGTCGGTGAAGGCCTCGCGGTCGAGGTGCTGGTCGAGCATGACCACGCCGGAGTGCCGGTCGAGCAGCTCGTGGGGCACGACCTTGCGGGCCAGGGCCTGGGCAGGCAGGACCAGGAAGCGCCAGGGCAGGCCATGGACAAGATGGAAGAGGGTGGCGAGGCGGCTCTGGGCGGCCCGGCGGTCCGGGCTGACCTCGGCGTAGGGGCTCGCCTCGTTGGCCGCGAAGAACAGCACATCGCCCTGCAAGGTGTCGGCGGCCTGGGCCGCGTCGGCCGTGCCCCACAGGAACGAGACATCGGCCGCGAGCATGCGCGCGGTCTCGTTGTCGGCGGCCACGCACACGATGGGGCGAGAGGGTCCAAGCTCGTCCGCGAGGGCTCTTGCAACGAGGGCCGAGGCGCTGCCGTGAACGCCGCCGGCGTGCACGACCACGGGCCCCTCACCCGCCTCGCGCACGGCCCTGGCCAGGTCTTGGGCGCGGGTGAGGAGGTCACCGGGGGGGAGTTCAGCGCAGAGACGCGGAGACGCAGAGTCGCAGAGATCTTCCGCGCCTCTGCGCCTCTGAGCCTCTGCGTTGAATTCCGGGGATGTCATGAAACGTTGTTGCTACGCGGATAAGGTGAGCACCAGACGCTGCGTCTCACCCACGGAAGTCGTCGACCACGATGCCGTAGCGCTGCATCCATCTATGGATCTGCATGCGCTCCTTGCCCAGCTCCCGGCCGACCGCGGCGACGTTGCCCCGGTGCACGGTCAGAAGGCGCCGCAGCTCCTCCTCCGAGGGCGGCGGCGAACGGCGAGGCCGGGCCGGCGGCTGGCCGGGCGCTTGCGGCCAGGAGGACGGCGAGGGCGGGCTGGCGGGCGGCGCGCTGTCGGCCGGCGGACGCTGCCCGTAGGTCTGCATGTTCTCGCGCACGGCGTCGGGCAGGGTGCGGGGCTCGAGCACCGGGTTGTCGGTGACGGCCGCGGCGCGCTTGAGGCACGACTCGAGCTCCCGGACGTTGTATGGCCAGTCGTAGTGCACCAAGGCGAGCATGAAGGCGAAGGAGGGGCGCAGGTTCCCGGCGCCGTGCCGGGCGAGCAGCGCGCGCGTGAGCAGGTGGATGTCTTCCTTGCGCTCGCGCAGGGGCGGCAGCTCGATGTTGAACTCGTTGAGGCGCGCGAGCAGGTCGCCCCGGAAGCGCCCCTGCTGGACCATCCTCGCCAGATCCCGGTTGGTCGCGCACACGAAGCGCACGTCGACCCGCTGCGCCGAGGTGGCGCCCACCGGGTAGACCTCCCGCGACTGGATGACCCGCAACAGCTTGGCCTGCGCCTCCAGGGGCATGTCGCCGATCTCGTCGAGCAGCAGCGTGCCGCCGTGGGCCGCGGCGATCTGACCTAGCTTGTCGCGATCGGCCCCGGAGAAGGCGCCGCGCTTGTAGCCGAACAGCTCGCTCTCGATGAGGTTCGGCGGGATCGCCGCGCAGTTGATCGCCACCAGCGGCCCCCGGCGCCCCGAGAGCCGGTGCAGCTCCCGCGCGACCACCTCCTTGCCCGTGCCGCTCTCGCCCTGCACGATGACCGACAGCTCCGCCGGCGCGATGCGCTCGATCTGGGCGCCCGCCCGGTCGACCTGCATGCCGCCCACCAGCTCGGTCAGCCTGTCCGTGCGACGCTTGGCGCCGCCGATCATCGCGCCGTCGATGCGGTAGGGCACGTACTGCTCCGCCCCGGACTCGACGAACTTGAAGATCGCATCGCCCACGCGGATCTCGGACAGGTCCTCGAGCTCCACCTCGCTGACGAACATGCCGTCGACCACCGTGCCGTTGCTGCCGCCCAGATCGCGCAGCACCCAGACGCCGTCGCGGCACTGCAGCGAGGCGTGGCGGCGCGAGACCGCGCGCTCGGGAAGGCAGATGGCGCACGACGGGTCCCGGCCGATGAACAGGTCCGGGGTGGTCATCGGGTAGGCGGGCTGCAGGTGCTCGTAGTCCTGGGAATACAGCAGCACCAAGCCGGCCGAGGTCCCGCCGCGACGGGCCGCGTCCGGGCGCGACGGCACCCCGAATTGCTGCATCGACGCGGTCGTGATCGTCATGGCGAAACTCATTTTAGGCAGGCCGGGCGCCTGCGGCTACGGCAACATACGCGCCCGCGCGCCGTCGCGCGAGACTCCCGACGGCAAGGAACGGAGCGTTGATGAACACGGGCATCACCTTGCAGGACACCTTGGAAGTGGCGGCCATTCAGCTCAACTCGCAGGACGACCTGGCGTCGAACCTGTCAATGGCGCGATCGCTGGTGCTGGAGGCCGCGCGCAGAGGCGCCCGGCTCATCGTGCTTCCCGAGAATCTGGCGTACATGGGCCCCGAGGACGGCAAGCGGGCGGTGGCCCAGCCCCTCGCGCCCGGGCACAAGATCTTCGAGACCCTCGCCATGGCGGCCTCGGATGCCGGCGCGTGGGTCGTGGCCGGCGGCGTTCCCGAGTCCTCCTCCGACCCCAAGCGCCCGTACAACGCGTGCGCCCTGTTCGCGCCCGACGGCTCGCTCGCGGGCAAGTACCGCAAGATCCACCTGTTCGACGTGGACCTTGCGGACGGCACGCGCATCTCGGAGTCCGAGGCGAACCTGGCGGGCGACGAGCCGGTCGTGGTCGACGTGGACGGCTTCAAGCTGGGGCTGAGCATCTGCTACGACCTGCGGTTCCCGGAGCTTTACCGACGGCTGGTGAGCATGGGAGCCGAGATCTTCGCTATCCCGGCGGCCTTTACACTGACCACGGGCAAGGACCACTGGCACGTGCTGATCCGGGCGCGCGCCATCGAGAACCAGGTCTACGCGATCGCGCCCGGGCAGTGGGGACGCCACCCCAAGGGACGCACGACCTACGGCAAGTCGATCGTGGTCGATCCTTGGGGCGAGGTGATCGCGCAGTGCTCGGAGGGCGTGGGCCTCTGCCGGGCCACGGTGCATCGCTCGTACATCACGCAGGTCAGGGCGTCGCTGCCGTCCCTTCGGCACCGCCGTCTTGCGTGAGGGAGAAGACAACGCAGAGACGCGGAGACACAGAGACGCAGGGGGTGTTTGTGCCCTTGATCCTGGGTCTTTGGGCTTTGATCCTTGGCCCTTGATCCTTGGCCTTTGATCCTTGGGCTTTGATCCTTGGGCTTTGATCCTTGGGCTTTGATCCTTGGCCCTTGATCCTTGGCCTTTGATGCTTGGGCTTTGAT
>JAJZQG010000322.1 GCA_021847645.1 Myxococcales bacterium
TCAACACACCATGGCGGCCTAGATTCCAAGGCACTTCGACGCCGAACCCAGAGAATGATCCTACAAAGTAAGCACAAACGCACACGGTGCTACAAAGTGCGATCGGTGGGATGACGCGCTGGCCCTGGCTCCGTCCGCGTCTGCCTTCTCCCGGACGCCCTGTCGCGCTAGACTCGGTGATTCCCATGCTCCCCCCACGCCGCGCAGTCGCACCGAGCTCCGCACGATCCCTCCGATGGTCCCGCAGCCTCGCCGCAGCCCTGCTCGCCAGCGCCGCTGGCGTGTTCGTCTCCTCCGGCGGCTGCGGAACCGATGAACACGCCGTGCAAGGCCCTGCGCCTTACGTGCCTGTCCCGGACTTCCGCGTCCCCAACGAGCGTGACCTCCGCTCCCAGGTCGACCCGCTTATCGGCACCAGCGGCTCCGGCAACGTCATCCCCGGCGCGCTGGTCCCCCACGGCATGGTGCGAGTCTCGCCCACCACCACGTCTTCCACCTCGCCCGCCTCGGGCCGCGTCAACGCCTATGCGTACGACGACGACCTCATCACAGGATTCTCCCACCTGAATCTCGAAGGCCCGGGCGGGAGCTACAACGGCTACGGTCAGATCCTGTTCATGCCCGCCACCGGCATGCCGGACTTCGCGCGCTATGCCCTGCCCTACTCTCATGACGACGAGGTCGCGTCCCCCGGCCTGTACGCCGTGACCCTCGGCGACAAGAAGATTCGCGCCGAGCTCACCGCCTCGCTCGACGCCGCCGTGCACCGCTACACGTTCCCTGCCGGCCAGGCGAGCATCCTGATTGACCTGGGTGCGACCCTCGGAAGAGACCTCGGCGCCACCGTCACCATCGAAGGCGACAACGTCGTGCACGGCGTGGTCGAAACCATGGTCCAGCCCGCCGTCAATGCTGCCGTCTCCCCCGGCCAGAGCACCACCGGCGTGACATGGACGTACTTCTACGCGACGTTCAGCCAGCCGTTCGCGTCGTTCGCCACCTGGCAGAAGGCCGACCCGCCGCACGTCTTCGAGGGGCAGACCACGGCGCAAGGCATGGGCATCGGCGCCTGGCTCCGCTTCGATCCCGCGCCCGGCCAGGTCGTCGAGGCGCGTGTCGGCATCTCCATGATCGACGAGGCCCAGGCCGAGCGCAACGCCGACGAGCAGGTCGTCGGCAAGAGCTTCGAGCAGGTGCGTGACAGCGCCGCCGACGCCTGGAACGCCAGGCTCAACCGCATCCAGGTCGACGCCGCGCCCGAGGTGCAGCGCATGTTCTACACCGCCCTTTACCACGCGACGATGCAGCCCGCGAACTACACCGAGGCGGGCGGCCGTTTCGCGGTCTCGTCCAGCGGGGAGCGCCACGTGCTCGACGGCGGCGGGCGGCCCTACTACTTGGATGATTGGTGCATGTGGGACACGTTTCGCACCACCCATCCCCTCGGCACGTTCTACGAGCCCGAGATCCGCTCCGATATCATCCGATCCATGCTGATCGTAGACCAGGAGGGCGGCTGGCTCGAGAAGTGCTCCTGGAATGCGACCGGCTACTCGAGAGTCATGATTGGCAATCCCGCCATCCCCATCACCGTCGACGCGTGGATGAAGGGCCTGCGAGACTTCGACCCGGATCTGGCCTGGCAGGCCATGAACAAGATATCTACCCAGGACATCGACACCAACATCGACGGGCTGTGCGGCTTCTTCGGCACGGGCGTGCCTGCGGAGTACCTGTCCAAGGGCTATGTCGGATTCGAGTGCGACCCCACCCAGGCCGCCTCGATGACCCTCGAGTTCGCCTACGACGACTTCTGCATGGCCGAGTTCGCTGCCTCCCGCGGCATGTCCGCCGAGGAGTCCCAATACCGTCAGCGCGCGCAGAACTTCAGGAACCATTGGAACCCGGACATCGGCTTCATGCAGCCCAAGCGTCGCGACGGCTCCTGGCTCGAACCCTACGATCCTGCCGACAAGTCCGGGTACTCCGGCTGGTGCGAATCCAGCGGTTGGATCTACACGTTCTTCGTCCCCCACGACATCCCCGCGCTCATCGAGCTCATGGGCGGCAACGACGCATTCGTCGCCAAGCTCGATCAGTTCTTCGATCAGGGCTACTTCGACCCGAGCAACGAGCCGAGCTTCCATATCCCGTTCCTCTACAACTACGCCGGTGCGCCCTGGAAGACCCAGGCCCGCGTGCGGCACGTCCTCTCCACCTCGTTCAGCACCGGCCCCAACGGGCTGCCTGGAAATGACGACTCCGGCGCTACCAGCGCCTGGTACGTGCTCGCAGCCCTCGGGCTCTACCCCGTCACCCCCGGCAAGCCCCAGTACCAGCTGTCCGCGCCCATCGTCGACCGCGCCGTCATCTACCTGCATCCGTCGATCTATCCAGGCGGCTCGTTCGTCATCGAGACCGAGAACAACCAGCCCGGAAACGACTACATCCAGTCCGTCACGCTCAACGGCGCGCCCTTGAATCGAACCTGGATTACCCACGACGAGCTCACTGCCGGGGGCACGCTGCACTTCGTGCTCGGACCGCAACCCTCGACCTGGGGAACCGCGCAGCCGTGAGCCGCGCGGCACGCCGCTCCACGCAAGCCTCTACGCGCCTCGGCGCTCGTCCGACACGATGCGCCCGTCCACCAGGTCCACCACGCGATCGCACCGCGCCGCAAGCCTCGGATCGTGCGTGACCACCACCACCGCGCTGCCTTCCGCCTGCCCGAACTCGCGCAGCAACGCGAATATCTGATCCGCCGTTCGCGTGTCGAGGTTGCCCGTCGGCTCATCCGCCAGCACGATCGACGGACGCATGGAAAGGGCCCTGGCGATGGCTACCCGCTGTTGCTGGCCGCCCGACAGGTCCGTGGCCAGGTTGTTCATCTGCGGGCCCAGCCCGATGCGGTCGAGCAGCATCCGGGCTCGTTCACGCTGAGCCCGGCTCAGCCTGCCCGTGTCCGACCACGTCGGCAGCAGCACGTTCTCCAAGGCCGTAAAGGCCGGCAGCAGGTGGTGGAACTGGAACACGAAGCCGATGGTCCGCCCCCGAAATCGCGTCAGGGTCAGATCGTCGAGCCCCGTCGTGTCCGTGCCGCACACCAGCACCCGGCCCGACGTGGGTCTGTCCAACAGCCCCATCAGGTTCAGCACGGTGCTCTTGCCCGAGCCCGACGGCCCGACCAGCGCCGCAAAATCACCCTCCCGGATCTCCAGATCGATGCCGTGGATGACCTCGGTGGTCACGTGATTCTCATAGGCCTTCACGACCCGCTCGAGCTTCAGGAGCGTCTCAGCCATAGCGAATCAC
The DNA here is from genome assembly GCA_021847645.1 of Myxococcales bacterium. GTDB lineage: Bacteria > Myxococcota_A > Polyangia > Polyangiales > Polyangiaceae > JAJZQG01. The sequence goes on from JAJZQG010000322.1 coordinate 3,316, forward strand.
CTTGGCCGGATCGAGCCCCGCCGCACGCCGCGCCGGCGCGACCGCCGCCACCAGGCCGATGAACGTCGCGACCCCGACCGCAACCAGGAACCGCTGCGCCCCCAGATCCACCGGAAATGTCGCCGAGCCGTCCGGGTTCTTCGCCAGATTGGCGAACAAGAGCGACAGCACCGCGCCCAACCCCGAGCCGAGCAGCGAGCCTACCACGCCTACGATCGCGCCCTGGATGAGGAAGATCTTCGTGATGCTCCGGGTCGTCGTGCCCGTCGCCCTCAAGATGCCTATCTCCTTGGACTTCTGCACGACCGAAACCACCAGCACGCTCGCGATCCCCAGCGTGACCGCCAGCATCACGAAGAACTGGATCATGTAGCTCGAGCTGCTCTGCGACCGGAGCGCAACCAACAGTTGGGCATTCAGCTTCATCCAGCTGTCCGCCTCTAGCCCCGTGCGCGCCGCCATCTGCGCCGCAATCTGGTCCGCGGCGAACACGTCGCTGACCTTGGCCTCGATCGTCGAGGCCTGGCCGGCCAGGTCCAGGAGCGTTTGCGCCGACCGCATCGACACGAACAGCCACCGCTCGTTCAGGTCCTTGTTGCCCAGATCGAACACCCCCATGACCGTGAAGATGTCGTCCCGCCCCTCCGTGCTCGTCACGCGAAGCTTGTCGCCCACCTGCAGCCCCAGGTCCTTGGCGAGCTCGACGCCCACCACGGCCTCGTTGCCCACCAGACGGAACGCGCCCGCCGCCATCTTCTCGCCAATCGGAATGATTCGCTCGTAGTCGTCCGCCTCCACGCCGCGCAAGGCCACCGACCGGCTCACGTTGCCCTTGCTCGCCAACGCCGACCCGGCGATCGTCGGCGCCGTCGCCACTACGCCCGGAACCCCGTCCATGATTTCTTGAGCGACCTGCCACTGATCGATCGTGCGCGTGCGCTGCGAGGACTTCTCCAACCTCGCCGCCACCGGGTCTGCCATCCTTTGCCCCACATCCCGCGCGTCCTGCTCGAGCGGCCGCACGATCACGTGGGGCTGCGCACTGAGCGTCTGCCGGATCAGGCTCGCCTGCAGACCGTCGATCAGAGCACCCACGAACACCATGACCGCCACCCCGAAGGCCACGCCCACGAAGATGAGCAGCGTCTGCATCCTGCCCTCTCGCAGGAATCGCAGGGACACGAACCACTCAAAAGGCACTTGTGACCTCGTCGCGGGACAGCAACCGCGCCCGTATCGGCTGCCCTGGCGCGACCGGCTTTGACCCCGTCAGCACAACCTCTTCGCCGGCCTCCAGCCCGGAGACGACCTCCACCTCGTCGCCCGCCCGCGGCCCCAACCGTACGTCCCGACGCACGGCGCGCCTTGCCTGGATCACGATCACGAACGGATTGGGCGTCGTCGCATCCCGAACCGCGCTGCCTGGAACCAACAGCACCCCTTGACGCGTCCCGCCTTCGATCACCACGGATACCGTCATATCGGGACGCAGATAGGCCGGTGGAGAATCCACCTGCAGCTTCACTTCGATGGTCCCTCGCGCGGCATCGACCGCGGGCGCAAGGAACACCACCTTGGCCGGGAACCGATCCAGCGGAAACGCGTCGGCCGACGCCCAAGCGCTCTGACCCATGCGCAGCAAGGCCAGGTTCTTCTCGTCGACTTGCACCGAAAGCCCGGTCCATCCGCTCTGCGCCAGCTCCATGAGCGTGCGACCCGGCTGCACCACATCTCCCGGCTCTACGTCCCGGGTCAGCACCACGCCATCGGCCGGTGCCACGATTCTCGTCTGGGACAGGCGCGCCGTGGCCGCTTCCATCGACGCCCGCGCCTGCGCTACTTGCGACGCTGCTGCGCGATAGTCGCCTCCGCCGGGCCCGGTGCTCGTGGCTTGCGCGAGCGCCGCGGCGTGGGCGCTCACCGCGATCTCATAGGCCTTCGTGGCCGAATCCACCCGCTCCTGTGTCGATGCCCCATTGGCCATCAACGCCTTTTCCCGCTCGAGGTCGGATTGCGCTTGCTCCATGCGGGCCGAGGCCTGCTTGACCGACTCCAGGGCCACGCGGGCCGCCACGCCGCCCACCTGCCCGAGCCTGGCCTCTGCTTGCTGCAGGGTCGCCTTGGCTTGATCCTCCAGCGCCACGGCCTCCGCATCGTCGAGCGCCACGAGCACCTCGCCGCGCTTGACCTTGTCTCCCCGGTCCGCGTGGACCCGGGCCACCGTGCCCAACACCACGCTCCCCAGCCGGATGCGGGCGAGCGGCACGACCTTGCCCGTCGCCACCACCCGGTCCACCACCGCCCTTCGTTCCGCGACGACCGCGTTCACGAGCGGACCGCGCGAGCGGTACCACAGCATCAGCCCCACCAGCACGCACACGACGATCACGAGCCCCACGGGCCATACGGCGCGACGTCGGCGCGGACGAGTCGATTCGGCGCCTGCGGGGACCGGACCGCGCTCAGCCATCAGCGGCTCCCAAGTGCTGGCCGCGAGGAGGCTGGCGACGCTCGGGCAGACCGCGCGCAGACAGGCCGGGGCAATAAGGGACTATGCGATACAATCTCGAACACATCAGTTCAGAGTTGACACGAACCGTCTCAGGAAGTCAAGCTGGGGCAGTGAGGCCGCCCACCCCTTCCTCCCGCGTCGCACGGCGGCGCGCTGCCCAGCGCGAACGTATCCTGTCCATCGCTTCACGGCGCTTCGCCGAACAAGGCGTCGATCACGTGCGCCTCGACCAGGTGGCCGATGAGGCCGATCTCGCCCGAAATACCCTCTACAGCCACTTCGGCACCAAGGACGATCTGGTCGAGGCCATCGTGCGTCCCGCCCTCGAGCAGGGCCTGCAGGACCTGCGCAAGCTGGCCCGCGCTCGCCCCAGGGAGCGAATCGACGGTACCCTCGCCGTGTACTGGCGCCTATGGCAAAAGCACGGTGAGGCCCTGCGGATTGCCTATCGCCTGCAGGGCTTCCCTGCCGGTCCGCTGGTCGAGCTCCACGGCGCCTTCGCCCAGGCCGTGCTGGCCGCCCTCAAGTCCGCTGCCCGCGCCGGCATCCTGCGTGTCCGCGATCCCGCCATCGCTGCTCGCCTGGTCATGCGCGTCGCCATTCCCCTGCTCGAGCTGTACACCGGATACGACGACGCCGAACGGCTGTTTGTCGAGAGCATGCGCGGCTTGCTCGTCGTCGATGTCCGCTGACCCGCAGGCTCCCGCGGCAAGTGCAGCTGCTCTCTCACACGGTGCAAGTCCTTGTGCGCCTTCGCGCCGCCGCGTCGACCACAGCGCGTCGCCACTCCCCCGTTGGAATTCCGTGCTGCTCGTCGAGCGTTGCCGTTTCTCCCGGAGGCGCGCGGCAGAACTGCCAACAGCTGTGGAACCCCGCCGTCCAACGGTTGCGCACCCCCCCGTCGCTCGACGTTCCGCACTGCGACGGATCCACGTCGCAGGCTGCTAGGCATTGGCCGTCCTTGCACAATAGACCATTGACACATGTGATGACCGAGCAGGCGTCCACGCATTGGCCACCCACGTACGTAGTAGTACGTATACGGATCCCCAAAGTCGTCCACGACGTGATTGGGATGGGTCGTCGTCGGGACCTTGTTCGCGTCGGTCTCCGGCGCGAAGTACGACCACCAGCCGATGAGCACCGGCTCGGACGGCTCCGATCGGGCGGTCGACGAGACGGCCAGCACCGACGCCGCCACTGCGGCAATGCGCAGGAAGGTCGCGAGCTTCGGTCCCATGCGCACCACACCACGATACCGCGACGGGTGACTGTCCGGTTCGGGGACATCGGCCGCACTCCCACGCACGCGCGCCGCAGCGATCGCCAGCACGTCAGCCGGTATCGGCGGGCCTCGCCAACAACGATACGAGCAAGGACGAGAAGACAACCATGGAGCTATGTTGCTCAATGCAACACATGCAAGGACGGCTCTCGCGGGCAGGTCGCGTCCTGGGCATATGTCGGTGTTGTCTCGGACATCCGTCGGAAAGGACCTTGCGCAACTTCGCCCGATGTTCGCTTGACACCTACTGCAGTGTTCGACAAGCTTCAGCGATTGGGGATCTCGGCGTGTCGGCTCGTGGAGCCGCGCATCGCCGGACGCTTGATTCGTATTGAAGACCAGGAGAACAGAGCATGAAGGCGATTGCGTGGTTGACGTTGGGGATGGGCGTCGCTCTGGCGATCGGCGCGGGATGCGGCAGCGACGAGACTTCCGGCACCGGAGGCACGGGCGGCACCGGAGGCACGGGCGGCACCGGAGGCACGGGCGGCACCGGAGGTGCAGCGGGCTCGGCAGGTGCAGCGGGCACGGGCGGAGCTGGGGGCTCCGCAGGTGCAGCGGGCACGGGCGGAGCAGCGGGCTCGGCAGGTGCAGCGGGCTCGGCAGGTGCAGCGGGCTCGGCATGTGCGGCGGGCTCCGCAGGGGCAGCGTGCTCGCCTGCCGCAACTGTCGCTGCAGAC
>JAJZQG010000056.1 GCA_021847645.1 Myxococcales bacterium
CCAGAGGTCGCGTGCGGCCGATTTTCGATCGATTCTCTGTTCGAATTCCCGTGTTCCTGTTCCTAGTTCCTAGTTGTTTTCTGCGCGATGGGCTTTTCGGATGAGCTCGAGCTAGTACCGCGCGCCATAGTGGTCAATCGGCCCCGCAACGGCGGCTGGGACGACGGTGCTCACCGTCCTGTCCGCCTTGCTTTCGCGGATGGTGTTGACACCTGCTGTCCCTGCCGATACGAACGACGCCGTTCCGTGAAGGCCCGAACGTCCAGCCGTCCCCCGCAGCGCGCCGCCTCCGTGCGGCCAGGGGGCAGGCCGGTGTCGCTGACCATCCTCAACGGCGGCATCGTGCGCATGCGCGAGGCGATCGTGGTGCCCCGGGGCTCTCGCCAGCTAATCGACATTCCTGCCTTGTTCGCCCTGGTGCGCCACCCGGAAGCCGGGATCGGGCTGTTCGACACGGGCTACTCCACGCGCTTTTTCGAGGCAACGCGGCGCTTCCCGTATCGCCTGTACCGCTACCTGACCCCGGTCCGCATCGGGCGCGAGCACGACGCCGTCGAGCAGCTGCGGCGCCTGGGTGTGCAGTCCTGCGACGTACGCTGGATCGTGCTATCGCACTTCGACCCGGACCACATCGGGGGCCTGGTCGACTTTCCCGACGCGCGGGTGATCTGCCTGCGCGATGCGTGGCTGTCGGTGTGCGGCAAGACCGGGTTTGCCGCGCTGCAGTGCCGGTTCCTGCCGGACCTGGTGCCGGCAGACCTGGCGCAACGGCTGGAGCTCATCGACGCCATCCGCGGCCCGGGCGAAGGTCCCTTCGCGGCGACGCACGATTTGTTCGGCGACGGCAGCGTCCTGCTCGTGGATCTTCCCGGGCACGCGGCCGGCCATCTGGGTGCCATCGTCCGCCACCAGGACGGGCGGCGCGTGCTGCTGGCCGCCGATGCTTGCTGGAGCCGCGCCGGGTTGCTTCGCGGCGGAGGCGTCGTGCACCGCACTCTGGCTCACGACAGGGCACGGCAAGACGAAACCTACCGTCTGCTGCTGCGCGTGATACGAGAGGTTCCCGACCTGATCCTGGTTCCGTCGCATTGCCCGGAAGCAGCGGCGCAATGGCTGCCAAGGGGGGCGTGGAGGTTCACCCGATGAATGGTCCGCTTCCCCTGAAGATCGCAGGAATAGGGCGATATCTCGCCAGGCGCGTCGTGCCCAGCAGCGAGCTCGAGCACCGCCTCGGCCTGCCCGAGGGCTGGATTGCCAAGAAGCAGGGCGTTCGCGAGCGACGCTGGGTGGTGGACGAAACGGCATCGTTCATGGGCGCGCAGGCGGCGATGTCCGCCCTCGACGACGCCGGTATGAAGCCCACCGACATCGGGCTGATCATCAACGCATCGGGCAGCCAGGAGCAAGCGATTCCGGACGGCGCCCCACTCATCCAGCGTCACCTGGGCCTGGGCGACGCGGGTGTGGCGTGCATGAGCATTCACGCTACGTGTCTGAGCTTCGTGGTCGCGCTCGACACGGCGGCCAGCCTCATCGCCACCGGGCGATACGACAACGTGCTCGTGGTCAGCTCCGAGATCTCGTCGGTCGCCTTGAACTTCTCCCATGTCGAGAGCAGCACATTGTTCGGCGACGGGGCAGCCGCCGCGGTTCTGACGCGCACCCCGCCCGGGGAGAGCAGCGCGTTGCTGGCCGCCCGCCTCGAGACCTACGGCGAGGGCGCCTACTTCACCCAGGTCGCCGGCGGCGGCACCCGCAAGCACCCGAACCGCGCCGAGACGCGCCCCGACGACAATCTGTTCTACATGGACGGGCCGTCGGTCTTCGCGCTTGCGGTCAAGCACGCGTCGAAATTCCTTGAGCACCTCCGTCCCGGGTTGTCCACCGGTCTGGGCGACATCAAGCTGGCCGTGCCCCATCAGGCCAGCAAGCTGGCGCTCGAGGCCCATCGGTTCTATGGCTTCAAGCGGTCGCAGATCGTCCGCACGATTGACTATCTGGGCAACTGCATTGCCGCTTCGATCCCGCTGACCCTGCACGAGGCGATCAAGGATGGCCGGCTCGCACGGGGCGACAAGGTCTTGCTGCTGGGGACCGGGGCTGGGCTGTCCATCGGCGGGGCGATTCTGGTCTACTAGGAGCGTGTCGGGCGGCGATGTCGCGGTGGCCAGGCGTACCCCCCCGCCGCGACTTCGGTCCGCCTCGGCGCCGTCGCCCCGGATCGCGCGCCGCTTTGCTTTCCACTTGCCGCCAGCAGGTCAATGTGATAGTCGCGAAAAGACTGGAGGGTTCCTAGCGTCGTGTGCCTCCTCCCTCCTTGTTCGGTGCGCTGGGGACCCTCCTTTCTTTCAACGAGCCGCCGTGTCATCGAGCGGCCCGCGAGCGTCGCCCCCAGCGCGCGAGCCCTTCACTTCGTCGGCAGGCACCAGGCGTCGTTGCTGCCGCTGAACGCGATATAAGTGCAGTCTTTCATCGTGGCAGGGCAGTCGTCTGCCGTCGCGCACGTCTTCGAGCACAACGACGCCCCGTTGCCAGCGACGCACACCCCGCTGTCGCAGTCGTTCTCGCTCACGCAAGCGTCGCCCGCCGTGCCGGTGCCCCGGACACCCGGCACGCAGCACGGGACAGGGTTGGCCTCGTCTCCGACGTTCTCGCAGCGGTCGGCGCTGGCGCACTCGTTGTTGCCGAAGCAGTCCGCGGCGCCGATGTCCCCGCAACTGCCCACCAGGCCGTGGTCGGGCTGCGCATCGGGCACGCCCGCGTCCGGGGAAGCGTCGACGGTCGAGACGCCGTCCTCCTGGGCTGCGTCACCACCGGCATCCGGCATCTCCGCGTCCGCTCCAGGGGAATCCGACGCAGCATCGGGTGTCTCGCCACCGGTGGTGCCGCCTGCACCTCCCTCTGGCGTATCGGAGTTGCTCGAGCAGGCGCCGCAGAAGGCAGCGAGGGAGAGCAGGAATGCCGCGAGAGTGAAGTGTCGAGCCATGGGGCCAATCCGCCCCAGACCGGGCGGGGCGTCAAGAACAAACTCGGCCCATCGCAGACGGCCACGTAGTTGCCGGGCTTGCCCAGCGCGTCGGTCGAATCGCATGGGCCGAACAGCAGCTGCGGCTCGACGGCACGATCCCTCATGGCCGGGGAAAGGCCGGTGCGGATCACCCGGTGTGCCCGGGCCGCGACGCGGGCGCGCCCAGCAGCCCCGCCATCTGGTTGCGGAAGATCGTGGCGCCCCCTTGGGATGGGTGCCGCACGGCGATTGCCTCGTAGCCCAACGCGCCGAGCGTGGCTTCGGCTTTGCGCCCCACCGCGATCAGCCGCACGCTCGGAAACACGTTGTCGACCACGTGGCGCAGGAGCTTCTCCGCCAGGCCGTCGCGATCGTCGCTGGGCTTCCAGGCGCGGTTGGTCAGGGGCTTGCCCAGCTCGTGGCAGTGGAACGGAAAGCTGTTCCAGAGCACTGCGATGCGATCGGCGCCGATGACCGGCCACACGATGCTCGCGGAGCGCTCGCGAATCGGCTTGCCGAACGTGCTGGTGCGGGCCAGCCCGCGCCGGGCGAAGACCGGGTGTACCGACGGCCCCTCGAGCATGTCCTCGCTGGTGAACGGAATGCCCGAGAAGCGGCAGCCGGCATAGCCCGCCTCCTGGCCCACCAACATCCAGCGAGCGTGCCTGTGCAGCTCGAGGTACACGCGCAGGTTGTGCACGCGCTGCGTCGCCGCACCCTTGCGGTCGAATCCGGGGACCTCGTCGACCCACGGATTGGCCACAGCGTCGTTGCCCGGGCCGAAGCCCACCAGCAGCTCCATGAGCAGATCAACCGACTTGGAGAACGACGTGCGCGCAGCCATGGAGCGCCGATCATCGTCGAGCAAGCCCCATGGGGAAAGAAGATTCGTCACGCCGCCAGCCGGATCAGCGGCGGCGATTCCCGACGCATCGGCGGACTCGTGCGCCCCGCCCGCCCTCCCGGCGCAGCGTCGGGCCCATCGTGGCCGCTGCTCTCGCCTTCGCCGTTCGATCGTCCCGCAGCAGCGACGACGACGCCAAGGGCGACGACTACGGCTGAGACCGATATTCTCCTACTTCGGCGGCCCCACGACCCCGCGCAATTGCATTCCCGTCATGTCGCTATACGTGTAAGGCTTCTGCCCGATCGGCACCGTCTTGACGTCCCATGTCGTGGGATCGACCTTGTGCGCCGCGTTGCCGCCCTCGGACACGGTCCAGACGTATCCTTCGTAGTCAATGGCTACCCCGACCATCTCCTGGACGCCCACCGGCTGGCGGCGAACGATGACGAGCGCTTCCGGATCGACCTGGATCAGGTCGCCGTTGGTGCTCGCCGCCCAAACCGAGCCGGCGCTCAGCCCGGCGCCCACGGCCACGCCGCGGTTGAAGTCCTGGGCACCCGTGATGACCCAAGCGTTCTCCTGCGTCGCCGGATCGAAACGAGACACGCAGCCCCCTCCGCCCATCACGTTCTGCCCCGCCGTCCAGACGCGCCCCTTGGTGTCAATCGAGATGCCGTAGCCGCAGTGGACCGGAAAGGTCTGGTGGTCGTCGAGGTTCGCCAGGCTCGTTCGCTCGATCTGGCATGTCCCGATCGTGCAGCCCATCGCCACCGTCCAGAAGTTGCCCTTGCCGTCCACCGCTCCGCCGTAGTGGGCAATGCCCGTCACCGCGTGCGCCAGGACCTGCCCCGTTTCGCCGTCGAGCTCGTAGATCGTCTTGTTCAACAACGCACCGATGAACACGTGCCCGCCCTTGCCCGTGTCCTCCGCCTCCGTGCCGTCCCATGCCGTCGCCCGCGCGCCGATCGCCGAGGCTCCTCCCAACGGCACGTTCCACAACATGCACTCGTCCTCGCCCCACGGCTTGATGTCGGTCGGGCCAAACGACGTATCGATGGTGCCGTTGTGGTTGCGGTCCACGCAGTCCTTGATGTCCCCCGCGAACTTGGTGACCGACGAGGGGCCCGTGGTCGGATCGCGGTTCGTCACGACCATGTCGCCGTGCAGGTTGACCGACGTGCGCGACGGGTCTCCGCTCGCGCCTTGGGGGCTGGTGACATACCGGGCGACTTCCTGGCCATTGATCGTGCAGACCTTGGACAGGGTGCCCTCGCCGGTGTTGGCGACCCAGATGAAGGACTGAACCAACCCCGGACAGGCGTTGGAGCCGGAGGGATCTCCCGGGTTCGCATCGGCGTAGACCTGCGCGTCGGCCACGACATCGGGGCCGGCATCCTGCGGCGCACCGCCGGAGCCTGCGCCGGCGGCGCCGGCATTTCCGGCATAGTCCACGGAGGTGCCGGACGCCTTGCAGGCGGAAGGCAACGAGGCCAGCAGCAGCAACGAGGTCAGGGCTAGAGGGCGCATGGGGGCTTCCCTTCGCATGTACGGGGCCACCGGGTCGAAACGGGGTACACAAGCATAACCCGGCTCGTCCCTGGTGGGAAACGACTCATTGATGGCATCGCCCGGAGTCAGGGTCCGCTCCCGCCCACGCGCCCGGCCTTCGGCTGCGTCTCGGCGGAGAGCTCGCGGAATCGATCCCCGAGCCAGTCCAGAAAGACCGTGTCCCAAACAGGGCCGCCTGGCCAGAGCTCGCGGATCAACGAGGCGATCGTGTCGTCCCACGCCCGGTACCAGCCCGCCAGCTGCGCGTGAGTCGTGCGGCAGGTCTGGACCGACGCTCCGGCGGACGGTTCGTCATAAGCGTCTTGGCATAGATAGTAGTTGCACGTGGCTGGGCGCCGGTCCGGCGAGATGGTGCAACCCTTGGGCCCGTGATGCACACATGCGAGCCGGCGGCGCGCGTCCGGGGACGCTCGCCCCCGCACGCGACGCAATACCAGGCCGCGAGCGCTCGGGGTGAGGTGCCCGTGCGTAATCCCCTCGAGCAGGAAGTCCCTTCCTCCCAAGAACACCACGCGGCCGATATCCGACCAGTCATACTCCGGCGGCCCGGTGCAGCACCCGGTGGCGCCCTGCGGGCACTGCCCGCATAACGTCGAAAGCAGGATCGTGTGGGGCCCCGAGCCGTCAATACCGAGCATGGCCGGCGAGCTCACTGCACCGGCGGGGTGAAGCCCGGCGGCGGCGTGCGCGCGCAGCGAAACCCTATCGTGGAATCGCGCGTGTCTGCAGGATAAGTCTGCTTCAACGTCTTCATCATCCACCCCCAGAACTCGCGCCAGTCCAGCACGCCGCTGACCGTGCCGAACGCGGCACCCAGCACCAGCTTCTTGCCGCCGGACTCCCCGTCCACCCATTCCGCCTCATTGGCGAACATGTCCTCGTGGCCGAATGGCCCCTTGCCCCCCGGATGCGATCCGACCTTGCACCCCAGATTCAACAGGGCGCGCTTGCCCCCGACTTCGACCCATTCCAGCTGCTGATAATCGCACACGTTCTCGATGTCAGCGGTGTTCCCCCACGGATACGTCCGCCCGTCCGAACCCATCGCCGCATACCACCACTCCTGCTCGGTGGGCAGCCGCTTTCCCGCCCAGGCACAGTAGGCCTTCGCTTCGTCCCACGTGACACAGCCGATCGGATGCAGCGGACCCACGCCCTCGACGCTCTTGGCGCAGCCGACGGGACCCGACGGCTGCGGGCACGCGCCGGCCTCGACGCAGCCCCGCCATGCCCAAAACGTCACCTCGGTCTCGTCGAGCAGGAACGCAGCGACGGGGTCCTTGCCTTTGCGCGCGCCGGCTGGCACGTACAGCATTCGGCCCGCGTGAGGCTTTTCGCCCGGCGCCTGCGCAAGCGAGATGGGACTGTGCTCGATGCCCGGCGCCCCGCGGTCGAATCCCACCGACGGCGCCCCATCGCCTGCGAACCGCGCGCTGAGCGTGCGCGAGCCCCAGCCCGGCGTACTCCACGTGAACTCGAAGCGTGCGTTCGTGCCCTGGCGCAGTGCGAATACCACGCTCGCACGTCCGTCGTTGGCGCTGGAGAAGACGAAGACGCGGCCCTTGACGCCGTCATCCTGCAAGGTGACCACCTTCACGGGCCTGTCGGTCTCGGGCTTCTCCGTGCACAGGACTTGCACCCACTCGCGCACCATGCGCGTCTCGCACCCGAGCTCCGAGGCGTACGGAATCTCGATCCGAGACGCCGTCTTCCATTCCGACGGCGTAGGGGCCTTGGACGCGGCTTGCGGTGGGGGAGGGAAAGGCGCAAGGGGTTGGGCCTGCGCGACAGGAGGTACCGAAGCGGACGCGGACACCGATGGCGGCGCGGACGCGGCGGAATCCGGGGGCAGCGCAGATGCTGAGCCGCCGGTCGATTCCGGCTTCTGGCGGCAACAGCCGGCCATGGCGTGCGCCAGGGCCATCAAGGCGATCCCCGTGCGGATGGTCGTGGTGTGCATGCGTGATGATTGTCGCATGGCCGGGTGCGCACGAGCAACGCGAACCGGCGGTGCCACCACGCAACCTGCACCATCGCTCCTCGATACCTCCACGGGTCATGGTCCCGCCGCTGCCTCATGATCATCAGCGTCCGTATGCGATCCATCCTCGTTTCCAAGTCCCACGCGCTGTCCCTCGCCGAGGTGCGTCGGCGTGTGGAGCGGGCGGCGCGGCGGGCCGAGGTGCGCTACAACGTGATCTGGCGCTGGGTCGACGACGGGGTCGAAGTGTTTCCGCCTCCGGGCCTGGCGCGCGGGGCACAGGGGCGCCTGCGGTGGAGCGAGGGCGCGGTGCAGGCCGAGGTTACGCTGCCGTCTTCGCTTCGCCTGCTGCAGGGTGCTATCGAGTCGCGGCTCGTCGACAAGCTCGACGAGCTACTGGCCTGCTGACGTTCCTCCGGTTCGGCGGAGGGTACGAGCGACATCGTGCTCGACAAGCACGTGGTGTGAAGCGGGGAGGGTGTACTGATGGTCGAGTGGCTGACACGCGGGTGACGCGCGCAGCGTTCGTTATCGCGAGCCGCGCTTCCTGAACACGGTCAGCGCACCGGCCGCGAGGCCGGCCAACAGCAGCAGGCCGCCGCGCGTGTCTTGCTTGCCCGGGATCGAGCAGCCGCACCCGCTGTCCGAGCCACTGCTCTGGATGTCAGGCTGCAGGCTCGGCCCGCTGGCGCCCGCGCCTGCTGCACCGGCCGCGCCCGCTTCACCCGCCGCGCCGGCCGCGCCTGCGGCCCCTGCGCTCCCAGCCGCACCGGCTTGTCCCGATGAGCCGCCCGCGCCCGCCGAACCGCCTGCTCCCGACGATCCGCCCGCGCCGCCTGTGCCCGCGTCCTGATCCGACTCCCACGTAACGAACAGCGTCACCATCTGGATCGACTCGTCCACCGGCGCGTCGTTCGTGCAGATACGGTAGTCGTACCCCCACGTCGCGGTGAACGGGAAGTACGTGCCGTTCGCCGGTGCTCCGTTGACCTTGAGCTTCATGACCACCACGCGCTGCTGGCCGTTGCCCAGCGTGCCCGCCGCAACGCCCGCCTGCAGCATCGCCCCGGTCACCGCCGTGCCCGACGAGTCCCCCGGCACGCCGTCTGTCGCGTAGTCCAGCAGCTCGACATGGGGATCGAGGGGCATCGACAGCTTGAGCCCCTCGGCGTCGGCCTGCCCCGTGTTCGACAGGGTAGCCGTCAGCGTGATCTCGTCGCCGGCCTTGACACTGGTCACGTCGCTGGTGAAGTCCGAACCCTGCCCGAAGACCGGGGCGTTCACGTCGATCGCCAGGGCCACGGCCACGGGCAGATACGAGTCGCCCGTGGTGTTCGTGCGCACCACCGCCGAGGTCTGCCCGTTGAGCAGATCGCCGTTGGCCGACGACAGCGGCAGCGTGGTGATGTCCCAGCCCTGGCGGCCACCGGAGACGTTCGTGCCCGCGAACGCGTCCTGGTTCGCGTCGCCGAAGCTGCCCTGCGTGTCAACCTTGCCGTCGCTGCCGTTGATCTGCGAGCAGAAGAAGTTGTCGGCGGGGTTGTTGGGCCCCGAGAGCGTGGCGAACGGGCCGGCCGCCGTCTCCGCCAGCAGCAGCTCGTCGCCCGTGCGGTTGGCGTCGCCCTCGAGCGCCGAGACGATGACGCTGCCTTCCACCGCGCCCGTCGGCGGCGAGCAGAACCCGCTTACGCCGTAGTCCACGCTCGTGTTCTCGTCCACGAACGAGCCGCCCACGAACACGCTCAGGTTGCGGATCGGCGCGAACTCCGCGCGGTAGGCCACCAGCAGCGTCCATCCCGCCGCATTGAGCGTGTTGATCGTCGCGTCCTGCGTGGCCGGCACGCCCGAGACGGCGTACGTGGTCGCCCCATGCTGCTTGACGAATTGCGTCACATTGGCGGAACGCAGGTAGTAGCGAATCTCGAAGCCCGCCCCGGACGATTCGTTGACGGTCAACGCCGTGGTGCCGTCGGGCGCCACCGACGCGGTCTGCCCGCCGGCGTGCAGGGTCACCGCGTCGTCGAGGTGCGCGGTGACGTCCTCGGTTCCATACGCGTAGCTGCCGCCCCAGACCAGCTCGGCGTACAGCACCTCGGCATTGGCGGGCAGCGCCAGGACGGCGTTCGACCCGTTCTTGGTCCAGTCCCATGTAGTGCCGGCCGGCCAGGGGTTGGCCGCGTTGAGCGGGTTGTTGTCGACGCTCGTGGGGTCGAGCGAGATGAATGTGCCGATCGAGTCGGCGGTGCCCGGTCCGTTGAGGCTCGTTTCCTTGCTCAACCCCAGGGTATTGCCAGTGGCGACGACGCCTCCGGGAGAGGTCGAGCTGTAACGAAGAAGCTGCGCTTCGGCGCGCTCGGGCATCAGGGTGACAAGGCTCGCAACGGCCAGGGCACCGGGCAGCACCAGGGTTCGGGCACGGCTCAGGTGCGTAGAACGAAAGGAAAGCACGGGACAACCTCCTCAATAGGTGAGATCCGCCGAGGATAGCAGGTTACCGTTGCACGGTCTGCCGGATTCGGCAGCGGGGGCTGTCGCCGGGGAACCGACCCCTGTCTGCCGCGCGGCGGCATGACGAATAGCCCTGGGCAGCGCGCCAGCAATCCGGCCCAGCCGAGGTCCGCGAGCCGCTGCGGCGGCAATCCGTTCCCAGGCTGCCCCTTGGCAGGTGCGCTATTCGTCTTCCAGCGGCTCGTCGACCTCTTGCTCGTCGACGTCGAACAGCGGCTCGAACAGTTGCTCGCTCGACGGGTCGAACAGCAGGGGGCGTCCCTGGTCCCGGCCCATGATGGCGCGGAAGTCCTTGCCCTTGACGGCCATCAGGCGGGCGATGACGGCCCCTGCGTTGTCGTCCGGCCCCTGCGCGTAGATGGGTTGCGTGGGCCGGGCGAGGGGCGTGTCGAGCAGCGTCTCGGGGCGCGGTCCGATGAACGCCATGGGGAAGTCCGGGTCCGGCTGGAAGCCGAGGGACCTCGCGTAGTCGATGGCGTGGAAGACGACCGATTGCCACGTAGGCAGGTCGACCTCCTCGACGCCGCCATGCATCTCGTGGGTCTGGCGCAGTACCCGATCGAGCTCCTCGTCACTGACCACGCGGGCGAAGCCGCTCTTGACACCCAGGCAGGTGCGGTCGACCAGCGCCATGCACAGCAAGGTCGTCAGACCGCGGCGGCGCGTCATCAGGGCGGTCACCAGCTCGGGCAGCTCTTCGTTGTCGTCGCGCCAGCCTTGCGAGAGCCACAGCTTGTCGATAGGGAACTCGTGAGCACGGCGCAGCAGCGCATGGGGCGTCCGGGCGGCTTTGGCCTTGGCCTGCTTTTTCTTGAGCTCGGCGCGGCGTGCCTTCTGTTTCGCGAGCTTGTTCGATTGTCCGCGGTGGGTTGGCATGCGCCGTCCTGTGCACCAGACGGTCCCCGGCTGCAAGCGGCAACGCAGCTGTGACGAGATCCGGCTGGGAGAAGGCGTGCTCAGTGGGCGATGGGAATCTGGTCCACGATGGACTGGAGCCGCCGCGTGACTCCCACGTAACGGTCGAAGTACGCGCGGGCCACGCCCCGGATGATGTGCAGGCCCGTCCGCGCATCCTCGTCGAGCACGGCCAGCAGGCTCTTGGCCTCGATCTGCAGCACCGAGCAGGGCGTGTCGCACACGGCCGTGACCGTGTGCCGCGGCGAGCCCAGCAGCGACGACATGCCGAACAGCTCGCCCGTGCCGACCTGCGCGATCATGACGTTGATGTTCTTGCTCGACGGCAGGCGCAGGTGGATCCTGCCCTCCACGAGCAGGTACACGTGGGTCGCCTCGTCACCGGCCCGGTGGACCGAGTCACCGGCCAGGCACTGGCGCATCGTCGAGAACGCCTCGATCCGGTTCACCTGGTTGGGCGTGAGACTCTGAAACAGAGTCTGTCCGCGCAGCATGCTCTGAATGCTCATGATAGCCCCCTTTCCGCCGGGCCATGCCCGGTGTCATGACGCGACGTTTCCGCGTGCAGACAGTACGCAGCCCCATCCTTACCCATGCCATCATTGACTCGCAATCTGTCAAGTACGGCGGTCGCGAGACGCGCAGAAATTCGCGCGTGTCCGCGGACAGCACGCCCGGCGTGTGTCGGGGACAATGATGGATGACAGTCTCGGGAGGGCAGGGGGAAGGCCGTACGCAGGAGTCGCGACCGCGCGCTACTCGTCGATGCGCTCGAAGCGTCCCTGGAAGAACCGCAGCCGGCTCGGCTCGTAGACGAACTTGAGCCCGCGCAGCTCGCTGCGACGCTGGTAGAGGCGAATGATGCCGTCGGCGATGACGGCCATCTGGTCATCGGTGTAGACGCGGCGGGGGATGGTCAGGCGCACCAGCTCGAGGGCTGGACGGTAGTTCTTGCCTTCCGGATTGCGGCCCTTGGAGACATTGCCGCGCTCCATGGCCCGCACGCCGGTCTCCACGTAGATCTCGGCGGCCAGGCGCTGCGCGGGATACTCGTCCTGGTCGATGTGCGGCAGGAACCGCTTGGCATCCAGGAAGATCGCGTGGGTGCCCGGCGGCTGCACGATCGGCACGCCGGCCTCCATCAACCGTTTGCCCAACGCTTCGGTCTGACGCACGCGCGAACGAATGTAGCGGTCGTCAAGCATCTCCTCGACGCCGCGGGCGATCGCCGCCAGGTCTGCAATCGCCAGGCCGCCGTCGGTCACGTTCCCCTCGTAGACCCGCAAGAGCTCCTCGGACTTGCGCGCCCAGAGCTCGTTGTCGCGGTAGGCCAGCACCCCGCCGATGTTGATCAGGAAGTCCTTCTTGCCGCTGATCGTGCAGCCGTCGCCGTGGGCCATCATCTCGCGCACGATGTCTCGGATTCTGGTGTTGCGATACTTGGGATCGCGACGCTGGATCATGTAGGCGTTCTCGGCGACGCGCGTGGCGTCGAAGAACACGGGGATCTTGTGGTGGCTGCACCACGCGTAGACCTCCTTGACGTTATCCATGCTTACCGGCTGTCCGCCGGCCATGTTCACGGAGAACTCGAAGGAGATGTAGGCGATCTTCTCGGCACCGTGCTTGTCGGCCAGCGCCTTGAGCTTGTTCAGGTCGATGTTGCCCTTCCAGGGATGCTCGCTGGCCGGGTCGTGGGCCTCGTCGACGATTACGTCGTGGAACACGCCGCCGGCCATCTCCTGGTGCAGCTTGGTGGTCGTGAAGTACATGTTCCCCGGCACCAGCTGCCCAGGCTTGATCATCACCTGGCTCATGATGTGCTCGGCTGCACGACCCTGGTGCGTCGGCAGGATGTACTCGTAGCCGAACACGTCCCGCAACGTCGCCACGAAACGGTCGTATTCGTCGCTGTGGTAGCTCGTCGCCCGCGTCGCGTCGTAGGCCGCCCACTGGTCGCAGCTCATCGCGGAGGTGCCCGAGTCGGTCAGCAGGTCCATGGTCACGTCGGCCGAACGCAGCAGGAAGGTGTTGTAGCCGGCCTTGCGGATCGCCTTTTCGCGCTGCTCGCGGCTCAGCTCGCCTACCCGCTCGATGGTGTGGACCAGGTACGGATAGGTGTCGAACTCGAAGTTCTCCAGGTCCGCGAACACGGAGCGGTAGGCCATCTGGTCGCGCCAGCGGCCGGTGACGATGGGCTCGAGCGCCACGACCTTGTCACGCTGACGGTAGAGCTGGATGATCGCGTCCGCGACCTGATCGAGCTGCTGGTTGGTCATCGCCAGGCGCGGGATCTGCACCGGCACCAGCATGTCGCGCCCGACCTGCCCGGCTGCCACGGCCCGCACGCCCGATACCTGGTAGAGCGCCACCGACAGCGCGTCCTGCTGGTGCGCGCCCAGATGCGGCAGGAATCTGTCCGCAACCAGATAGGCGCCGTCGCATCCTCGCTCGAGCGGCACCCCGGCGCTCTTCAGGCGATCGGTGAAGCGCTCGGCCTGGTGCATCACCCAGTGCACCTCGGTCTCCAGCACCATCTCGCGAAGCCCGCGCGCCAGCACCTCCATCGTGCGCCCCGCCATCCCGCCATAGGTGTGCAGCCCCTCGTAGACCACCACCTCGTTCATGAACTTCTCGTAGTCCGCGGGGTTGTCCGTCGCCAGGATCGCACCGGTGTTCGCCTTCGGATCCTGCGCGCCGTCCATCTGGAACACGTGCGCCGTCTTGGCAATCTGCTTGACGATCTCCGCGATGCTGCGTGCCTGCTGCCCAGCCTCGTGCTTCTGGATGTACCAGGCATTCTCGATGACCCGCGAGCCGTCGAGCACCAGCCGCAGCCCGTGCTTGTCGGCCGCCGCGCGAACCGCCTTCAGGTTCTCCAGGCTGAAGGGGTGCTGGCCGTCCGCGAACGCCTGCAACCCCACGATTGCCACGTTGCCCTTCGCGATCGCGCCCTGGAGCTTCGCCAGATCCACGTTGCCCGTGAAGACCTTCTCGCTCTTGTCCCGAACGTCCGGCACCTCGACCTGGCGCGGCGTCAGCACGTCGGAGCGCGATCGCGCGTTGGTCGGCAACGCCGAGCCCGGCGGCACCATCGTCGCCACCACCAGCTTCACACACCCCAAGATGTTGTGCGCCGGGCATACGTAGGTGAACCCGAACACGTCGGCCACGGCCTTCTCGAGCCCCTCGAAGTTCGTTGCTCCCGCATACGCCTCGTCGCCCAACAGCTGACCCGCGAGCTGCTCCTGGCTCATCGCGCTGGTGCCTGTCGAGCACATGTCGAAGCTCACCTGGCTCTGCGTCAGGTGCAGCACGTTGAACCGGGCCGCGACCAGGTTCCTCTTGCGCTGTTCGATGGTGGGGAAGCTGATGAGCCGGACGGTCTTGATCTTGTGCGGTTCGTAGGTCTGCGCAGTCCTCGCCATGTTGGTCACCTCCCGACCCCGCGCTGGCACTCCGCGGGATTCGACGGAGCTATCACAGCGGGCGATCGGCGCGCGGACGATAGCCTGCGGACCTTGGGTTGTCACGCCGCTTCCAGGGGCCCGCGGCGCGTCCGGCCGATAGCTTCGTTGCTTCGACCGCGCGCTTGAAACACCTTGGGACGCCCGTCCCGTTTGGCCCGACGTGGGCTTTCCCACCATGGCTGCGCGCTGGTCGCTTCCGGCTTGCGGGATACCCGATCAGGACGGCCGGGCCTTGGCGTTGCGCCTGCCCGATTAATAAGTAGCAGTCGCCGCTCGCCCGTTCCGCCGAGCCTCGAGTTCGTTACGGACGGCTTCGTGCTCCTGTCACCTCGACGCGAGCGATCGTCGTGCAACCGCGAGCGCAACCATGGTGATGCTCATGCCGAGCGCCGTCAGTCCGATGCCCAGCACGGCCCGGAGCTCGCCGGCCATCAAGGCATCGACCAAGCCCCGAAGCCCGACGCCGTGCGGCATGCCGAACAGGCCGATCGAGGTCGCCAGCAGTCCGCCGGAAAGCACCTTGAGCACCGGCGGCGGCTTGTGGGGACGACCCCCTTCGCGGCCGAGCGTGCTGTGGCAGTACCCGTAGGACGAGTAGAACGCGAGCCCCAGCGCCAGCCAGCCCACGAACCGCCACCAGGAGGCGGGCGGCAGGTAGATCATCAGGAACAGGCACGACGCCATTCCGAGCCCCGGAACCAGGTACGGGCCGAACGGTACACGAAAAGGACGCCGTCGGTCGGGATCGGTGAAGCGCAGGATCGGAATTCCGATGCACACCAGCACGAAGGCGAACAGCGTTCCGATGTTCGTCAGATCGACCATCTCGTCGATGCTGGCGAACGCCGCGACGCCGCCGACCGCCAGGCCCGTGACGATGGTGGGCACGTACGGGGTCTTGAACTTCGGGTGGACCTTGGCGAAGGTCGGCGGCAGCAAGCCGTCGCGCGCCATCGAGAAGAAGATGCGCGGCTGGCCGAGCTGGAAGACGAGCAGCACCGCCGTGTGCGCGACCACCGAGCCGAATGCCACGAACGCTGCGGCCCAGGTGGCCGTGGGCGCCACGTGATCGAGCGCCATGGTCAGAGGTTCCGCCTGCTCGGTGGCGAGACGTTGCACCAGCTCGTGATAGGGCATCACGCCCGTGAACACCGCTGCAACCACCACGTACAGAAGGGTGGAGACGGCCAGCGACGCGATGATGCCGATCGGCAAGTCGCGGCTCGGATTGCGCGTCTCCTCCGCTACGGTGGAGACGGCGTCGAAGCCGATATAGGCGAAGAACACCACCGCTGCGCCGGCCAAGGTGCCTCCCCAGCCCCTTGGCTGGAAGGGCGTCCAGTTCTTCACGATCGATCCCGACGGCACGAAGTACAGGGCCGCACCCACGAAGAACAGCAGCACGATGATCTTGATGATGACCATGCCCGCATTGAAGCGGGCCGACTCCTTGATACCCCACACGAGCACCAGGGTGATGATCATGACGATGGCGAATGCCAACAGGTTGAACACGATGGGCACGCCCAGCACGTGCGGCGCATGGTCGAGCAAGCCCGGTATTCTGGCCGCCGTGCGGACGTCGGTGGAAAGCCAGGGCGGCACGTGGATGCCGAACGCCGTTTCCAGGAACGTACGGAAGTAGTTGGCCCAGCTGATGGCCACGGCCACGTTGCCGACGGCGTACTCGATGATGAGGTCCCAGCCGATGATCCAGGCCACCAGCTCGCCGAGCGTGGCGTACGAGTAGGTGTACGCCGAGCCGGAGATGGGGACCATCGAGGCGAACTCGGCGTAGCACAGCGCGGTGAGCGCCGAGACCGCCGCCGTGATCATGAACGACACGACGAGCGACGGGCCGGCACCCGGCCTGGATGCGTCCCCGGCCGCCGCGGTTCCGATGGTCGCGAAGATCCCTGCACCGATGATCGCGCCGATGCCCAGCAGGGTCACGTTGAAGGCTCCCAGGGACCGCTTCAGCGTGTACTTCTCGTCGCTCGCTACGCTCAGGATGGCGTCCAGGCTCTTGCGTCGGAACAGGTCGATCGCCACTGGTTTCTCCCGGCGAGGGCCGCCGGCTGGGCCGGCTCCCCGCTGCGTCACCGGAGCCCGCCTTCTCCCCGGCCGTGATGTCGTCCAAGCCCGCAGGCTTTCACCGTCGTCGTGCGCCGCCTTGTATCTCACGACTCGGCCACGCGCGCCAAGCCCCCGGCCTTCTAGACCCGAATCATCTCCCGCACCACGAACTGCCGGTGCGGTCCGGCGCGATCGTCTCCCTTGTACAACCGCACGCCCAGGCCCACCCGTACCGGCTCCAGCCCCAGGTCCGTCAACGAGTCCGTGGCTCCGCCGCCCCAGACGATGCGGTGATATCGCTCCCGGGTTGCCACCAGCTCTCCGTAGAGCTGCCGGCTTCCACCCGCCTTGACCAGATGCGGTCCCGCCGTCCTGTCGTCGTAGCGGCCGTCGGATCTGATTGGCATGTACGCAACGAGCCAATCGCCGTCGTCCGCGCGGAGCTCCACGCGGTAGAACGGACTGCGTACCACGCACGCGCTGCCCATGGGTCAGGACCTGTCGTGCAAGGAATCTGCAATGCCTCGAAGAGCGCGCACCGGCTCGTCGCTACCAGCTCCGGCCAGGCACGTCAATCGCCTGCCCGGCCGCACGGGGCGCGATTTGGGCGGCCAGCCCATTCTTCGTTGGACGACAGCGCCGTGCGCACTATGATTCCAGCGCCTCGCTCCGGCAGGCGCGCGACACAGGCGGAAAGGCTTTTCATCACGATGGCAGCGCACATGAGGGAGTTCCGGACGCTCTCCCGTCGTGACACCCCATCGAAGTGCCTGCCTGGCCCGATGTCACCGGGTGGCAATCCGGCCAAGGTGGCCGCTCGACGGTCGAGCGCAACGCGTCGCGCCACACCGGGCCCGGCTTCGCGCACGACTCCCGCACGGCCGGGCGCGGCCCGGAGGCCCTCGTGAGCCACGCCCGATCCGCTGGCTGGCGCGCAAGCCGTCTCCTCGCCATCGCGGGGGGCCTCGCCGTCACTGCCACGTTCGTCGCCCTCGCCACCCGCAAGCTCGATCTCGACAAGTCTCGCCACGTCTGGGCGTCCGTCCACTTGTGGCCTTGGCTTCCCCTCGCCGTCGCCAGCTACCTGCTCGGACACCTCATCCGTGGCTTGCGCTGCCGCTTGCTGTTCGGTCCCCAGGCCCATCTGCAGGTCGGTACCGCCACCAATATCGTCGTGGTGGGCTACGCCTGCAACAACATCCTGCCCCTGCGCCTGGGCGAGCTCGTGCGCGGCGGCATGCTCTCCGAGCGCACCGGCGCACCCTTCGTCCAATCGCTCACCGTCATCTTCATCGAACGCTTGCTCGACGGCATCGCCATTCTCGGCCTGCTGCTCGGCGTCTCCACGGTCGTTCGTACCGAGGGCTGGGTCCATGAGCTCAGCGCGACCGCGAGCGTGGTCTTCGGGGTTGCCCTGCTCTTGGTCGTGATGGCCGTCAGTACACCCTCGCTGCTGGTGAGCTTCGCGGCGCGGCTCGGCGCCGTGCATCCGGCCGTGCAGAGCGTGGCGATCCGGCTCGCCACACGCACCACCCATGCGCTGCGGGTGCTTCGTGATCCCGCGGTCATCGCCAAGAGCGCGGCGCTGAGCGTGCTCATCTGGGTGCTCGAGTCCGGGCTGTTCGCGTTCCTGCTGCCGGCCTTCGGCATCCCCAGCCCCTGGAAGACCGGCGTGCTCGCCATGGCCGTGACCAATCTGGGCATCATGGTCCCGTCCACGCCCGGCTTCGTGGGGCCCTTCCACTTTTTCTGCGAGGAGGCTCTGGCCTCCCAGGGAATTGCCCGCGAGATTGGCCTCAATTTCGCCGTGGCGGTGCACCTCGCCTTCTATGTTCCAGTCACCCTCTGGGGTGCGGTTGCCCTGCTGTGGTACGGCGTGGAAGTTGGTGCCACCCTGGCGCTCGCCCGCCGCGCGCGGCACGCCTCCCGTCAGGACGTCGCCGGTGGGGTTCCCCTGTTCGTTCTCGAAGAGCTGCCGCCTCGGCCGCCGGCCCACGTGCCCGAGAGCCGGCTGCTGTATTCGATTGTCGAGGCCGTCGTCGCGACCGATCTGCCCGCCGGGGGCGATGCCACGGCGGCAGCGCCCACCGACCCGATTGCCGCGTATCGCCGTGGTCCGCCCGATCCGGCACTTCTCAAGGCTGCCTCCGACTTCCTCGAAGCCCAGCTCAAGGCCTTGCCTGCGCTTCTTTCCATCGCCGTCGTGCTCGGCTTGGCGGCGTTTCGCGGGCTGGTGTTCTTGCGATACCTGCGGCCATTCTGCGCCCTGCCGCTGCACACCCGAAAGCGCATCGTCGAGGCGTGGGCCTTTGGCCGGCTCGGTGTGGCGCGACAGTTCTTCCGCCCCCTGCGAAGCATCGCGTGCATGGCCTATTTCGAGTCCCTCGCCGGTCGCATGCCAACGGCCGCCGGGGAGCAAGGGGCCGCCCGTGGCTGACGCGCGGCCCGCACAGGTGATCGTCATCGGCTCCGGAGCCGGCGGCGCCGTCACGAGCCTCGAGTTGGCCCGCGCGGGCTTCGATGTGGTGCTGATCGAGGAAGGCCGGCGATTCGATGGCAAGGAGTACGGCCGCGACGCGACTAGCGCCATGGCGCGTCTGTATCGGCGCCGCGGCATGACGCCGATTCTGGGGCGTCCCGCGATCGGATACGTGGAAGGCTGTTGTCTGGGCGGCAGCGCGGAGATCAACAGCGGATTCTGGCACCGCACGCCCCGCGAGGTGCTGTTGCGCTGGCGCAGCCAGTTCGACCTGGCGGACGCCATGCCCGACGATCTCGAGCCGCACTTCGCCTGGGCGGAGCGCGAGCTCGGCGTCTCGAAGTATCCCGGTCCTTGGCCGCCAAGCACGCAGTGGTTCGCCCGCGGGATCGAGCGCATGGCCTGGGCAGGACAGGAGGTGCCGCGGGCCGCGCCCGGTTGCTCGAGCGTGAATCGCTGCGCCAGCGGCTGCCCCTCGGGCGCCAAGCAGGGAATGACCGCCCGGCTGCTTCCCCAGGCCGAACGGGCCGGCACGCGCGTGCTGACCCGCTGTCGCGCCAGGCTCCTGCTCTGGCGCAAGCGACGCGTCTCCGGCGTGATCGCCGAGCTCGAGCACGACGACGGCCGGCGCGAGCTGGTGCGGATCGACGCCGACCACGTATTCGTATGTGCCGGCCCCACCGAAACACCAGCGTTGCTGCTGCGCAGCGGCATCAAGTACCGGATCGGCGACTCGCTGCGCATCCACCCGATGCTCAAGGTCGCTGCCAAGTTCCCCGAGCCGGTCGACGCCCACTCGACCGTGCTTCCGCTGCTGCAGGTCAAGGAGTTCTGGCCTGCGATCTCGCTGGGCGGCGCCTACTCGTCGCTCGGGCACATGGCGATGCTGCTCAGCGACTCGTGGCCCCAGCTTGCGCCCGTCCTCGACGACCACCGCAGGCTCGCCCTGTACTATGTGGCAGTCAAGGGGACCGGTGCCGGGCGCGTGCGCTCCTCGCCCGTGGGCGACGACGAGGCCAGCCTGCGATACCACGTTTCAGCGGAAGACCTGCGCAACCTGAGCAACGGCCTCGGCCGTCTGTCCGCCCTGCTGCTCGCCGCCGGCGCCCAGGAGGTCTATCCCGCCATCCATGGATTGCCACGCATCTCGAGCGAGCTCGAGGCTGTCCGGTGGCTCGACGAGATCATTCCCCGCTCCGCCGTGAGCCTGACCACGGTCCACGCGTTCTCGTCGTGCCCCATCGGCGAGCGCGCGTCGCGCACCGCGGCCAACTCGTTCGGCAAGGTGCACGGCTTCGAGAACCTGTACCTGAACGACGCCAGCATCATTCCCGACTCGCCGGGGGTCAATCCCCAGGGCACGGTCATGGCGCTGGCACGCAGGAACGTGCTGCGTTTCATCGCAACGCGATAGGTGGATTGCTTCCTACCGCCCGTCCGGCCGCCAGCTCTCGCGGGGGCAGCCATCGCGCGGCGTGGCCCTCGCTCGAGGTACGCGAAAGAACCCTCTGTTCCGCCACGGCGAAGACCTGCCACGCTCATCACCATGTCCACGCTTCGCTCCGGGGTCTTGTCCGGGCTCGTCGCTCTGCTCGTAGCGGCCGTCTCCGCCTCTGCGTCCGCCACCGTCACCGAGCCCAACGGGCTCGTGGTTCCCCGCGATTCCATGAACGGCGAGGAACAGCCCTACACGCTGTTCCAGAGCCGCGGTGAGCCTCTGGACTACCAGGCCGACGGCCACGACACGCCCGCTACCTTCTCGCCGTTGTGCGACTTCTCCGCCGAGCTGGTGCTCAACCAGACCGCCTCGGTCCTCGCCGTCGGGTGGTACAACGTGGATCCGAATGCCATGCAGCCCCCGGGCGACGCCGACATCCATGTCATCGTGCCCGCCGGCTCGCCCGTCGGAACCGTCATCACCGCGGCCGACATTCGCAACGATCCCGCGTACGCCGGCGGCCTCATCGGCTTTGCCCTCGTCGGCTGGCAGACCGTGTCCCGCCGGGCAGGTGTGCGAGACCGGCGTTTGCGTGGCTGGCACGGGCGGCGCGGGCGGCAGCGCGGGCGCGGGTGGCTCGAATGCCGACCGCGGTGTGCAGACCGGGGGCTCGTCCGGCGCTCCCGCACATGGCACGGCCGAGGACGCCAGCGGTGGTTGCGGGTGCCGCACCGCGCACTCGGGCACGCGAGGCGGCGTGCTGGCGCTGTGCATGGCCGCTGCGCTGGCGTTCTGTCGCAGGCGAGGGGCGCGGAGCGGCGGCAGCGCGAGTTGAGCTCTCAATATGTCATCGGGCACGTGAAGCCGGTGCGGTGTCCGTGGGGCCTGCGGACTTCAGCGGCCGCCGTTGTGCTGCTCTGGCACCTTGTCGGCCCACACGCGCAGCGCGATCGGTCACACCGCCACCAGGAGTGCGCCGAAAAACACCGTCGCGACCAGCATCGCGTTGGTCGTCATGCTCACCCCTTCCATCCAACTCCATTCACCGCAAGCGCGGTGCCGATTCATCCCATCCATTCGCTCTCCACGCCACACCAGACATCGAGCACGAGCACCTATCGGGGACGAAGACGTTCGCCCGGGCCTATTGGCACTGGTTGTTGCCCTTGCAGTTCCCGCTGCAGCATTCGGTCCCGGCACTGCAGGCCTCACCAGTAGCCTTGCAGGTGGCGCTGTCCGCATCCGCTCCCGAGCCGGCGTCGTTGGGGGGCGTGGCCGCGTCCGCATCCGCTCCCGAGCCGGCGTCGTTGGGGGGCGTGGCCGCGTCCGCATCCGCTCCCGAGCTGGCGTCGTCTGGGCCGGTGTCCCCAACGCCCGCGTCGCCCGGCTCGCCGCAGTGCGGGACCTGCATCGACACGCACAGCCCTTGCAGGCAGGTCACTTTCATGCACGGGTCGGCGCTCTGGCCGCAATCGCTGTCATACGTGCAGGCGTTGGCTTGGCCTGCCGCCCCGCCGCTGCCCGCGGCCGCGCCCGTTCCGCCTGCGCCGGCGGTCCCGCCCGTTCCCCCGGAACCTCCACTGCAGCCCAGGATCGTCTCCTCCACACACTGGCCCTGCACGCAGTCCGACCACATACATACCGAGCTGGGCTGCGCGCAATCGTCGTTGCGCGTGCACTGAGGCGCCGGGCTGCTGCTGCTGGTGGGTTGCTCCGATGAACTGCACGCGGCGAGGGCCAGAGCCAAGACGCCGAGCATGTTGTGGAATCTCACCGATCTACCTCCGGAACGAAAAGCGAATGGGTTGCAGCCCGAGGCTGTGTTGGCGGGCTCGAGCCTAGCGCCGCTCCCCCGGGACGTCACGCAGAAACCGGCGCCGACGCCCAACACGTGGATTGCCCCGTCGGCGTTTGCGCCGGTCGCCATCGCGTCAAAGCGCTTCGCACAGCGTTCGATCGATGATCTCCTGCTTAACGGCTGGTGCCAGATCGTCGAAGTATGCCGAGTAGCCCGATACGCGCACCAGCAGGCCCGGGTAGCGTCCGGGATTGTCGCGCGCCTCGATCAGGATCTTCGGGTCGAGCACGTTGAATTGGATCTGCATGCAGCCCCGATCGAATCCGCCATCGAACAACCACTGAAGCCGCTTGTGGCCCTGGGGCCCGTCGAGCAGCCAGGGCGCCAGCTTGAGATTCAGATTCACGCCGTTGCGCGCCAGCTGCAGCGGTAGCGCCGCGGCCGACGCGAGCATCGCCGTGGGCCCCGCCCGATCGTGGCCGCGCCCGGGCGAGATGCCCGAGGAGAATGGCTCGCCGGGGCCTCGCCCGCTCGGCAGCGCGCCCACCTTCTCTCCGAATGCCACGTGCGCGGTGACCGAGTAGAACCCCGCCGCGTAGCGCCCGCCCCGGGTGTTGACTCGCCCGACCAAACACTCGCTGAACATCTCCATCACACGCGCCACCCAGCGATCCGCCCGCGGGTCGTCATTGCCATACTTCGGCGCGCCGCGCAAACGCGCTCGCAGCACCTCATCGCCCTCGAAGCCCCGCGCACAGGCCCGCACGACCTCATCCATCGTCGCAGCCCCATCCTGGAATACCACCTTGTCGATGGCCGCCAGGCCGTCTCCCACCTCCACGACGCCCACACCCTGGATGCCGCTGCCGTTGTATCGCGCGCCCCCCTCGGTCGAGTCCTTGGCGGATTCGATGCAACCCCGTATCAACGCCGACGACAGGGGCGTGGGGTGCAGCCTCGTATTCGCCAGCTCGATGGCCTGCAGATCGTCGATGAGCTTGCCTACGCCGTATTCGAGCTGAATGCGAAACATCCGCAGCAGCTCGTCCGCGCTGCGGCAGCGTCCCGCCGCCGGAGTCGGCCTCCCGTGCATCCGCCGGTGTCCGAAGCGACGCCCGCGGTTGAGCGCCAGCTCGAGATACAGCGGCATGTTGAGCAGCGCCGCATCCGTCGAGTAGAAGCTCCGGGCTGCCGGCGCGGGCTCCACGCACCCGATGGTCGCGTAGTCGCGCGCGTCCGCCGCCGTGGCGCCCCGGGCCTCCAACATGGGCACGATCACCGCGTCGTTGTAGACCGCCGGCGACGCCGACCCGCCCGCGAGGACCTTGGCGATGCGCTCCTTGTAGTCGTCCGGGCTGCCCTTGTGCACCCTTGCGTGGTAGTTGGGCTGGCGCGTGCGCAGCTTGCCCATCAGCTCCAGCATCAGGTGGGTAAGCTCGTTGGTCGCGTCGGCGCCGTGCTCGTCGGTGCCGCCCACCACCACGACCTGTCCGTTGAACAGACCGCCGTGGAACCGGGTCACCCGGTCGGAGAAGGCGGGAACGATCTCGCAGAGCTTCACGGCGAAGCAGCCGAGCAGCTCCATGGCGCCTTCGCGGGTCACCACGCCGGCGGCCACGTCTCGCTCGTAGTACGGCCCCAGAATCACGTCCAGACGCCCCGGACTGATAGCGTTGTCCAGGGACTCTAGGTTGAGCGCGATCTGGGCGAACAGGATGGACTGCAGCGCTTCCTGCAGCGTGCGCGCCGGATGACGGGGAACGCGCTCGCACGCCTCGGCGATGCGCTCGAGCTCGGCCTTGCGGGGCGTGTCCGGCTCGGTCTGCGCCCGCCGGCGGGCAGCCCGGGCGTAGCCGCGGGCGAACGTCTCGAGCCCCGCACAGGCGATGTCCACCGCGCGCAGGAAATGCGCCGCGGGTGTGTCCGGGCGGTGCTCGCGCAGGCTCGCTTCGGCCCGGGCCCGGATTCCCACCGTCCCTTCCCCCACCAGGGCCGCGTAGTCCGGGACGAAATGCGAGATGCCGCCCGTCTCGTTGATGAGATATGCCGAAGCGTCGAGCTGGTCCGCGATGAAGGCCAGATTGTGCGGAAATGGCTTGGCCCGAAAGGCCAGGAAGCGCTTGGACCAGTAGGGCACGACCTCGGTGAGAAACCGCCGCCGCACCCCGGGATTGACCTTGAATCGATTCACGCCCCGCCGGTCGAAGCGCAGCAGATCCTCGAGCATCGCCACGCCGTGCAGCTCCGGATAGATTCCCCCGCCCACGCGGTGGGAGGTGAAGCCGCCGACCAAAAGCTCGTCCGGCCACAGATTCACTCGCTTGTGCTCCAGCACGTACGCCAGCGCCCTCGCCTTCCTGATCACCATGGGCTCCCGCGCGTCCGCGTGGTCGCGAAAGAACCGCGTGACCAGCACCGCACGCTCGTCGCACAAGGCGCGCTCGCTCGCCAGCACGGTCTGGTGCAGCCGCCGAACCCGTGGACCGGGATCGAGCTGAGCCAACGGGTCGTTGGCCGCTTGTGCGGGCGCGGGTGTCGTGTGCTCGGGCGACGGAGTGCTCCAAGTCGTGGTCACGTGGCTACCTCGATTCCCTCGGCAAGAAAAAGGTCGCGGGCCCGCGCGAGACTCTCGGCCGCGCGGGGGCTGCCAGCCAGCCCCAACGGCGCAAGCCGCGAGCCGAGCCGCACCAGCTTCGCTTCCCCCATGGCGTGATACCGCAGCAGTGCGATGCGATTGACCTGTAGCGCCCGCAACAGCTCGGCCGTGCCGCGCACGTTGTCGACGTCGTCATTGATCCCCGGCACCACCGGCATGCGAAACGTCACCGGTGCGCCGCGCGCCACCAGCCTCTTTGCGTTCGCCAGGATCACATCGTTCGCGCTGCCGGTCGCGGCACGGTGGCGCTCGGAGTCCGCCAGCTTCACGTCGAACAGCACGAAGGCGAACAGCTCGAGCAGCGGCTCGAGACCGGACCACGAGAACGCTCCGCAGGTCTGCAGCCCCACGCTCGCTCCCTCGCGACGCAGGATGCGAGCCAGCGCTCCGAGAAACGCAGTCTGCCAGGTGGGCTCGCCCCCCGACAGGGTGACGCCGCCGCCCGACACGTCGAAGAAGCTCCGATCGCGAAGCGCTTCGCGCGCCAGATCCCCTGCCCGGACCGTGCGTCCCACCAGCTGCAGCGCCCCGTTCGGGCAGGCCTGCGTGCACAGCCCGCACAGGTCGCACCGGCTGCGATCCACGTGCGCGCCGTCCCCGTGGATGGCGTCGCGGGGGCAGGCCCGAACGCATTCTCCGCACTTCGTGCAGCGCTCGGCCCAGTGCGCCAGCTCGACCTTGCGCTCCAACCCCTCGGGGTTCTGGCACCAGCGACAACGAAGCGGACAACCCTTGAAGAAGACGGTCGTGCGGATGCCCGGCCCGTCGTGCACGCTGAATCGCTGCACGTCAAAGACCACGCCGCCGATGTCCTCGTCCGCTCCCATGCGCCGCTCCGCTGCGCATCATACCATCGCGGCGGTCGCCGGCAGGCACCATGTTCGTTGCGCTCCCCCTTGCCGGGGTCGAGTACAACGCTCATCGCGGGCGCGCCCCCGGGCCCCGCGCTGTTGCCCGCGACCTGGCGAGGCTGGCGCGAGTCGAGGTGACGTCGGGCAATCCATTGTATTGCTGGACCCGGATGAGCAGCGACCACTCTCCCTGCGCGATCTGATCGTTCAGCGATGCGCTCGTCAGGCCCAGCATGGCGGCCGACGCGATCAAGCCCGCCGCGTTGTTGTCGCGCCCGTCCGGACCGTCGCACTGTTCGTCCGGGGTGCTGTCCGCCGGCGCCCGGCAGCTGCCCTCGTCACCCTCGCAGGTGCAGGTCCGGTCGATGTCGAATCCGATGCTCTTGCCGTCCCCGGACTCGTGGAAGTCGAGCGTGCGAAGCGCCATCACCGCTTCGATGTCGCCTCCCGCGTCCTGAACTTGTGGCGGTCCGGGCGGCCTTGCGCTTGCGCAGTGCGCAGCCTCGGCACCCGCATCGGTCTCCGACAGCGCGTCGAGACCCGTGGCGTCCGCGCCCGCGTCGGCCGACGGCCGTGATGCCACGAGCAACGAGGAGTCGTAGTACTGGCACCCCGCCACCGCGGCGACGGCCAGCGTTGATAGGCCGATCCGTTTCACGCTTGGGCCAACGTATCATGGCAGCCCTGGAAACGGGAGATCCTTCGCGCCGTCGATCGAACCGCGGCGCGACGGACCGGAGCCGTGCACTCCACGGTCGAGCGCTCGCCCGGCAGCAGGTGCGGACCTTCGTCGACGAACGACAAGGTCTGCTCCACGGCCTCCCGTGCCCTCGCATCAATTGGCAGGTCGTCCGATGCGGCGCGACTCTCATCTTGGCAATGCGCGTCAACCGCTCCCCCGGGGATGCTGGCGGCCCCTGGGCTTGCGTGTGCCGGAATCCGGTCCCCCGGTGGTCGCGTGCACCCTGGACAGCCGGAGGCAGCACGAGAAGAGCAACCGGCCGCAGAGGGGCCTGACCCGACTGGTCAATGAGAATCAGGCAATATTCAATCAGAATCCGAGGGGCCCCAGGACTTGGGCTCCCCATTTCTCATTGCTGTCTTGCGTTGGCGGATGGTCAAGACGCGCGCCGGCTCTCCGGCGACCTGGTACCACGAAAAAAAAGCACGAGACACTGGCGCCTGGCTCGAACGGATACCACAGTACGGCAACCAACTCGATCGGAGAAGGTTGCCTCCCACCGCGTTGTCGTCGTTCCCCGATTGCCTCCCGGGCAAGCTTCCGGGTAGCGCGACGAACGAGGTGGATCGCGAGCGCGGGCGCGCTTCGGAGCCGGCTCGCTAGATGGCTGTTGCGCGCTTCAGCCCGTCGCGTGGTGTGCATGACAAGACCTGGCAGTACTCTCGTTCCTACGACCGCTACCCTGGTGATCGCCGCATTCGCAATCACCGCTCGCGCGCAGAGCCCGGCTGAACCGCCCGGCTTGGCGCTGCGGCTTCCCGCCCTGCGGTCCCTTGCCATCGATTCCCCGGCCGACCCCGCCGGATTCCCGGAGGACGTCTTCCACACGACTCTCGCGCCCTTGTCCCGCCGACCCGACGTCCAACCCGATGTCGTGCCGGACGTGCAGCCGGAGTCAGGCCGCGGACGCAAGTGGTCCTTGGCCCTGGAGGCCTATACCCACACACCCGTGGACATCGGCGGCGGCGTGCTGGTCGAGACGCCGTTCGGATTGCGGCTCTCCACCGGGCTCGGCTGGGTGCCGCCCGGCTATCTGAACCTGATGGCGAATGTGGCGACCAGCGCGAGCGGTGTCGACAGCGCCACCGGCACGCTGGTTCGCA
Source organism: Myxococcales bacterium (assembly GCA_021847645.1). Lineage (GTDB taxonomy): Bacteria > Myxococcota_A > Polyangia > Polyangiales > Polyangiaceae > JAJZQG01. Next base: position 27,441 of record JAJZQG010000056.1, read on the forward strand.
ACGGAGTCGACGGGGGGAACGTATGGAGGGCGCAGCTCGGAATCAGGCCGATAGGCGGCCTGTACTTCGACGCAGGATATGCGCTCGTGACGCTGCACGGCAATGTGACGGCGACCGACATCGCGCCCACGGCGGGGTTGTCCCTGGCAGGCACGGGATTGGAAAACGCGGCCTACGCGCTGCACTCGACCATCCACATGTGGACCGCCGAGGCCGGCTGGCAGGCGCGCATCGGCGGTCACGTGCTTCTGGGCCTGGGCGTGGGCATGATGGGCACGATCTCCTCGAGCACCCGCGCGGACCCCAACTTCGCGCTCGGCTCCACCTCCCAGGCCCAGATTCTGTCGCAGTCGGCCACCAACCGCATCGACACGTTGGTCAAGCGCTACGGCTTCGTGCCCACGGTCCAGGCGCGATTGGGCTTCGATTTGCTTTGACCGCCCGCCACGCCGGACAGCAGGCATGCGGCCCGATGGGCCGGCCGATCTCCCGGCTTGATCGGATTGCCCATCCGGTGCATCCTCAGCGCCGCCAGGAACGGGAGGCCGTTGATTCGAGGAGCGTGGATCGCGGTCGGCGCGGTGGGCGGCTTGCTGCTCGCCGCGGCCGCGACCCTGTGGGGCATGGGAATCCGAATGCCTGGTAGCCGCTACCCAGGTCCGGCACGCACCCTGCGCTTCGTGGCCTTCGTCAACGAGGAGGAACCCTACTACTACACCGACGGCATGGGCAGCCTGCGGTATGCCCGTCGTTGCCTCGAGCGCGACGAGGCCGTGGTGGCGATGCTGAGCCTGGAGACCATGGGCTGCTTCTCGAACGAGCCCGGCAGCCAATCCGTCGTTTGGAGGCCCCTTATTGCGGTGTCCCGTTGGCGTAGTCCTTGCCAATCGCCGTCTCGATCTTCGCCACCTCGGCAGCGTTGTTGACGAATACTCCCAGCTCCCGATTGTACAACAGCGAGCCGGTCGTGAAGTTCTCCGAGCCCACGTACGCCCGCGTGCCGTCCACCACGATAGCCTTCGCATGAATGAACGGGCTGGTGGTCACCACCACCTTGCACCCAGCCGCCTTGACCGTCTGAATCGCGTTCGTCTGCGAGGTGGACGGCGAGCTGTCGTCCGCAAGCACGATGCGGACGCTGACTCCGCTGTTGCACCTGGCTGCCAGCGAGTTCGCTATCTTGGTGTCGCTGAACTCCTCGCCTTCCACGTCGACCTTGCTGCTAGCCGTGGAGATGAAGGACAAGAGCAGATCTCGCGCGTTGTTCGGCGCCACCAGCAGCTTGCCGTTGGGCGTGTACGTGTGCCCCTGGTAGTCGGCCTGGAAGATCGCCTCCGCCTGCGCCACGTCCTGCGCGTCGTCGTCCACCGCCAGGTACTCCCGGTTCGAGGTCGGCGAGCTGGCCGTGGCGTTCATCGTCATGATCCACGCCTCCTTGCCGTCGATGACGAAGCACTTCTCGTGCGTATAGGTGAAGCTCGACGAGCCCCACACCACACCGATCCCCGCCGCGCTCAGCGCGCTGTAGGAGCCCGTGTTGTCCGCGTACGACGAGCTCGGGAACGTCTTGTTCAGCACGGCCTTGACCTCGACCCCCCTGTGCTTGGCCGCGATCAGAGCGTCCTGGATGTCCGAGGACGTCATCAGGTACATCGTCATGTGGATGGATTGGGTAGCGCCGTTGATCGCTGCGAGCAGCCCGCTGGCGTTGTCCCCGGGCTCGACGATGATGCGGACGTTCGTGGTCTCCGGCGGACCCGGCGGAACCGATCCCCCGCTCCCACCACTGCCACCTTGAGCCTGGCCGCCCGTGCCGCCGGCGGCGCTGCCGCCCGAACCGCCGACGTTCGTGCCGCCCGAACCGCCGTCGCTCGTGCCGCCCGAACCGCCGTCGCTCGTGCCTGCCGACCCGCCGACGTTGGCACCAGCGCTGCCCCCGGTGTCGCCGCTAGTCCCGCCCGTGGAGCCGTTTGTCTGGTAGTCAGGCGAGGAGGCCGACGTGCCGCAGGCGGCCACGAAGATGAGAGAACACCCAAGCGAAAGCCATGTCTTGTTCATGTTGCTCCTGGACGCAGGACCCGGCATTGTGGACCGTTCCTCATCTGCACGCCAGTGCCATTCTCCCCGAAAGCGCCTCGTGGCCGGTGTCACGCGACGACTCGTGCAGCGATAGGCGACAACTGCATGATAGCTGGCCAGCGGCCTCGGATCCGCCCGCTGGCTCCGGGAGCGTTACGACGGCTGCTGCTCGAGCACCCCGAGCTCCAGCAGCTTGGGCACCTGCCTGGCCCGCATGTCCTCCGCGATGGTGAGCAGCGTCAGCACCAGATCCTCGTCACCGTCGATGGCCCGATCGCCGATCTTGAGACGGAACGGCTGTCTGCGGGCCAGTGCGCGGATCCAGGCCGGTCGCTCGTCAGGCTCCACCTCTGTCAGCAGGCGAAGCGCTACCGCTTGCAGCATCGACAGCTCGACACCCGTGCCCGCCACCTGCGAGGCCAGCGCGATGGGCAATTGCGGATCGAGGCGCCGCTGCAGCAGCCAGCGATTGTACTGCGAGGCAATCCCGAGCGGCCCCCTGCTGGCCGAGGGCGTTCGCGTCGGGCGCAGCACGGGCGACACCAAGCCCGCAATCAGCAAGCGCAGGATCGCGTCGCGCAGAGTCTGCCCGCCGAACGGGGACAACTCGGGCCGCTCGAGCAGCCCGCCGACCGTGAATGCTCCCTGCTCGAACGTCGGCAACAGGGCATCGAACACGGGTCCGGCGAGCTGCAGCGTGTAGTGCGGCAGTCGAGCGGTCCGGGGCAACGCGCCCGGCGATATCGCCCCGAACGGCGTCGCGTCGAGCCAGGCCTGGGTGGCCGACGGCGCTGCGGCGACCTTCCCCTTGATGTAGACATCGCGGCGAAAGAACTGGTTGTTGGCGTACCCGAGCAGCGTCTCATAGGTGACCCTGTCCTCGACGCCCTGCAGCAGCTGCGCCATCGGCGGCGCCAGGGCTAGGTCGCGGTAGTTGAGATACAGCGGCATCTGGCCTACGTAGTAGAGTTCCCGGGCGGCCAGCTCGCGCGCCAGATCCGCGAAGTACATCGGTGTCCAATGGGGCTGCAGGTACTCGTACACGACATACGGCAGCCCCGTCTTCTGCATCACGTCGAGCATCTCCCGGGCGGACGGGTTGCCCGTGAAGTAGGCGGCACCGGCACCCGCGAGCTGGCTGGCGAGTTGCAGTGCCTGGCGAGCGCGCTCGAGGCTGTCGCCCTGCACCGCGGCGGCGCGATCGGCCAGGATCCGCCGCAGGGGCTCGACCGCCGCCCAGCCCGGCAGCGCGTTGTATCCCACATAGAACAAACCGCCCGGCTTGAGCCGATCGGAGACCAGCGAGAACAATGCCGCACGTGTCTCCGGGCCAATCCAGCTCGCCACACCGTGCGCTACGATATAGTCGAAGCGCGGGAGATCCTCCTGCCCCGCGTCCGCGAAGTCCAGCTCCAGGAACGTCGCATTCTCGAGCCCGCCGCCCCTCGCCAGCTCCCGTGCGGCCTCGACGTGCTCGCGGTTGATGTCGATGCCCATGAACCGCGCACGGGGATACGCCGCCGCCAGCGTGGCCGTGGTGTCTCCCTGCCCGGCGCCCAGGTCGCAGTACTCGAACTCCTCCGCGGGCGGGCACGGAAAGCCGTTCAACGCTGCCACCAGCCGCAGGCGCGACGGGCCCAGCTCAGCCATGAACGTGCGCAGATAGGGAACGTCGACCACGTACTCGGAGCTGTTCATCGCTCCGCAGAATACCCTGTGGCGCGCGATAATCCAGGGCGACTCGCGCGCCGGGCTCCCCGCTGGTCCCCGATCGTGCCCCCGCCGTGACGCTCTCGCGCCCGCGCCTCCGCTACGGAAGCGTACGAGCGGGCCGCAGCCCGATATCGATGTTGCGTCCGGTGGGCGTGGCGTTTGCGGCGCGCTCCGCGTGGCGGCAGAGCTCGCTCGTGTTGCCCAGGCCGCCGCCGCGGAAAATGCGACTGTTGTGGTCGCACGACATCGGGCCGACCGGATCGACCTTGGTACCACTGCCGTAGGATGCCGCGCAGTCGAACACCCACTCCCAGACATTGCCCGCCATGTCGAACAGGCCGAAGTTGTTGGCGCCGCGCGAACCCACCGGGTGCGTGCCGACATTCACGTACGTGCTCCCGCACGGCACGGACACGGTCCCGCTGTAGCTCGCGCTGCTGTTGCCCAGATACCAGCCGATCTGGTCGAGCGACGGATCGACCGGCGTACATGACAGCTGCTGGAGGGGGCCGCTCGAGAATGCGGTCTGTGTCCCGCCTCGCGCGGCGTACTCCCACTCGGCCTCGGTCGGGAGGCGGAATCCAGCGCAATCATAGGGTGTCGCCAACCCCGGCTCCAGCGTGCAGGTCACCCCGGGCAGCGTGCCCGAGCACGAATAGCACGTCTGCAGGCCCCTGCCCTTGGACAGACGATTGCAGAACTCCGCTGCCTCGTCCCACGTCACGTTCTCCACCGGACAGTTCCCGCCGCATGCGCTGAAGTTCGACGGATTGTAGCCCATCACGGTCTGGAAGTCCGCCTGCGTTACCTCGGTGTCCGCCATGGCGAAAGGGTGCGTGAGCGTGACCGTGTGAGCCGTCTCGTCGAGCTCGTGGTTGGGTCCGTCGTATGTGTCGCGCCCAGGCTCGCTCGAAGGGCTGCCCATCGTGAACGACCCTCCCGGCAATGTCGCCATGTGAAAGGACAGCGTCATGCAGCCGGTGCCCAGACAGTACGCGGCGGACGCGCAGCTGCCGCAGTCCAGCGCATGGCCGCATCCGTCATCGGCCGACCCGCAGGTCAGGCCGAGCTGGCCACAGGTGCTGGCCGTACAACAGTGACCCGACGGATCGCACTGTTGGTTGACGGCACAATCGCTCGACGGACAAGCATGTCCACAACCGTCGTCCGTGCCGGCGCACTTGCCCTGGCACGCGGGCACACAGCCGTCGGCGGGGGCGCCGTCCGCAGCCCCCGTGTCGCCCGGCCAGGAGGAATCGACGGAGGGCGACGAGTCCGCGTCGTGCGCAGCATCCGAGGAAGCCCCGTCGGGGCCGGCGGACGCATCGACTTGCGCGTGGGCGGCCGCGAAGGCGCCGTCGAAGTCGTAGGTGCATCCCGCGAGCATGATCGTGCCCAACAGCAGCGCAGCCGCAACCGCAGAAGCCCTGCGCGCGGCGCCGCTGGCAGGCCCGACGTGGGATGTCCGAAACACCATATGCTCGGGAATACCGCGATGGCTTGGCAAGTCAAGGGATTGACTCGCGCGGGCCGCGACCCGCGGAGCACTCCCCCGTGGCCCGCTGTGCGCCGGGCACTAACGTGCGGAAAGAACCGCCCGCCTCTCGGTAAGCGCGCGGCAATCCGCTGCACCGGCCTGGCGCCGGAACGTCAACCAGGTAATCGGCGATTGTCCTGCGGCGAACGCCCGGCGCTGCCGGGTGGCTCCCGTGGCCCGTCGCCCCCTCCGCGGTGCGCCCCGGCCAGGAGGCGGCTCGACAAGCCCGTGCCGTTTCGTCGCCTCGAGTGCTGTGCGAAGGATCGCACGATCGGCGCCGAACAAGCGCTTGCGCGACGTGTCGTTCTGGGTCAGGTTGCGCGGCGATGCGAACCCATCCAATCGTTGCCGCCGCGTTCGCCACTCTTGCCTTCGCATGGGCAGCCTGCGGACCGGCCCACACTCCCGCTGTTGCGCCGCCGCCGGCTCCGGCCGCCCCGGCCGTCTCCTCGAATGCCGCGCCTCCGGCCGTGGTGAGCTCCGTGCCGGCTGCCGCCCCGGCCACCTCCGCGGCCGCGCTCGTGCCTCCGCCCGTCGAGCCGTCCGCTTCCGCCAGGAAGCCGATGAACGTGATCCTGCTGGTGGTCGACGCCCTTCGCTGGGACATGCCGTGGACCGGCTATCCGCGTGACATCGCGCCGAACCTGGCGAAGCTGCGTTCCCGGTCGATTCGCTACGAGCGAGGCTATGCCATCTCCTCCTTTACCGCGAAGAGCGTGCCCGGGCTGCTGTCGGGCAAGTTCCCCTCGGAGCTGGAGCGCACGACACCGTTCTTCACGCGCTACGCGGACTCCAACGAGATGATGGCCGAGGTGCTGCACAACGCCGGAGTCAGGACGCTCAGCGCACAGGCGCACATGTATCTCGACAAGGACAGCGGGCTGACCCAGGGCTTCGACGTGTGGAAGCTCGTGCCGGGCATCCAGATGGACTACAACAAGGATCCGTACATCACGGGCTACAGGTATACTCCGCTGCTCATCGACATCATGTCGCAGCCGGAGAACACGTCGGGGCGGTTCTTCGCCTACTTCCACTACATGGATCCGCATGACGTGTACAACCCGCACCCCGAGGCGCCCCAATGGGGTTCCCAGCCTCGGGACCTGTACGACGGAGAAGTCTGGTACACGGACATGTGGCTCCAGAAGTTCCTCGACTACGTGCAGAGCCAGCCCTGGGGCCGCAATACGGCAATCATCGTCACGGGCGACCATGGCGAGGGCTTTGGCGAGCGCGTGGGTGGCGTGGACAACTACCGCATTTGGAAGCACGCCTTCGAGCTGTATGAAGTGCTCGTCAAGGTTCCGCTGTTCATCTACGTACCGGGACTCGATGGCAAGGACGTGGCCCGGTGGCGCAGCGACATCGACCTGGCCCCGACGATCTACGATCTGCTCGGCGTCAAGGCGCCCGACGGGTTGTTCGGCACCAGCCTGGTCCCGGAGCTGTACGGCGACGCGCAGCCGCCGCGCCCCATCATCGTCGACCTTCCTGCCGACACGCACAATCACAGGCGCCGGGCGCTGATCGAAGACGGCTACAAGCTCATCGCTTTTGGCAACGACTTCCGGTATGCACTGTACAACGTGCGCGACGACCCGGGCGAGACCAAGGAATTGTCGCACGTGGACAAGGCCCGCAAGGATCGGATGATTGCGCGATACAAGGAGATCGTGTCGCGGATTCACGACGTGCCCGCCAAGGGCGGAGACCCGGTCAAGGCGGACTGACGCGGCGGCCGCCTCCTTTTGACGTGGCTTCGGCGGGCGGTGGCGGCCACGGAATTCGGCATCAACGCCCGGCACGGTGGGGCCAATTCGCGCGTGCTTCCAAGCGCCTTGCCACCGCAGGAGGTGGCCGCCCTGATCGCCGACCTCATCGGCTCGCGCGCCGCCGGCCTCTACCGCCGACCGGTCTACAAGGCGAACTCGCTGAAATTGAAGTAGAGCGGAAGACGCGGACGGTCCGGCTGTCGGCATGATGCTTGAACTGGACGCTCGCGTGGGACGACCGACCTGAGATAGGCTCCCCGAGCATGCCGATCGTGGCCCCACTCCAGAGCTTCAAGGGCGCCGCGGAATCGAGCGCTGGCCGCCCGAGCCTCGCGCGACGGGCGCTGATGCGCTTGGCCGTAGGCGCCGCCGCGCTGCTGTTCACGCGACGGGTGCTGGCTTCGGACGTTCCGCCGAGAGTCCAAGCCCGTCTGCTCGCGAAGGTCGCGGAGTATGACCGGAACCTGGTTGCGCGCGAGGGGCCGCGCGTCATCCTGATGGTGCGCAAGCCCGGTGAGCCGCGCTCCGCCAGCGCAGTCGACGAGCTCGCGGCCGAGCTCAAGACCATCGACCAGATCGCCGGGGCCTCTCACCGCGAGGCCGTGATTGACTACACCACACCCGCGGCGCTGCGGGCTGCGGTCCAGGCCGAAGGCGCCGCGATTGCATACTTGTCGCCCGGGCTCGACGCGCAGCTCGGCAACATCGCCGACGCCTTGCGAGACGTAGCCGTGCTGACCGTTGGATCGGACGGTGCTGATGCGGAGAAGGGGGCAGTGCTGGGATTCGATGTCGTGTCGGGAAGGGTACAGCTCGTCGTCAACCTGGCCCGGGCGAAAGCTCAGCACGTGTCGTTTCGTCCTGAGTTCCTCACGCTGGCGAGGGTGATCCGATGAGGCGCGCCACTCCGATCGGCATTCTGGTGTTCGCCCTCCTGCAAGCCTCGCTGGCCCGGGCGCAGGACACCTCCGGCCTGGAAGCCCTGCTGCAGGATCCGCTCGTGTCGACGCCGTCCGCGTTGGCAAGCAGCGCGAGCCTGGCGCCCGCCACATCTACCTCGATCACCGCGCGCGAGCTGCGTGAGCAGGGCATTCGGACCCTGGACGAGGCGATCAACTTCCTTTCGCTCGGCATGGAGACCGAGCCGAACATGCACGGTGTTGAGATTGGTTCGCGCGGCGTGCTGCTCAACGCGGACTACGGCACCCACGTGCTGCTCCTGGTCAACGGGCTGGCGTTGAACGAGCCGTGGAACGGCACCGCGTACTTCGAGCGCGGCGCCGGCATTCCCATGGAGATGATCGATCACATCGAGGTGATGCTCGGTCCGGCGTCGGTGCTGTACGGCTCGAACGCCATGTTGGGCGTAGTCAACATCGTGACCAAGCGGGCCAAGGACTTTCACGGGCTGCACGTCATCGCCGAAGGGGAAGCTGCTGCTCCGCTGGGCGACGGCTACGCCATTCAGAGCCCGTCGGATGGTCAGCTCGGCAAGGGATACCGTGCGAGCGCCGGATACGGCGGCGAGTTTCGCATGCTCGGCGAGCTCGCCGAGGTCACCGCGCAGGCCGAGTACTACAAGTTCGATGGGGCCTCGATCCAGTTCGCGCCCCAGGACTACGGGCTGGATTCGGTCACCGGAGAGCCGAAGCGTTTCGGGCCTGGTGCGGGTACCGGCGTGTGGGGAGGCCGGGCGACGCACAGCTGGTACACCCAGGCGCCGGTGGTCTACGGGCGGTTGCGGCTGAGCGACCTGACGCTGTCGGTCCGCAGCGGATGGTACAAGCGGTCGGCTCCCTACAACGACGCGCTGGTTCGGTATTTTGGAGACTTCGACCCGAGCAATGACTACGAGAAGGATTCATTCTTCGACTCCGAGCTGCGATTCGATCGTCAGCTTACCGCGCCCCTGCATCTGTCGGCCCGAGCGTTCTGGCAGTACAACCGCTACCAGTGGTACGTGAGCTCGTCTGCGGCGGAGGACTGCGCGGCCTGGCAGCTCACGGGCTGTCGCAATGACCTGCGCGGGATCGGCGAGCACTGGGGCGCGGAGGTCAAGTCCGCGCTGTCCTGGCACGACCCGTGGCGAATGGTCACCCTCGTTGGCGCGACCGCGCAGCTGCGCCATGTGGACTCGCGCTCGATCCAACATTCCGATCTCGGGGACTCGGCGCCGATCGGTCCAATAGACGTTTCCGACGCCCAGGGGGCTGTGTTTCTGGAGCACACGGCCAGCCCCACGTCGTGGTTGGACGCGAATCTGGGCGCGCGCCTCGACGCTGATGAGCGCTTCGGGGTCGCGCTCTCGCCCCGGGCTGCGGTTGCGGGCACGGCTTGGGACGGCGCTACGGTCCGAGGGATCTACTCCGAGGCGTTCCGCGCCCCATCGGCCTATGAGCTGTACTACTTCGATCCGATGGATCAGATCACGGCACCTGGCCTCGGTCCCGAAAGGGAACGCTCTGTCGAGGGCTCGTTCGAGCAGAGGATTGGACCGCACCGATTCTTCGTCGGGTTCTTTCGGTCGTGGTGGGACGACATGGTTGTCCTGCAGACGCTCACGCAACAGCAGCAAGCGGCGGCGATCGCGGCAGGAAAGCTCGATCCGGGCGTCTCCGAGGCTGTGCAGTACCAGAATCGCTCCAGGATCGACGGCTACGGCTTTCACGCCGCGATCCAGCTGAGCGCGTTGCAGTCGAGGCTGCGATTCGCGGTGAACCTGACCGAGGCCAGGACCATGGTGCGCGGTGGCGGCGAGGCCGACGGCCCCCCGGTCGTTGCGCCGCAGCTCTTTGGCAACGCTCGGATAGCCTACGACTTCGGCGGCGACCTCCCCACGGCCGGCGTGGCTGCGATGCTTCGGTCTCGTCGTCTCGCCGACCGCTTCTACGACGGAGGCTTCGCGGTGCGGCCGACGGCGCCCCCCAGCGTGGATCTTCGCTTCACGCTGTCGGGCGTCGTGCGGCCTGTGCCCGGACTGTCCTACCGCACCGGCGTAGCCTACAGCTTTGCGCGGGTCGCGCCGTACGTGGTGGGACCGTCGCAATACGCGCTCGACGCCTCATCGACCGCCTACCTACAGCCGATCGACAGGCTTCATGGATTCGTAGGCCTGCAATATGACTTTTCGCCTTGAGCCCGACACACGCGACGGGCTGCGGTTTGGCGCATCGATTGGTGTCAAGTTCGCCGTCCCCACAACCACCCAGGCGGTCGGCAGCGGACGCCACTTGAGCCGGTGCAACATGGTCATCATCGACTACTTGATGCCAGGCATCGACGGCGGCTCGGTGCTCGAGTCCCTGCAGTGCACGGCGGAATCCCACGGCCGGTCGATCCTCTCTACCTGCTCTTGCCGCCCCCCGCTCATCCCACCGCGCCGTTTCCCGGCCCCATCGTGCACAGCAGCGACAGCTCCTTGCCGTCCATCTGGCCCAAGAGAGCGTCGGGAAGGCAGCGTAGGTCGCACGGGTGCCCGGGGATCGCCTCGACGCCCGTGGCGCGATTCCGCCCCTCGTGCTTGGAGTGGTACAATGCTCGGTCCGCAACCTGGATCATCCTCTCCAGGTCGATCCCCGGGCTCGGTTCCGAGCACCAAGGAAACGGCGCCCATCCGATCGAGCATGTCACCCGCAACAGCGTGCCGTCCTCCAGCCGGTACGGTGCGCCGCCTATCGCCCGGAGAAGCCGGTCCGCCACGACCGCCGCGTCCTTGCGCTCCGTGTCTCGTGCGATGACCAGGAACTCCTCTCCGCCCCAGCGCAGCACGAAGTCGGATGTGCGCACGGCCTGAAGCAACCGGCGACCCGTTTCCCGCAGCACTTCGTCGCCCGCTGCGTGTCCTCGCGTATCGTTGATGCGCTTGAACAGATCGAGATCGATCAGCAGCACGACCACATCGCGGTTCCGGCGTTGCGCGTCGGCCGGCTGCGAGTGGTGCCGCAGCGACCGGGCTGTCTCCTGGCGAACGGTCTCCACGAAGAACCGCCGATTGCGAAGGCCGGTCAACGGATCCGTGAGAGACACCTCTTGAAGCTTGGCATAGGCCGCGGCGACCTTCCGCTCTCGGTCGGCGATGGTCGCGGCCATGGAGTTGAATGCCGCCGCCAGCGTACCTACTTCATCGTTGGCGCGGATGCGAACCGTCACGCGGCGCCCGGACTGAAGCTGCTTGACGGCCGTGGTGAGCTCGTGCAGCGGCGCGGTGATCAACCAGCGCAGAAGCACCACGAAGATGGCGGCCAGCGTGGCCCCCAGGGACAACGCGCCGACGACAATCCGCCGACGGCTGGCGGCATAGGCTTCGTTCTCATCGGCGAGCGAGAACGTCAGCTCCACCGCGCCGATGTTTCCCACTGGGCTGTCGATGGGCCGGGTGACCACGATGCGATCCGGCATCGTCTGCTCCGACGCCGCGCTGCTCGCCGGACGCTTCGGCGTGACGGAGAGGGGCCGATCTGGAAGCTGAAGCAGCGGAGCAGCCCGATCAGGCACCCACACGACCAGTTGCACCGCATCTGGCCTATCGCGGAAATGCTCCACCTGGTGTCGCAGGCTTTCTTCGTCGCGAAAGTCGACCGCAGGCTCGATGGATGCCGCGAACAGGTCGGTGAACGCGACGGCCGCGGCCAGCTTCGACGCCACCAGATGCTCGCGCGACGAGCGGGCGAGCCCGATACCAACGGTCAGCGTCACCGCGGCGATCACCGCCACAATGCCAGCGGAGAGCTTGGTGCCCAGCGAGACGGCTGCGCGGGCCTGGAGGTGGGCCGGCTGATCGGGTTGCGCCCCTGCGACCTCAGTGGAAGTCGCTTGCCCGCCGACGTGGCCATTGCCGGCGTCCACGGACTGGGAGGATACCAATGACGTTGCGAGAGGCAACGGCCGTTGCGAAGTTTGGCCAGCGACGCACGGCTCTGGCGAGGCTCGACCTGGCTGGGGCTCGACGCCAGGTACGGTGCTCGCCCCTGAAGCCGAATCATCGTGCTCAGTCACGTGTCTCGCTCGTTCGGTCGGTCCGTGCGTTGGGGTGAGGCACGGAGCAGCAGGCAGCATCTCAAGGGGTCCTTCGTTACTCGACGACACTATAGCAAGAGTCGATCCGGGCCAGCGGCTTGTGGTCTGGCTCCCACCGCGGCCTGCCTACCACGGTCTCGCACAGCAGGAGACCTGAAGACGCGCCGATACGGCGCGCAACGCCGTTTTGGCGCGCTAAATCGGCGCGCGTTCCGCGGGGATGCCAACACTTGCGCGGCTGACCGCGGCGCCATCGCGCCCGGCAGGCCTGCAGATCGCCCCGCGGAAGGTCGCTCGACCACTCCCGTCGTCGTTGTCACGTCCGTCACCCCCATCTGGGTCCCACAGAGGGCACGACCGCAACCCCCTGCCCGCTGTTTGCATTCCGTGTTGTTGGTTCCGTCCGCCACAAGGTCAGGCCGGGTTTGGGTGTCGAAGCTGCTCGCTGACGCTCCCCCTCTTGCACCAACCGAGCTCGCGGTCCCACCCGCCGCGCGTCGGCTCGCGCCTGGTGACGACCGCGCGGCTCAGACCTTCCACGCTCCACATGCCACATGCCACATGCCACATGCCACATGCCACATGCCACATGCCACATGCCACGCTACCCCCCCTAACCCGGCAGGGCCGGGCGCCGATTGCAGGAGCTTCGCCCCTACGCTCCCGTTGGTCGCTACCCCCGCGCGTCCCGGCAAGCCGGAACCAAACAGGGGAGCTTTGGGCCCGGCGATTTCTTTGCAGATCAGCCAAAGACTTCGTCCATAA
>JAJZQG010000057.1 GCA_021847645.1 Myxococcales bacterium
AGCGTTGCGCCGGGCGACGCCGCGCGAATCGTCCGCATTGTCCTGGCCCCCGCGCACAACGTCTCTGCGTACAGGGGCATGCCCACCACCGAGGGGCCAAACCTGGGAAGCCGGTCCACCGCATCGTCGTCGGACATCCGAAGAGCGTTGGCGTCAACGACCTGCACCTGCACGCCCGCTGCCTCGAGACCTGCCGCCAGGTAGAGCAGCCCCAAGGGGGGAAAGCCCTTTCGATGACTTGATAGGTAAGCCGCCGCCGATGGCGGCGAGACTCCCAAAGGCTCTGCCGTCCCGTCGTGCGCACTAAATTCGGTGACGAGCACCGGCGGGCACCTCACTTCGATGGGAGTCGAATGCCCGCATGTTGTGCTCGACAATCGGGCGGTCGCCCGGCGCTCCGCGGGACACAGCCCACCGGCGTACCCGGTTGCGCCACCCGTGCGGAGCGATGCTGTCGACGACTCGGCAAGATGCCCTTTCCGGCGGCCCCCCTCGGGGGGCCTTCATCAAGCCACCCGCTATGCGGGTGGTACCTGACTTCAGCTCTCCTGCGCGCCGCGGCGTCTTGACGCGATAAAGCTAGCGAGCGTCTTCGCGCCCTACGGCCAGAACCGATTCGAACAGAGTATCTCCGTGGTGGACGAGGACTTCGCGGTCTTCCCGCCGATCAACCTCGCGTATTGCGGCGGCGACCGCCGAGCGAGCCGGCCGCACCGTGAAGCTGTTCGACGCCAACGCCGTGCTGCTGCTCGGACGAGCCACGGAAGAGGAGGGGCTGAAGGCGATCCCGGAGGTTCAGCCCGACGCCGAGGGCCTGCACTTCTCGACGTACATGTTTCGCGACACGCTCGCGTAGGCGCGAAGCGTCAAGGCCCGGGCGGGATCCACGATCATCGCGGGAGCATCAACTGCGCCGTGTATCCGCGAGAGACGCTGGAGCATCCCGAGATCGACATCGTGGCGATTGGCCACGCGCACCACTCGCTGCCCCTGGTGCTGGACGCTTTGGACGGCGGAGGCGCCGTGGACGCCATCGAAGGTGTGGGCTGCAAGGTCGACGGCGAGGTGGTCATCAACTTGTCCCCGACGGGCAACGCACGGCGGGTGTGCCTAGATTTCGACTCGTTTCCCTCGCCGGCGCGGCACTTGCTCGATAACGAGCTGCACTACTCGTTCATCTCCCAGAAGCAGAGCCTGACCATCGCGCGGACCACGCTCGGCTGCCCCTGCGGCTGCAACTTCTGTGCGATCGCCGCCTTGCCGCGTGGCTCGCGGGGCGTGGAAAACGTCACCGCCGAGGCCACCGAGGTCTACGAGCGCTTCGGTGTCTGCTAGGTCGACTACTTCGACGCTCTCGGGCAACACGGTCGCATGCTGGCCAACGAGCACGACGCTGCGAATCGAGGGGAGCTCGCTCTTCGCGAATCGCGCGAGCTTCAGCGCGTCGGGGACCGCAGGGGTGATGGCGTGCAGGAACAGATGGGTCGGGAGCAGCCGGCGAAGCGCACCCTGCACAGCCTCCTAGGACGCATTGGTCGCCTCGACATCAATGATCTCCGCAGGAACGCCGGAGCGCTCCAGGAGCGCCACGGAATAGCCGATGTCGAGGGGGCTCGTCACGTTCTCCGGGTGGGCAGCTTGTCGTCCCCACCAGGACGGAATGCGGATGAACACGACCATGCCCCTTCTTACTCCGAATCCGGCGTGGGCCACAGGGGCAGGGTGCCACAGGTCCCTTGGCGACGACGCCCGGCGCCGGCACCCGACGGCCGCTCGGATGGCGGTAGTGCACCCGTCCGCTTGGTCGCTTCCCGCGCTCTGGAGCCGTGGTCAGCGCACGCTGTTGCCCGCTGCCGGCGATCCGGCGCGGCTGCGGTCTTCGATCGGCTCGAACTCGCCGTCTCCGAAACGCTCGAGATAGGCTCGCCAGATGCCAGGACACGTGGAGACATGCACGCACCGGGAACAACGCGGGAGCCGTGCGCGAAGAGGATCGTCCTTGAACTCGCGCTGCGTCAGGTAGTAGTCCTTCTGCGCCTGCAGGCTCCGCTGGTCGCTCTCCTGCAGCAGGCGCTTGGCCGAGGGGTCGTCGCCGGCCTTCATTTCAGCACGGGCCACGTCGACGAGCCCGAGGCTGCCGGTCGCTTCGAACTGGTCGAAGCGCTCCTGCGCCCGAAGGAGCGAATCGGATAGGCCGCGCGCGGCACAGCGCGGGATGTCGGCCAACACCACCCGGTCGAGATCTTCTCGTGCCACGTGCCGCACCATCTCGACGCACGCGGCAGCGACCTCGACGTACCGGGGCATTCCGCGCGCTAGCATGTCCACGCCGCGCCCCTTGAGCATCGGAACGTTGAAACACATGCGGTCCACGCCGAGCTGGTGGAGCAAAGCGTATACGGCGGGCAGGTGGCCCAGATTGTTCTTCACCACGACCGTGCTGGTGTGCAGGTCGAGGCGGAAGCTCCGGCGAAGTCGCTTGATGTTCTCGAGCCCCGCCAGCGCCTGGTCGAACGATCCTCGGCTGCGCGTCAGCGCGTCGTGCACCTTCGCATTCGGCCCGTGGATCGACACGGTGAGCTTGTTCAGCCCTGCGCCCAGCAACCTGACGACGTAGTCGCGATAGCTCAGCCGCCGCCCGTTCGTGATGAGCCCGACGCGCCGGTACCCGGCTTGCACCGCCCAGCGAATATAGGTCTCCAGCCGCGGATTGAGCGTGGGCTCCCCGCTGGTGAACAGGATCTCCTCACGTTGCCGGTACGACTCGATCTGGGCCCGGATGTCCTCGTCCCGCTGCGTTCCCACCGCGCGCTCGCGCCCCGCCCGGTCGCTCTCCATGCAGAAGAGACAGTTGTTGTTGCACGTAGCGCCCGTGAGGATGTGAAGCATGCCCCTGTCTCCCACGACCTGAGTCCGGCTCACCTCGGCCCGTACGAGTCCTCATCACTTGCAGAGCGTCCTACGGTCCCGTGGCCGACCCTGCAACGCTCCGCTTCTCGTCCTGTCTCCATTTGGCTGTCATCCTCGCCGGTCGAAACGAACTCGCTACGGTAGCACGTCGGCATCGGACCGGCACCCGGCCCGCTGCCGGCTGCGAGCGACGGCGGTCCCGGCGTGGTGCGTGTGCTAGGCTTTGTGCGTCTCCGCCCCCTGAGAACCTCGATGGCCCCGCACCTTCCCTGGCTCGCCCGTCTCCACGAAATCCTGCGCAAAGTCCGGCTGCCTGTCGGGGACCTGGTGCTCACCGATAATTGCCTCGAGATCGAGCTGGTGCGTCAAGACAGCAACCCGCTCCGGGTCCTGGTTCGCCCCATCGCCCGAGACCGCGAGGGGTTCGCGCGGACCAGCCGTTTCGTGGTCGGCTTCGAGGGTGGCGGCATGCTCGACACCGAGCGCCGCAACGCGCTCTCCCTGCTGGTCGAGGTGCTGCGCCGAATCGAGGGCCGCCTCCCCCCGACGCTCGAAGGCGCGGGCGCGGTCTTCACGCATGAGTCGTCCGAAGAGGACCGATTCCTCCGCGTATTCCGGTTCTGCACGATCGAGCGTTCTCGCGCCCGCGACCGGGAGATCACCGAGCTGCTCGTTCGCACCACGTCGAGCTGCAACCAGCGCTGCCCGTTCTGCTCGGCCCCGGATCACGCGACGCCCTCGGCGTCCACGCTCGCGGCGATGATCCGCGAGGCGGCGCGGGTCATTCCGGGGGTCATGCTCAGCCTCACGGGCGGCGAGCCCACCTTGCGCAGCTCTTTCGCCGACGAACTCCGCCTCGCCTTGGAGCTCGACGGCATCGCGCGGGTGCAGGTGCAGACCAACGGGGTCGCCTTCGATCGCAAGGTCGATCCCCGCCGATTCGCGCCCACACCACGCCTCGCGTTCTTCGTGTCGCTGCACGCGCTCGACGCGATGATCTACGACCGGTGCACCGGGACCACGGGGCAGCTCGACCTGGCGCTGAAGGGCATTCGCAATCTGCTCCAGGCCGGCCATGCGGTGACCATCAACTGCGTGATCTCGTCGGCCAACATCGACCACCTCGACGACTACGTTCGCGGCCTCGCCGAGCGCTTTCCTTCCAACGGCCCGGTGGACCTTCACTTCTCCACGCTGATCTGTCCGGAGACGCGCCCGGAGGCGCAGGACTTCCTGGTCCCCTACCCCACGCTCGCGACCAGGCTGCGGTCGCTCGTCCCGGTCGCCGAGGCCCACGGCGTGATGCTCCAGTCGCTGCGGTCGTCCACGCACGCGGCCATGCCTCCCTGCCTGCTCGCGCCCGAGGAGCGTGAGCGCGACGCCCACCGTCCGCGGATTCTGGCCCACGAGACGGGTTTCGAGGACTACTCGCGTCCGTGGATCAAGGCTGTCTCGTGCCGCGAGTGCGCCGAATCCGGCGCGTGCCTCGGGGTGCCCAGGCCGTACGCCCGGCGCTTCGGGCTCATGGAGCTGCGGCCCATCCGCAAGACATGATGCGTTCCGTGGCTGCGATCCGCAGTAATGCAGGTCGGTGTGTTCGTGCCCATGGCGCAGACGACGCCTCTTTGCTCCCCGGCCCCGCCATTGACACGGCCGGAGGCAAACCCTAGTCAGCGACCACCGGCAAAGCCGGGGGCTTGAAAGAGGGTGAACCGCTCAAAGCGGGTTCTGTTGTTAGCCGCTCATGAGCGGCGAGATTGCGTGAGCCGCCCCATTGCGGCTCGCTGGGGAGCCACCGGCCGGTGGCCCGGTTCTACCAGAGCTTCATCTGGTCGAGGCGCTTGTCCTCCGCCTCCTGCGTCCTGATGTATTCCCGCACGGCATCCTCGTCGTGCCCGACCGTGGACACGTAGTAGCCTCGCGCCCAGAAATGCTGACCCACGAAGTTCTTCTTGCGGCCCATGAACACACGGGCAACGTGGATCGCGCTCTTGCCCTTGATGTATCCGACGACCTGCGCAACCGCGTACTTTGGCGGGATCGATATCAACATGTGAACGTGGTCGGCCTGGGTGTGGCCTTCCTCGACGGTGCACTCCTTCTGCCTTGCCAGTTCGCGGAAAACCTCACCGAGGTGCTTCCGGAGTTCGTTGAACAGCGCCTTCTTGCGGTACTTCGGTATGAACACGATGTGGTACTTGCAGGACCAGCGCGTGTGCGCGAGACTTTCGACGACGTCCATACGTCAGGCTCCTTCTCGAGAACTTTGAGCGGTTCACGAGCGGGAGCCTTTTGCATGCTCCCGGAGCTGTCAAACTCTGCGAGCCTCCCCGGCAAAGCCGGGGGATCTCCCAAAGGAATTAGAATTCCGCCCGCCGCTCTTGGCGGGCCGCCCCCGAAAGGTCAACATCTACCCAGCCATGGAGCGAATCGCCATCTACGGCAAAGGCGGCGTCGGCAAGTCCGTCGTCGCAACCAGCCTCAGCGCCTACTACGCCGGTCAGGGCAAACGAGTCTTGCACATCGGCTGCGATCCCAAGGCAGACTCCGCGGTGCGGCTCATGGACGGTGACTCCCCCATGATCACCGTCCTCCAAGCGCTCGCCGACAATCCCAACACGACCTCGACCGAGTCCATTCTCCACGCCGGTCGCAACGGCATCGACTGCTGCGAGGCCGGAGGTCCCGAGCCCGGCGTCGGCTGCGGCGGACGCGGAGTCGCCCGCACCCTCGAGTTCCTCGACGAGATGGAGGTGATCGAATCCGGCGGCTACGACGCGGTCGTGTTCGACGTCCTGGGCGACGTGGTGTGTGGCGGCTTCGCCGCCCCCCTTCGGCAAGGCTTCGCCCAGAAGGTGATCATCGTTGTCTCCGAAGAGCCCATGGCGCTGTTCGCGGCCAACAACATCAGCAAGGCGATCCACACGTACCACGCCAACGGTGTCGTCCTTGGCGGGCTCGTCGCGAGCCTCAAGACGACCGACGTCGACCGATCGGTCCTCGAACGATTCGCCCAGGCGCTGTCCACCCAGGTGCTCGCTTACATCCCGCGTGATCCCTTCATCACGCAGGCCGAGCGGGAGCGAAAGACCATCGTGGAGCATTCTCCCGATTCGCCGACCGCCAAGGTCTTCGCGTCGTTGGCCGAGCGAATCCTCGAGATCGACCCCGCCAAGATGGGCCTGCCCACACCCCTGAGCGAGAAGCAGTTCTTCGAGTTCATTCGCGAGTAGCCCGACACGGCGCGCGAGCTGGCTGCGTTGTCGCAGCGCCACAAACGCCTCGCCCCGCTCGTCCCTCCCCGCCACCTCAACTCGCACACGCGCCGAACGGCAGCAGCAGCGGTGCGCCCGGGAGCGCCCAGCGCTCTGCGTCGACACGCAGCGCGTTACCGTCCACGGACAGCTCGCGCGATCCCCGGATCAGCGCGAGCACCCGCCCGATGGCCTCGCGCTCGTCATCGCCGAGCACCGCGGCGGGATGACGGTCGAACGCGGTGGGCCATGCGTGCTCGACCCGCAGCCCGCTGCCATGCCATACGCCGCGGACCGAGACCTGCACGTCTTCCGCGAGCACGAGCCGATGCGCGCCGAGTGCGTCGTCGATCTGGACACGGAACCCCGGATGGCGGCGATCGAGCAGCGCAGCGACGGCGTCCGCATATCGGAGCGACAGCCCGCACCCGAAGCTGCACGGAGTCCAGGAGATGTGGTGAAAGACGGCGAAGTCCACGATGTTGAGACGCGGTGCGAATCGCGCGGTGGTGCGATTCGCCGACGCCACGAGCAAATCGACGTTGCGTCGCGGGAAAGGTGCGGCGACGAACGCTTCGACACAGCAACGCGGATAGCCGAGCAACCTGCCAAGCTCCCGATCATCGCGGTCGGCCTCGCAGTCGACGGCTCGCGTGACCTGCGCCGGATCGCGACCTATCAGGACCGTGCGAAAGACGTCGTCCCCGGACACCGCCTCCTGCTCGACCTCCTCGTCTCTGCCTTCGCTGCCCGCTGTGAAAAGGCGCGGCGCGATCGCGACGCGCAGGCGATAACGCTCGGCGAGCGCTCGTGTCGCCTGCAACTCGGCGGACCGAAGCCGCTGCCGAATCAGCGGACGGAGGCCGGCCAGGAGCGCGAACTCCTCGGCTTGTCCGCTGCCGAAGGGGTACTGGATGCAGCGATGGGTCGCCTCCCTGCGGAACGAGGCGACACGTTCGGAGTCGCGAACGGGAAGCGCTTGAAGGAGGTCCGACAGGTGCGACATGCTCACTCGCCCGCCAGGCCCCTGCGGCAGCGCGCCGGCGCCGCACGCGAGACGAGGTGGCAGGCGCCAGCATGGTAGTGAAGTCGGACGCTCCTGGCACGCGTTCCCGCTGCGCGGCGCGCGCCGAGCCCGGAGGCGTCTGGAGTTGCTAGCTGTTTGGGGGGGGGAGAAGCTCGGAAAGGAGGGCCGGAACGCCGGCCCGGACGACTGCCTACCTTACGCCTTCTTGGCGGCGGCGGCGGCGTCTTCCAGCATCTTGGTGGTCAGCGACTTGGGACGCTCAATGGCGTAGCCCAGGGCGCGGTCCCAGGTGATGTTGGACAGGACGCCCAGGGCGCGGCCGATGCCGAACAGAACCGTGTAGAAGTCCCACTCGGTCAGGCCGTAGTACCACTGGATGACGCCGGACTGGGCGTCGACGTTGGGCCACGGGTTCTTGGTCTTGCCGTGCTCGGTAAGCACGCCGGGGGCGACCTTGAAGATGGTGTCGATGAGCTTGAACAGCGGGTAGTCGGGCAGGTTCTTGAGGCAGAACTCGCGCTGCGCGACATAGCGCGGATCGGTCTTGCGAAGCACGGCGTGGCCGTAGCCCGGGATGACCTGGCCGGCGTTGAGCGTGTCCCACAGAGCCTTCTTGACCAGCTCCTCGGTGGGCTCCTGGCCGCCGAGCTTGGTCTGGAAGTTCATCATCCAGCGCAGCACTTCCTGGTTCGCCAGGCCGTGCAGCGGGCCAGCCAGACCGTTGATGCCCGCGGACAGCGAGTAGTACGCATCCGACAGCGCCGAGGCCACCAGGTGCGTGGTGTGCGCCGACACGTTGCCCGACTCGTGGTCCGAGTGCAGGATGAAGTACATGCGCGCCACATCGTCATACGGCTTCGCGATGCCCATCTGGTGCGCAAAGTTGCCGCCCATGTCGAGCTTGGGGTCCGCCGGGATATGCACGTCGCTCTTGTACTTCATGCGATAGATGTACGCCGCCAGGGTGGGCAGCTTCGCCATCAGGTTCGTGGAGTCCTCGTACATCGGATCCCAGTACTCGTCCTTCTTCATGCCTTCGGCGTAGCGCTTGGCGAAGAGCGACTCGCGCTGCATGGCAAGGATGCCCTGCGAGAACATGGTCATCGGGTGCGTGTCGCGCGGCATCGCGCGAAGGATGTCGATGACGTACTGGGGCAACTCGCGCTTGGCCTTGAACTCCTCGACGACTTCGAGCGTCTCGGCCATGGTCGGCACGTCGCCCGTCATGAGGTAGGACCAGAAGCCTTCCACGTACGGATACCCGCTGCCCGGCACCTTCGGCATCACCTCGAACGTCTCGGGGATCGTGCGGCCGCGGAAGCGGATGCCTTCCATCGGGTCGAGATACGAGATGTCGGTGACCAGGCACCGCACACCACGCGCGCCGCCGATCGCCTGCGCGATCGTCACCTCACCGAGCTTGACGTCGCCGTGCTCCTTGACCAGCTTCGCGGTGCGGGGACGGTGCTCCTGGATCTTCTTGAACAGCTTTTCCTTCAGCAGCTTCGACATCTTCGTGCCCTCCTTGGGCCGCATCCAACGGCGTTGCGGTTCCGTACGGCTGATGCACCGGTGCGCAGCCTCGGCCGTGCGCCTGTCTAGTCAGCGTAGCGTTGCGGCTTACATCAGCTGATCGGCGATTGCAACACCGATGCGCGGTGATTTCTTCCGGCATCACCTTCGGTGAAGACGGCAATCGCAAGCACGAATGTGCACGAGGCGTATGCCACGCAACGACCTGATGTCAGAGCTTGGGAATCCGCAGTGTCTTGCTGATCATCGCCGTGCCGCTGAGCGCGAACATCAGCACCAGCGGATGCAGGGTCGCCCCGCCCACGCTCCATGCTCCCAACGGCAGGTTGTCGTGGATCGCACCTTGCCCCACCGCCACGGCCAGCACCGCGACGAGCGCGAGGCTCGTGGGGATCGGCGTGCCCTCGAAGTACTTGACTTTGTCCGATCCCGCCGACAACTCCGCCGCCGTCACGTTGTAGCGCGCCAGACGGCTCAGCCCGCACACCACGAAGTAGACCAACACCACCGCGTCGAGCAGACCCCGCAGACCCACGCCGAACGCGAGCACCGCCGGCGCGACCCCGAACGAGATCACGTCGGCCAGCGAGTCGAGCTGCAGCCCCAGCGGCGAAGCCTTGTGCCGCCATCGGGCTACGCGCCCGTCCAGGAAGTCGAACACCAACGACACGGGCAGCAGCCCGAACGATAGCCACAACATGCGTGCGTCGTGGCCCACCAGGTACTCGAGGACCGACAAGATGGAGGCAACACCCGCCCCACCGTTGGCGAGCGTGATCAGATCGGCCACCGTGAAGGAGCGAATCATCGAGAAGTGACGCGGACGCGGCTCGGCCATGGGCGACGTATGCTCCCACGAAGCCCTCCGCATCAAGTTTTCATGCGCCAGCCCGACCGGCTGTCCCCTTGCCCACCCCGGCCTTTGCGATATGGTTGCCGCGTGTCTCGCCCGCGCCGCCCCATCCGTCGATCCCTGCTGGCAGCCGTTGCCGTCCTCGCCACGGCGTCGTGTGCCCACCCACAGACGGCCTCATCGCTCAACGACGGCACCATCGCTCGTCAGTTCGATCCGTACACGGGCAAGGCAACGGTGGCGATCGAGTACCTGCTGGCGCCGCTTCCAGCGCCGCAAATCGATTCGCGAGCCACGGACATCTCCAACCGTTTCGCCCTGGCCTTCGTGCGCGATCCATCGATGGGCGACGTGATCGTTTTGCGCGCGCGCCACGAGTGCTGGTACAACCTCGACGGCAAGCGCGTGGAATGCCTGACCACCGGGTGCGGCGCCCGGCCCGAGCAGGTAGCGGCGTACGGCAGGCTCGACGGCCATCCCGCGCAGATGCCGCGCTTCGAGTGCAAGGGATGGGGACGCGCCGCGGTCGAGTACTCGGCGGCGTTCACGCCCGCGGCCATGCAGGCGATCGCGTCGGCAAGCGAATTCTGGATCAGGCTGCCCACGGGCGAGATCCGGATCAACACGGCCCAGCTCGCCAACCTGCGAGGGTTCCTGCAGCAAGTCCAGAACCTGCCCGCGTACCTCGGACCGCAACCCGTCGATCTTCGCAAGTAGCTTCGCGCCCGCGACCCTGCCCAGCTCGCGCGGTCGGCAACCGCGTGGCCGCGCTCCCACCGGCCGCTCCGTCTCCCGCCGCAGGATAGAACGGTTGACATCCGGTCCACCGAGGTGTCACGACCACTGCACTCGGCATCATGGACGGACTCGACCACCCACCAGAAACGCCCCACACCCCATCTGCCTCGGACCAGCGAAATCTCGGATTGCCGGATGCACAACTACTCGCGTGGGGCGTGCTCGCGCTCATCAACGCAGTCGTCATCGGTATCACGGTACCTCTGTCCGCGTCCGGAGGCTTGCTGGGCCGTGTGCTGCACCATGCGTACGATCTCGGCCACATGCTCGCCTTGGGCCTCGCCAGCCAGCTCGTGGTGCAAGCCTGGCAGAAGTGGGGCCCACGGCGACGCTCGCCATGGAGCGTGGCAGCCTTCGCGGCGCTCGCCTTCATCGTCGCCCTTGCCGTCATGCGCGACGATCTCGAAGGCTTCCTGCAGCGTCAATCGGGCCACGGGGGAAGGCTCCCCTGGCTTCTGGCAGCGTGCGTCGTCCTGGCTGCTCTGACGACGATCGTCTCACGGACCGGTCTGTGGCTCGATCGCCCCCGCTGGCGCTGGGCGGCCATCGTTGCCGCTGCGGGCGTCGGCGTCGGCAACCATCTCTTCTTGCGCTTCAACTATCCAGGCGGCCACTTCTTTGCCGCATGGTGCGCTGCGCTGCTCTTGGGCAACGCCATCGCCTCCGTCGGGCCCATGCCCGACTTCGGCAGATTCGGCAGGCGCCCGGTCCCGCAGCTGCTGAGGCTCGTCGCGGGCGTCGCGTGCATCGCCTCGCTCGTCGTGGTGCCTCGCGCCTCGGTGTGGAGAGCCCTGTTTCGCACCCCCGGAAGCGTCGTGGCCCCGCTGCTCGCCCGCGTCCAACCCCAACGCGACGGAGGACCGCCGCTCATCATCGAAGGCTCACCGTGGTTCTCCGACCGATCCCACGTGGCACCGATTCCCCCTTCCTCGCCGCCGCTCGTGCCCAAGGACCCGATCGTCATCTTCATGACGGTGGACGCTCTGCGCGCGGACGTGGCGAACGACGGCCGCCACGCCGATCAGCTGCCGGCCATCGAGGGGCTGCGACGGGAGTCGGTGGAATTCAACCTTGCCCGCGCGCCGTCCCCCTCCACGGTCACCACGTTCATGTCCATGTTCACGGGCAAGTACTACACGGGAATGTACTGGACCAGCATTCCGAGCGGCCCGTTCAAGGGAGCGATCATGACGCTCGAGGACTCCTCGCCGCGCCTCGCCCAACTGCTCGACGCCGGCGGCGTTGACACGACGCACGTCGTGAGCCTGTGGGGACTGGCGGCGAACGTGGGCGCGGGCAACGGCTTCCGCAACGAGCTCGAGACGCACGTCGACTATGGTCCAGCCGCGGAAGTCGCCGACCTGGTCATCAACAGCCTCCAAACCCACAGCAAGGGCCCCCAGTTCATCTACACGCACTTTGTCGATTCCCACGCGCCCTACAACCTCGCGGGCACCGAGGGAACCGAGTACGAACGATATCTGCGCGACGTGGCGTTGGTCGACCGGCAGATCGGACGCATTCGCCAGGCCGTCGAGAAGGCCGGGCTGCTCGATCGAACGGTGATCATCCTGGCGGCCGACCATGGCGAGGCGTTCGGTGAGCACGGTACGCTCTATCACGCCGTGACCGTCTACGAAGAGCTGGTCCGGGTGCCACTGTTCATCCGCGTGCCGGGGGTTGCCCACCGCCGCGTCGACGAGCCGGTGACCCTCATGGACCTGGGGCCGACCATCCTCGACCTGTTCGGCTTGCCCACTCCAGGCACCTTCCTCGCACAGAGCCTGGTGCCCTTCCTTCGCGGCCAGAATCCGCACCTGCAGCGTCCCATCGCCGTCGATGCGGGACGACGCATGCAGGCGCTGTACTGGGACGGACGCAAGACGATCGTGGACCTGACGCGCAACACGCAGGAGGTCTACGATCTCGACAGCGATCCGGGCGAGACGCGCAATCTGGTGGACGTGGACAGCGGCCGCGCCGGGCGAGACCTGCGCACGCTCAGGGCGTTCTTCGACGCACACAAGCTGCGCCGGCCTGGCTACGAAGCTCCTTGGCGCCAGTTCTGAGGCCGTTGACGCCGCCCGTCGGCCAAGCCGGATTCAGCCCGCACCCAGCTCGCGGAAGAGAAACGACAGCTCCAGCACCGCGTCGTCGATGTCCTGCTGCACCGACCGGCCGATGCCGTGGCCCGCGTCGGGTCTGGCCACCAGAAGCACCACGCTACCGGGCGATGCGTCCTGCAGACGGGCCGCCATCTTCTTCGAGTGCCACGAGTCCACACGCGGGTCGTTCTCCCCCGTGATGAGCAGCATCGAGGGGCACTTCCCGCCCTGCGGGACTCGGTGGTAGGGCGAATACGCATACAGCGCGCGGAACTGATCGAGGTCCTCGACCGAGCCGTACTCGGTCACGTTGAAGCCCCCGTTGGGCGTCAGCTCCACGCGGAGCATGTCGTAGATACCCACGTAAGACACAATCGCACGGAACAGGTCCGGGTGCTGCGTGGCCATCGCGCCCATGAGCAGCCCGCCGTTGGACCCGCCCGAGATGGCGAGACGCGCGGGGCTGGTGTACCCGCGGTCGATGAGGTGCTGGGCGCACGCCGCCATGTCGTCGAACACGTTCTGCTTGCGCGTGAGGTTGCCGGCCCTGTGCCAGGCTTCTCCGAATTCGCTTCCACCCCGCAGGTTCGCCACGGCCACGAAGCCACCGGCGTCGAGCCACAGACGAGCGTCCTGGCGGAACCGCGGACTCAAGCTCACACCGTATCCACCGTAAGCCGTCAGCAGCCCGGGCATCGTCCCGTCGAGCTTCGCTCCTTTTGCGCGCACGATATTCAGCGGAATCCGGGTGCCGTCCTTCGAGACGCACAGCTCGCGTACGACCTCCGCATCGTCGAACGATGCCGGCGACCTGACGCGCAAAGGCGTGTCCTGCACGACGCCGTCGCGGAGCCGGTACCAGGCCGGCGGGCTGATGAACGTCTGCGAGCGGAACAGCACGTCGTCGTCGGCGGCCGCGCCCACGACCTGGTTGATGGATGAGATCGGACGAAGGGGCACGATGGCGAGGCTGGCGCCCTGCAGGTCGTAGACGTCCATCTGCGACGGGCCGCCCGCCACGCGAATCACGAACAGCCGGTTTGCGGTCACCACGAACTCGCGGATGCTGTGCTCGTTTTCGGCGACGACTTGCACCGCAGACGACAGGCCGGGCCGATCGAGCTGAAGGCGCAGGATGCGGCCCAGGGGCGCGTCCTTGCGCGACAGCAGGTACAGGTCGTCGGCACGGCCGAACTCCGCCCGCACGATCTCGTCCTCGAAGCGGGCGATCTGCGTGATGCGGCCGCTGGCCTCGCGCACGAAGAACGCATGCTCGCCGCCGTCGCCATGTGCCACCTGGATGAGCATCCGGTGGCCGTCCTCGGCGCGGCGCAACTGCACCTCCGCGATGCGGGGGAAATCCTTTCCGATGACGTACTGGTCCTGGGACGCCGGGGTGCCGAGCCGGTGGTGGTAGACCTGCTGGTAGAAGCCGAGATCCTCGGGCGGGCGTTCGCCGGGCGCGGGATAACGCGTGACGAACAGCCCTTCGCCGCGATCGTCCCAGGCGGCGCTGCCGCCGGCGGTTCCGCCGTTGACGCGCTCGATCACGTCGCCCGTGGCCTGCCCGGTCTGCGCATCGAACACGTGCACCGCGCCGCTCTCCGTGCCTCCCTTGGACAACGACACGGCCACCAGCCGCCCATCCGGGCTCGGCACGTAGAAGTCGATCGAAACCGAGCCGGCTTCGTCCAGCGAATTGGGATCGACCACCACGCGCGCTGCACGGGGATCGGTGTCCATGCCCATGCGAACGAGCCGCGGCTGCTGCCCGTGAGCCGGATCGTGCTCGAGCGCGAAGATGGTGCGCCCCACCCGCGTGAGCGAATGCCAGTCCGCCGACTGCGAGGTCCGCAGGAGCGCAACGCGATCGCGCAGCGCCTGGACGCCGGGCAGCGCGTCGAGGTTGCCTCGCGCGAACGCCGTCTGGGCTGCAGTCCACGCGGAGACCTCGGGGTCGTCACGATGCTCGAGCCATTCGTAGTCGTCACGTACGCGAACGCCGTGGTAGGCGCGGACGACGGGTCGTTTCGGGGTCGCTGGCGGGGCGGAGGGCATGGGCAGTCCTGGTGAATCGCTAGGCGGCGCACACGCGCGTGGGGCTCCGAATCATCTGCGTATCGTGGGTGAAGCGACGGGCCACCCGCGGACCATGAGTCAACCGGCACGGCCGCGCAAGCGCCAGCCGGCCAAGCCCTCAGGGCACTTCGCCGAACGAGAGCTCCTCGAGCTGCGGGCCATGCGAGGCCGCGAGCTGTGCGAAGTCGCAGGACATCGACACGTCGTCGTCCTGATCGGTGTAGCTCCTGGCCTTGGGGCTGTCGTCGATCTGGTAGCCAAGCTTGCGGAACAGGCGCTGCGAGGCCGTGTTGGAGGGCAGGATCGTCACGTAGATGCGGTCGAGCTTCCAGACGCGAAACGCGAGCGCGTGGAGCATGACAGCAAACGCTGTCCCTACGCCCTTGCCCTGGCGGCCGCGGGGGCCGACCATGATCGCGAATTCGGCGCAGCCGTCTTCGACATGGCGAAAGTCTGCGTCGCCGATCCACTCGTCGCCGCGCACGAGCAAGAAAGGACGGCCTCCGCGCCTCCACATGTCCTTCCACAACGCCGCGACCTGCTCGGCCGTGAAGGCCTGCTCGTTGGCCATCATGGCGCGGTTGTACGGCTCGTTGTAGGCGTCGGCCAACAGCGGGCAGTATGCGTCGAGCTGCTCGGCAGAGGGTTCGAATGCGCGCCAGATGCCGTCCTGCCGGTGCCAGAGCACCTGCGATCGTGAGCTCATCGGCGCCGTGTATCCGGTTCGGGGGCAGCCGTCAAACACGGGTCCGCACCCGCGGGGAAGAGGCGGCGAGGGTACGTCCCGAACGGGTCCTGGCCATGGTGGCCCGCGCAGAGAAAATGCCTCGAAATGCGCCTCCGGCGCTTGACATGCCCGCCAGACCCGCTATCAAGGATACACTGGCACAGGGCAGCAGCCAGTCGTGGGGAAGCAACGGCACCGGGGCGCAGCGACAAGGGTCACCCGGAGACCGTTGAAGGGGTGAAGTTCGAGTTTGAGCCGGAAAAGGGGGTGAATGGGGGGACCATGACGACAAGGGTACGTGCCGAGGGGCCTGCATGCCCCAACTGCGGAGCGACCAGCTACCGCGCTGTCCGTATGCATCGCGCAGCGGATTCGGACCGCTGCTACCTGATCGCCATTCGATGGGCCTGCTGCCAGTGCGGGCTTCGTTTCACCGACCCGGCGCTGGACGAGTTCAACGCCCAGGCCCGAGTCCCCGTCGGCGCCGACGAGCCTCGCGGCAGACTGCGTAGTACCACCGCCGCGATGGCCGCCCCATCAGATGTTGCCTGAACGCCAGGCGAAGTAACCCCAGCGCGCAAAGCTCGCCAACCACGGCAGCAGCGCCTTGTTCGGCGGATACGGCACCACGCCCGCTCCGTCCGGCAGCCGCTCCCCGATCTTCCCCAGCACCTCGCGCGTGTCCCCCCCTCGCATCGGCGCAGGTCCAACGTCCGCCAGCTTCGTCGACGAGAAGTGCAGCGGAACCCGCACGAACGTCAGCGGCGCGCTGCACCCCGGAAACTCCCGCTTGCGTACCGCCGGCGTCTGCTCCGCGTCGAACTGCCCGATGTCGTCCACCAGACGCTTGATCTTCGGCCACGGCACCACCGCGACCGTATCGCCCACCCCGGCGCTGCGCACGCTCCGCTGCCACCACGCCGCAGGCTTGTGCCAGTGGCGCTTCCGCACTTGCTCCAACGCTGCGCCGCGCCCGTCCCACGGCACCGCATTGATACCGACGCTCGCCAGCCAGTGGTCCACGTCGCCGCGCGGACCGGCCACGCATACGTGGTTGTCCAGCGCGCGAACGATGCCCGCCACGATACGGCGGCGCGGGTCGTCGGGCTCATCGACCCCGGCGCGGCGGGCGTGCTGCAGGAGCCTCTCGCGCTGCAGCTCGGCGATCTTCGTGATCTGGAAGAGCACCGCCGTGCTGGTGAGGTGCGAGGCGGAGAACACCCCTCGGCCCGTGCGCGCCTGGTAGTACAAGCCCAGCACCGTCGCGAACGCGCCGGACAGCCCCGAGCCGATGTCGATGATCGGCGTGGGCAGCAGCTTGGGACGATCCCCCTGCGCGTACGTCATCTGGATGCCCGTGACCGCCTGCACCACCTGCTCGAAGCCGGGCCGATGCTGCCAGCCGCCCTCGTTGCCGTACGCGTTCAAGTGCGTGTAGACCAGCTCCGGGAAGCGCTCGTGCAATGCCTGGGGATCGACTCCGACCGCCCGCGCCACGTCCAGGTGACGGTAGTTCTGGATGAACGCGTGAGGACGCAGCTGCTCGAGGATCGACCAGAGCTTCTTCTTGCCGTCGTCGGTCGTGAAGTCGAGGGTGACGGACTTCTTGCCCGCGTTGAAGACCAGATGGAACGACAGGGCCCAGTCCAGGCCCGACGGGTTCTGCACCGAGACGACCTCGGCGCCCAGCTCGGCCAGCACACGGGCGGCACACGGCCCGGCAATGACGCGCGACAGATCCAGCACCCGAATCCCCTGCAGGGGCGGTCCGGGAATCGACGCATCCTCGGCCGGAGAGCCGTCGGTCACCGTATGCGGGCTCGAGATGCGCTCCCACGCGTCCGCCAGAACACCTAGCCCGTCTTCGAGCCTGCGCCTCGGCGAGAGGTTTGGCCGGTGCGAGGGCGACGAGGCGACCGGCCCCGGCGACGTCATCTCCCCGAACTGCGGATCGCGCACCGTGCACACGTCGCTCATGCCCGCAGCCACGCTGTCCCGAAGCCACTCGTCGACGGTCCGCACCTTGATGCAACACAGCTCCTTGCCGAGGATCTCCTCCCACTCGTGCGCGTCCCTGGTGATGAAGATTCGCTCGTAGGCGCGGCGGATCCTCTTCGCTTCGGGAATGCTCTTGACCTGGCTCGGGTCGCGCATCGTGGCTTCGGACATGATGGTGCGCAGACGGGCGATGTCTCTTCCGTAACCGATGCTCTCCAATAGTTCCAGAATTCGCGCGTTGTGGGCAGGCAACGTCACGTGCAGGTAGATGTAGCGCCGGTCGCGGCACAACCACGGACTCATGAAGGGCGTGCCGACCATCTTCAGGGGCAAGAAGCCGCGGGGGACGCCAGTCTTGACCAGAATCTGCAGCACCTGCGCGAACAGGTTCGCCTCGTACAGCGACGTATCGATGTGCTGCCCTCGGCGCGTCCTGCGCCGCGCCACGAGCGCCGCCACGATCGCATTGGCCGCGAACAGGCCCGACATGATCGAGCCCACCGGGAACTGGTGGTAGCGCGGGCCTCCCAGGGGCTTGTCGTAGAGGAATCCCGCCATGCCGGCCACAGCCTCGTAGCCAGGCAGCCGCCGTCGCGGATCTCCCACCGGAAAGGTGCCGATCGCGCAGCTGATCAACCCCGGGTTGCCGTGCCCACGCACCTCGCGGAGTTCCAGCCCCAGGGCCGCCAAGGCCCGATCCCCCACCGAATCGAGCACGACGTCGCAGCACGCCACCAGCCTGCGAAGCGCGGCGCGATCCGCCTCGGCGCTGAAATCGACCTCGGCCTGCGCCTTGCCTCTGGACACCATGGCGTCGAGCACCGGATCGGCCGCAGCGGTCGCGCGATCGAGCACGACCACCACGTCGGCCCCTTGCTCGGCCAACACCATGGTTGCCAGCGAGGCCGCCAGCGACCTGCCAATCTGCACCACGCGCAGTCCGTCGAGCAAGGGAGAGTCGGGGCTTGCTTCGTCGATGGGCTCGTCCATTCCAATCCTCCGGCCAGCTGCGGCGGATTCAACGACAATCGGAGAACACCTCGCGGAACAGGGCGTCGGCGACGACCCGGTGTCCCTGCTCGTTCCAGTGGATCAAGTCGCTAGGGTACCGCCGATAGCGCGGATCGAGCGAGATGCCGTCGACGTCGAGCAACCGCGCGTGAATGTCCACGACCTGGTCGACGTTCCCTTGCCGCTGTTGCTCGAACATCCATCCGTTGAGGCGGTCGGTCGCACCGATGCGCACGTCGAGCGCGGCGCCCCGGTTGGTCCACGGGGGCACGGTGAGCGCCACGACGGTCGCCCCCCTGGAGCGGACCTCGCGCCACATGATGCTCAGGTTCTTGCGGATGCTGCTGGTATCGGCGTAGCCGCGGGAACTGGCCACCAGGTCATTGACGCCTCCCAGGATCAGGACATGCGTGTAGGCGGGGCGAGGGGGCTGCGGCCAAGGGCTCTGCCCGAACAAGTCGCGCGCCAGCCGCCAACGCATGTGGTCGGTCCGCTGGCCTCCCACGCCGTACGCGTCGAAGCGGCTCTGCGGACAGCGCTCGTGCAACAGGCTCATGTAGCGCCCGCCGCCCACACGCGTGTCGGTCAGCGAGTCGCCGATCGCGGCGACCGTGTACACCGTCGTCCCCGACCCGGGCGGCGGCGCCACGCGAGTCGCATCCCCCGCGGCCACCGGCGGGACCGAGGCAAGCAGGGCAATCGCCGGCAACGCGAGCCATGTCAGTCCACTGCGAAGCGCATTCACTGTTCCCGGCCAGTCTAGCGCGCCGCCGTCGCCCCGGCCAACTCGCAGCACAGGAGCACGCTACGGATGGGCGCCTCGTCGGCCGGAACCACGAGCCCGGCGCGACAGCCCCCAAGCCAGCAATCCCATGATGCCCGCCGCAGCCCAGCTGCGCGAGGACGTCCCGGGAACCGAGCACCCGCAGGAGGAGGCTCTCGGGGGGACGGGCCGGACGCTCACCGCGCCGTGCTGGCCGGCCCCGGCGATGGGCGCGGGCGCCGTGGGCATCCAAGGCCCTGTTGCCTCGTAGGCGGCGCTGTCGAACGCCTGGCCCTTGGTATCTCGCGCGGTCACGGACACCTTCTCGCCGTCCACGTGCACCTCGA
This sequence comes from Myxococcales bacterium, assembly GCA_021847645.1. Taxonomy (GTDB): domain Bacteria; phylum Myxococcota_A; class Polyangia; order Polyangiales; family Polyangiaceae; genus JAJZQG01. The sequence continues at coordinate 19,406 of JAJZQG010000057.1, forward strand.
CAAGATGGTAGATCGACGACGTGTAGGCTCTTCCCGTGGCGCGCGGGGTCACGTCGTAGAGCGGCGCTCCGCCGCCGCCGGAGATGATGTACTTGATTCCGCCGTACTGGTCGCGCTCGTACATGTGGTCATGTCCGCCGAGCACCAGGTCGACATGGTGCTCGAGCAGCATGTGCAGGATACCGGCGCTCCTCATTCCCCGGTCGGGCCCGTGCATTCCGGTGGAGAACGGCGAGTGGTGCAGGACCACGATGCGATGAGCGATCCCCTCCTCCGTATCTGCGCTTTCGAGCCGTTCCTTGAGCCAAGGCCGCTCGTCGGCTTCCCACGTATCCTGGCTGTCGAGCACGAAGAAGCGGCTGTTGCCCCACCGGAAAGTGTAGTAGGCCGCCAGCGGATTGTCCGGCGACGCGAAGAACTGCAGGAACGGCTCACGGCGCTTGGCGCCCTTGCCGCTGAGATCGTGGTTGCCGATCGCGACGAACTCGCACCGCTGGGCCAGCAGCGGCTGCGCAACGCGGAAGTACTCCTCCCACGCGTCGAGGTCGCTTCCCCGAGGCACCAGATCGCCCGTGTGCACCAGGAAGTCCGAGGGAATCCGAAGCATCCACTGCACCAGGTCGGCGTACACGTCCGGATCGTCTCGGTTGTCACCGGCCAGCAGGAACGTGAATGGCTTGGCGGCGTCCGCCGGGGCGGTCGTGAACGTCGCGGGCGCCGTCGTGCGCTCGCCCACCCGCACCGTATACGAATAGGTCGTGCCCGCCGTCAGACCGTCGACGGTGACGTCGTGAAACTCGCTTTCGCCTTTGTCCTCGTAGCGTCGGACTCCCGCGGCGCCGGGCGCACGGAGCTCGACGGTCGCAGGCGCCGGCTCATCGACCTGGAACCGCACCTGCACCCTGTTGGTGGCGAGGTGCTGCAGATAGGGCGCGATGACGAAATCCGTGGAAGCGAGTGCGTCGGTCGCCGCGAGCAGGAGCGCCGACGCAGCGGTGGCGACAAGCAGTCTCGTTGTGGCGGGCAAGGGCATGGCCGTCGTGTAGCACGTGGCCGGCGCCGGGGTCGTCAAAACCGTCCTACGCGATGGCCAGCATCAGCGGATCATCCGAGTGGGCCGCGGCTTGGTCCACTCCAAGTGCAGCATGGTGTTCGGGCGTGGCTCTTCGGACTTGGGACCGGGCAGTACCCTTTCGGCCAACTCGGCGGCGTCGGGGCGCACACCGAAGGCGAAGAACCAGATGGCCCCGATCCAGAACGCTCCCACCAACACGTAGCCGGCCGCCCCCGCGAAAGCGCGCCGGCGGCGAAGCGCCTTCGCCGACTCGAAGAACACGGCAGCGGCAGGGATCAGGATGGGATAGATGAAGCGGAAGTCGGTGTGGTGGGGCCGGGGAGCCCAAATGTGGAACGACAGGCCCGCGACGATGAACCAAAGGGCAAGGTAGACCGACAGCACCCGATGATCGCGTGGCACGCGCCGCACGACCGCGAGCGCGACGAGCACGTAGCCGATGAGCAGCAAGAGCAGCGCGCTCTCGACACGCACCAGCGTCACGTTCGACCGAAAGGTCTTCCCGTCAGCCCATTGGAGTAGATTCCTGGTGCCGAACAGGCTGGACTTGAGCAGGTGATTCCAGTAGGGAACGTCGTTGTCGCCGGTCATCCCCGCGATCGAATACGGCGTTCTCAGGTAGGCGACCACGTCGAAGGTCAGGTACGTGCGGGCCAGGCCGTGCGGCGACGTGGGCCTGTCGAGCGCAGCCGCGCCCAAAGCGCGATGGGATAGCGGCCCGGGCTCGCGCCACAGCCGCACACCGCCCATGACGCCGAGGGCCAGCACCATCGCGGCAATCACCGCCCAATCACGCCTCGCGCGCTGTCGCGGCTCGCCCTTGCGCGCAGCGTCCCACGCGAGCAACCCGCCCAGCGCCCCCGCCAAGATCAGGCCGTTGAGCTTGGTGAAGGTCGCGCCCACTGCCAGCGCACAGGCCACGATCAAGTGGCGGCGAGCCCGGTCGCGACGCCACCGGACCAGGTAGTACATGCCGGCCGACACCAACGCGAACAGCAGCAGGTCGTTGTTCAGGCGCACGGAGTTGATCACGCTCACCGGCCAGAACACCAGAAATGCAGCCGCCCAGGGCTGCACACGCGTGTCCGACATCAGCGCCTGGACGGTCAACACGCCAAAAGCAACGAACACGTAGAACAGGCCGAGCGACATCACCTGCAGGGCGAACGGCGCGGAAACGACAGCGGACCGATAGGCGGCCACCATCACGCCGGCGGCCAGCAGGTGGTACAGCGGCGGGTGGTGGCAAATGGAGCAATCCTTCGCCATCGGCAGCTGGTGCAGCTCGACAAGGCGATGGATGTATTGCAGGTGCGCCGGAGCGTCATAGTTGCGCTCGTCGAAGGCCGTGCCGGACAAGTACCACGCATTCAGCGCGAACGACGCCACCATCACGAGCAGCGCGGGCAAACGAAAGCCCGCCCGACGCAGGAGCGCCGCCCCGAGCGCGGCCAGGGCGAGCACCAGCGATCCGAACAGCACGAGCCGGCCGTAGGCCGGGGCCATCCACGCGAGGCTGATCGCGTCGATGGCGCCGAGGCCCAGCGCGACGGCCAAAGCGATGAGCGTGATGCGTCCTACAGGTATCTGACGAATGCCAGCGGGCATGCAGCCCGTATAGGCGATGGAACGGGGAGTTGGCAAAGGGGACCGGGACGGTCCGGTCGATTGCGGCACCGATTGTGCTCCTGGCCGATCGCTACGACGCGTCAAGAACCAAGCCCGCCCGCGGACCAGGTCGACGTGAGCGGCCCGGGCCGCGAGATGGTCACGTGATGCGAAGCCCGCCCGAAGCCATGGCGCGCGGTCGCCCCGCGACCCACTTCAATGCATCGCCAACTATCATGCTCGGTGACTCGGGCGTCCATCCCTAGCGGGCGTGGGATGTCGAGTCGGGCGCCCCGCGTCCCGGCGGCTCGGCCCCAGAGCAAGCCCAACGCGCGATGGGCTCCCGTTCGCCCTTCCTCGGCCGAGCAGGCAACCGTACCGCATCGGCACTCATTCACGCGATCGCCCGGCGCGGGCTCCCATCGCGAACGCACCAGATGTGGCCGCTTGTTTTCCCGTTGCTGGCCCGAAAATCCCGCGTAGACTGGCTGGTCATGAAGCCCTGGACCCTTTCCCTTGCGCTGCTGCTCACGCCTACCTCGGCCCTTGCCGTAACTCAGCCAGACGGTACGCTCATCCCCACTGCGCCCGGCTGCAACGGCGGTCAGCCTACCGGTCTCGCCGCTGTCTTTGCCTGCGTCTGCGACACGGCCAACGTCTGCAACATTGGCGCGCCTTGCCCGGGCGGCTCCACCAGCTGCGATGACGGGCAGAACGCCACCTGCGAAACCACGCTCTGGCACAGCCCCAACGACAACTCCTGCATCCCGTCGAACATGAGCGGGCTCGATCCGCAGCTCGACGCCAGGATCACGCCCGAAACCTTCCAGCCCACGTGTCCGCCGACGTTCCGCATGGTCAGCCGCGGCACGGCGATGTTCAAGGACATCTTCGGCTGGTACAACGCGACCAACCCGCCGACCAAGCCGGACGTGTCGGACCTTCATCCCATGCTCAAGTGCACCGACGGAACGGGCACGGTGTCACCACTCGACATCCAGAACGACCCGAACTGGAAGGGCGGAGAGGTGGGCTTCTTCCTGGCAACGCCCGAATCCCACACGCAAGGCGGCACGTGCGCCAACGGCGACTGTTGCGCATCGATCGGTCGCATCAACAACGGCGAAGGGTACGTCTACTACTCGCAGCGCGCCTTCAACCCCGACGCCCAGGGCGCCAACTCCCAGATTCACCTGCTCATCTATGACAGCAAGATCCACGACCAGAAGTTCTACTTCGCCTGGGAGGACATCTTCGGCGGCCAGAGCAACGACTTCACCGACATCGTCACGAGCGTCGAAGGCGTCGAGTGCTCCGGCGGAGGCGTCGTCTGCGAGACGGGCAAGCCAGGCGTTTGCGCGCAGGGGATCTCGAAGTGCGACGACACCGGTGCGCTGAAATGCCAGCAACTCTTCCAGCCGAGCGCCGAGGTGTGCGACGCGGTCGACAACGACTGCAACGGTCTGGTCGACGACAACGCCACCTGCCCGAACGACGAGGTCTGCCTCAACGGCCGCTGCGTGGGCCCCTGCAGCTCGCCCGAGTTTCCGTGCACGATCGGCGCATGCGACACGGCGACCGGCCTGTGCGTGCCGGCAGCGTGCGTGGGCAAGACGTGCCCCTCCGGCCAGGTCTGCCGCGACGGCTCCTGCGTTGCGCCGTGCGACGGCATCGTCTGTCCGCGCGGCCAGACTTGCGTGAACGACGCCTGCCTCGCCCTATGTGACGGCGTGTCTTGCGCGCCCGGCCAGATCTGCCTGAGCGGCGTGTGCGTCGACGGCTGCAACTCCTGCAGCGGTGCGGCATGCAAGCTTCCTCTCAAGTGCAACACGAACAGCGGCGAGTGTCTCGACCCGTCGTGCACTCCTGCGTGCGGTCCGGGGACCTACTGCGACAACGGCACATGCAAGGACGCATGCGACGGAGCGGTGTGTCCCGGGGGCGTGGCGTGCGTCAACGGCCAGTGCCTCGTTCCCGGAGAGGGAGACGGCGGCGTGCTGATCGACGCTGGCGGCGGCACGGGCGGTGGGCTTGTGGACGGCTCGATCGGTACGGGTGGCGGGGGTGACGACGCGGGCACGGGCGCGACGACGGTCTACCAGCCGGGCAACAACGACAGCGGCTGCGGCTGCAGCACACCGGCGGGACGATCGGCGGGGCGCGCCGGTGCAGCGCTTCTCGCCCTCGCCATGACGCTGATCGGCGCGCGCAAGCGTCGCCACGCGCTCTGACATCGCATCGCCACCTCACCCGCCCGATCGCTCCCCACGTCGCGCGCAATCTCCCACGCCGCGGTCGGCCGCGGGTGCGTCAATCCAGCCGGCAGAGAACGAAGTAGTGGTCGAGCGCCTGCTCGCCTTTGAACGCAGTTCCGATCGACACGTGAGCGGACACGCGGCGCATGAAGTCCCGCGTGCCGTTGTAGACGAAGCGCTGCAGGCCCCTAGTATTGGGAATCACGGACGGCCAGTGCGCGGGCACCGGGCCATCGGGCACCTGGAAGTAGTCGACGACCAGGGCGCCCCTGGCCTCCCACGCGAAGTGCCCGACCGTGGGCATCAGCACGAAGTATCCGGGGCCCACGATCCACTTCGACGGCGCGTGATTGTAGCCGATCAACCGGGCTGTGCCGTCGTCCGGGCGGCAGAAGCGCTTCTCGAAGAACCGATGGGGCGGCGGCAGGGGCAGCGTGTTGCGGCCGAAGTGACGCACTTCGTGCAACGGCCCCACGTGTTCGGGCACGAAGTGGGCGAGCTCCAGGGCCGGGGAATCCGCAGCCTTCTGGTACAGCCTGCGCTGCTGCGTCCGGTCCAGCGTACGAACTGCGTCGATCCGCTCGTCCGAGGAGACGCGGTCGAGCGTCTCGGCGATGGCGGAGACCGGGGTGGTCTCGTCGAGGATCATGCGCGCGAGGTCCATGCGGGGCTCCTGGGAGAACCGCACGCTAACGGAAGCCGGGACGCGCTTCAATGACAAGGCGCGGCCAGCGCCCCGCGGCCGCCACGTCCCCGAACCACAACGACACAAACTCTGGAACAGTCCTGTGTCGCTATACGCAATCGCTCCGGCGCGACGACGCGCCACGTTGACGCGTCCTCGATTCCACCGTAGGTTGTGGCGTGGCCGGTGGCCCTGACGTACGTGCAAGGAGCTTGTGATGAGAACACATCAGTGGGTTGGTCTTCTCGGGCTGGGTGTGGCAGGAGCGATGATGGCCTGTTCGGGGTCGGCCACGGAGTTGCCGGTCGACAATCCCCTGGCGGACGGCGGCACGGTGACGGGTGGTAGTGGCGGCGCTCTGGTCGGCGGCGCGGGTGGCGGTGTGGTCGGCGGCGCGGGTGGCGGTGTGGTCGGCGGCGCGGGTGGCGGTGTGGTCGGCGGCGCGGGTGGAGCGGTGACCGGCGGGGCCGGGGGCGGCGTGGGCGGCGACGGCGGAGCGGTGACCGGGGGCGCCGGCGGTGTGCCGACCGGCGGGGCCGGGGGCGGCGTGACCGGTGGCTCGGGCGGCGCACCGAACACGTGCGCGCTGACGGGCGACCCAACCTGCGATTCGTGCTTGAGCACCAGCTGCGGTACGGAGTGCTCGACGTGCCTGAACGATCCGGCGTGCTACGACCTTCTGAACTGCATCACGAACTGTCCGTCTGGCAGCCAGCAGTGCCAGCAGCAGTGTGTGAGCCAGAATCCCGGGGCGCTCGACCAGCTTCTGGCTTTCCTGGGCCCGAACGGCTGTGCCCAGGCAAACTGCTATGATCAATGCGGTGGCGGGGGCGGCACGGCAGGCAGTGGCGGGTCGGGGGGCAGCACGGGGGCCTGCGCGTTGTCGACGGGCAGCAATACCTGCGATGCGTGCATGTCGAACAACTGCTTGTCCGAGTGCCAGACGTGCGCTGACAATGCGGATTGCGCTGCCATCTTCGATTGCGTGCAGTCCTGCGCCCCGAATGATCAGCAGTGCGTGTACGGCTGCGTGCAAGGGCATTGGAACGGCATTACGGACTTCCGAACGCTCGACGGACAGAACGGCTGCTTGACCCAGAATTGCGGCTCGCAGTGCCCGTAAGCGTACGGGCGATTCCTTCTCGATCCTGACATCAGCGCACCATCCCCGGACCAAGCCCCGGGAATCGGGGTTATCCTCGTCGACGTCTGCACCGTTGCCGGGTTCTCGCGCGGCGGGCGCCGGGTTCTCGCGCGTCCTCGAAACTCGAAGTCGTCAACGTCCCCGGCAAGGGCAACAGCTACGGCCAGGATTGGACCGTTGCCGAGCGTATGGGAGAGGGGAGCCCTGAAGACCGGGTCAGAACGAGCCGGAGCCGCCCGACTGGCAGTTCTGGCAAACAGGATCGTTGGGATTGGTGTTGCACGACAGCGGGCAGTAGCCTACGCGATTGAACACTTTCGCGGCGCCGCTGCCATCGTCGATCTCGTCGCACTCGACGGTCAGGCCCACCACGGACATTTCGCCATAGCCGCCGGAGTTGGCGAACTGCTGGGCGCACTGGATCTGGGCCGGGGTGTCGGCAAGCCAGGAGTCGAGCGGCGGCAGCGTGGTGACCTGGTTGGCAGTGGGATAGTCGCCTTCGGTGCATACGCTCACGAGCGTGCAGTCGGTGGGCTGGGGGTTCTTGTAGTCGCCGGCCTTGAGCGTGTAGCACAGCTTGAAATGGCCTGCGCAGTCCACCTTCAAGGTGTCCGGCGTCCAGGGCTGCGACGGCTTGGTGATGGTCGAGCCGCTCATGGGCGGGCACTCGACGGAGGTGCCGTTGAGAATGGTGGAGACGGCGCCGCCGGAACCCAATCCGCCACCCGTGTCGACGAAGCACGGCGACAGGTTGTCGAGCTTCCACTGTCCCGCGGAAAAGCAGGTGCATGCCGAAGCGCCGCTGGTGCCCGTGGGCAGCTGGTATCCCACGCAGGGTCCCCACTGGCCCTGGTTCTCGCCGACGGCCGTGCAGGTGGTCTGGCCGTCGTGGCAGATTCCGCGGTTGCGGTTCTTGCGGAATCCGGGCCAGCACGCAGCCGTCTGGCCCACGGCCGGACACGTGCATCCCTCCCGGTTCTTGTCGTCCGGGCAATCCGGGGTTCCGCCGGGCGTCGGATAGGACATCCCCGAGTCCAGGCACTGCTGCGGCGGTGGATCGTTTGCCCAATAGGCATCGGGATCGAACTGCTGGGCATCGGGATTCAGCGCAGCGTCGCCCAGGATCGTGCCACCTCCGGTGCCGCCAGAGTTGCCAAAACCGGCGGCCGAGCCATCTGCACCGCCCGACCCGCCCCCTCCTCCGGAGCCGCCCACCCCGGGCGCACTGCTGTATTGGGAACCACTGTTGCTCGACGAGCACGCGAAGCCCACGGCACTCGCGACGCCTGCGAAGAGCACCACCCCAAGGAATCGTCCATGCTTCATGCGCGTCACACTACGCTCTCGGGCGCGCCGGTCAAGCCTGCGGGGGCAAGGCGAGAGGCGCGAACTGCACTTTTTCTTGGGTATTTTCACCATGGTTATTCCTCTTGCCACCGGGCTGAAACTGACCCAGAGTTACGTCGCTCGCCCACCGCCGCCATGAGTCAGGTCTTCGTCCGCTGCCCGCACTGCAACCTCCCCCACCCTTTGGCTGCGGGCGTGTGCCCGACGACCGGCAAGCTGATTGAGAGACCGAAAGCGTCGAGTTCGAGCCCACCGCCGACTACCGGCGTCCCCAAGTTTTCCAGCAGCTTTCCCCCCACCGGCTCCTCGATGCCGCCCAGCTCCCCGCCGGCCTCGAGCCTTACGCCCACCGGTTCGTCGGTGATTCCGCCGCCCAGCGCGGTCCGCAAGATCGCGCCAGGCACGGTGCTCGACAACACATATCTCATCGAGGCATCGATGGGGACCGGCGGTATGGGAGAGGTTTACGCGGGTATCGAGATTCACAATCAGCGTCCCGTGGCGGTCAAGGTGCTCCCGGCCAACATGGTCGACAACGAGGACTCGATGCGCAGGTTCTTCCGCGAAGCGCGCATCACCGCGGCCCTGAACCACCCCAACATCTGCCGCATCTACCACTTTGGCACGCTCGAGAACCGCAGGCCCTACTACGTCATGGAGCTGCTCGACGGCGAGCCGCTGTTCGCGCGCATCGAGCGCGAGGGCGCGCTGCCGTTCCTCGACGCCGTGGAGATCGTGATGCAGCTGCTTGCGGGGTTGCGCGCCGCCCACCGCAGCGGGGTGCTCCACCGCGACATCAAGCCCGACAACATCTTCCTGCACAACCGGGCCGACGGCCGGCAGATGGTCAAGCTGCTGGACTTTGGCGTGTCCAAGGATCTCGTCCCCATGATGATGACCGGCGAGGACACCACGCAGACGACCGGCACGGGCGTCGTCATGGGTACGCCGTCGTACCTGTCGCCTGAACAGGCCATGGGCAGCCGCCAGCTCGACGCACGCTCCGATCTGTTCGCCGTGGGCGTGGTGTTGTTCGAGACGGTCACGGGCCGCAAGCCCTTCGCATCACCGACCTATCCCGGGCTTCTCGCCAAGATTACCTCCACGCCCCAGCGGCCCGTGAGCGATCTGCGTCCCGCCACCCCCCCGGAGCTGCAGAAGATCGTGGACAAAGCGCTGCAGAAGGATCCGAACCGCCGCTACCAGAGCGCCGCCGAGTTCCTCAACGACTTGCAGGCCGTTCGCATGCATCTGCTGGCCACCTAGCGCACCGATTCCTTCGGCGTCCTGGGCGTGGCGGAGGGCAGGCGCAGATAGCGCCCAAGGCCGCAGAAATACGGTCAGGCCCTTGCGTCAGATGCGCGCAGTCTTTGGAGATCGTCGCAGCATTCCCATGCGATCGCCCCGGCAAGAACCCTCTACTTCTGCGATGTTCTGCGCAATCTGCGGCTACCTCCGAGGCGAAGGAATCGGTGCTCTAGCGCTGCACGTCCAATGGTCCTTTCCGGTCTTGGGAATCCATCGGGACGTCGCCGGTTCGTGGGCCCCGCGACGGCGTTCCGCGGCCCGAAGGTCCTGCGGCGTGCCCGCTAGCTCCCGGTTCGCACCACGTACAGGGATGTCGCGTCGATCGGCGCGGTCCCCACGCTCTGGCCCGCGAGCGCCGCGTCCTCCCACAGAGCCTTGCCCGTCCGTTGCCCGCCCGCCGCGCTCGGGTCGAACGAAACCACGTTCGCCAGACCGTCGCCCGAGTCCATCATGGCGGCGCTCCACGCTCCCCCGTGTCGCATCGCGCGCGCCGCCGTGGCCTCGCTGACCGCCTCGGCCACGCCAGCCAGCAGCTCGTTTCCGTCCCTCGACACGCCGACCAGCAGACGGCGCCCCTGGAACGGCGCGCCCTCCGCGATCCCCGGCCGCAGCTCGCCACTCTCGAGCGTGCACGAGGGGGTCTGCATCCACCAGTCACCGGGCTGAGGCGCCGCGGCTGGCACGGGCCAATACCCTACCTGCAAGGCTGCATCAGCGCCGCGCCGAATCACGCACGCGCCCGGCTTCGGGCGACGAAGCACCTTTCCGTCAGCGGCAACTCCGAAGCCTGCGCGCGAAGCTCGCTGGCCTGCCAACAGAAGCGCGATGACCTTCGAGCTCTGCTCTTGCGCAATCCCTCCGGCCTTCTTGTCCAGCGCCTTGCCCGGCGCCAGCTTCAGCTCGCATCGCTTCAGATCGAAGGCGACGACCTTCACGACGGATTCCGCACGATCGCCGTCCGGGTGGAGCACGAGCCGAAACACCAGAGGACCGTCGGAGGACTCGACGATCGGGAACCACATGCCGTCGTCCTTGGAGAAGGGCGTATGGACCATCGGTCCCGGACTGTGGGGGAACGATCGGGAAGGCGGCGTCGCCGCGCCGGAAGCGTTGGCGGACGCGCTCGACACGGGCAGATTCCAGTACGCCTCGGGGCGCTCCTGGATGCCCCAAAGCTTGTTCCAGCCGTCGTCGGCCGTATAGGCAGCCCGTTCGGCCCAGCCCATGGCCGTGCGACCGAAGATCGCGACTCCGATGTCGTGGAGTCTCGGCCCGAGCCACGGCACATGATGGACAGCGATCCACACCGCGACGATCGCCATCACCACGGTCACGCCGGCGGCGGCGACGAACAGCTGGCGCTTGGCTCGGGGCTCGGTCGGTGGTTGCGGCATGCGACCATCCTACCAGCCGGCCGATGCTCGGGCACGACCAGGGCGCACGGGCGGACCCGCGCCGTCAGAACATGTAGCCGAGCCTCAAGTTGAAGACGGGAAGCGGGGTCTTGCCGATCTTCTCGAGCGTGTCGATGACCTTCTGATTGCTCTGGTCGACCACCTGCTGCGCGGCAGCCAACACCTCCGGAGGAATGCCCGCCGGAAGATTCGGCGGGATGTCGGTCTGATAGCTGATCTGGCTGGGCGCGATCGGAATCTGGCCGCCCACGTCGATGCCCAGCGCGAAGCCCGAACCAAAAATCGAGAACCAGCCGAGCTGCGGAGTGAGGATCATGGCCTTGACCGAGCCGTGGCTGGTGATGTCATACGAGCTCAGGCCGGGCAGCGGCGTGGAAACCGTGTTGACGAACGTGCCCTCGGCGCTGTGGTAACCCACACCCGCACCGATGAAGAACCCGCCGCCGAACAGGTACAGCCGCCCGTACGCGTCGTATTCGCGATACTTGAGCTTGGCCTCGCCGTAGTACGAGATCTTGATGTCGGGGATCATGCCGAGGTTGAGCCCGAATCCGAGGTAGTCGAAGAACTTCGCCGTTCCGCCGAAGTTGATCACGTTCGGCAGACCCGTCCCCACATAGGGGCCGAGCCGCAAGGGCCCAAAGATGCCGTTGGTGTCATCGTCTTTTTCAGCGGGCTTCTTGCCTGGCGGCGCGGCAGGGGCCGTGGACGGCGGAGCAGCGGAATGCGTCGAAGCTTCGTTCCATGGGGTGGGCGACGGAGAAGTCTCGGCGGGCGACGCGGACCGGTGCGGCGCGGAATGCGGCGGCGGTTCGTCGGGCGGCGCGGGAGGGACCGTTGCCGGCGGCGCAGCAGGCGACGCGGGCGTAAGTGGACTGGGCGCGGCCGCAGGCGGCGCGGGGGGGGTTGCCGACGGCGCCTGAGCCGGAGGCGCAGGCGGTTGATCGGGCGAAGAAGGTGGCCCGGCAGACGGCGGCGGAGCCGGTTGATCGGGTGGCGGCGCGGGTTCGTCCGGCGGCGGAGCCGGTTGATCGGGTGGCGGCGAAGGCTCGTCCGGCGCGGCAGGTGGTTGCGCAGAGGGCGGCGGAGAAGGCTCTTGCAACGGAATGGCAGCCGTGCCCATCCGCGAGCCGGCAGCTACGCCCGGTGCCACGAGCCAAGCCGACAAGCCCAGCAACAGCAGAGCCTTCGAGCTGCCAATCATCCGCCAGCGGTGTCCGCTCCTGCCATCCGTGCGCTCGTTCATGGGTCCTTTCGATGATCTGCCGTGATCATGGTTGCCACTCCGCCGCGCACGGTTCAAGGCCCCGAGACAGGAAACGGGGGGCGCGGGCGGAAGAGCACCTTGCGACGCAGCGACGACTTCAATGCGCCGGACCACGACCCGGTGAACGTCGTCGAGGTCTGCTCAAGTCCCGGCAGACACACCACGTATCCGAGCTGGATCGTGGTGGGTGCGTTCGGGAACAGATACACGATTCCGAAGCAGGCTTCGGCATCCCCAAGAAGCATGGAGTGCAGTTCGAGCCACGGCCCCCCTGGACAGGTCGAGCAGTCTACCGTGTTGAAAGGAACCAGATCGTAGCCCTTTCCATCGAGCGTCACCTGCCCGTCCGCCTGGCCCAGGGTCAGCCCGTCGGCGGACACCGTGATGCCGGTTTGCAGGAACGTGGGCCGCGCCGTGAGCGCGGGCAGATCGACCTGCGTCGATGTCGCTTGCGCGGCGCCCACGCACGTGCCGCTCGCGTTCTCCACCGCCATGGCCTCGGAGAAACTCTCCGAATAGACGAACGGAAGCGAGCCCGTCTGGCAATACAGGTAGCTCACGGCGAAGTCCGAGCCGTCCTTCGCGAGCGACACCACGTCGTACAAGTCGTAGCCCGCCGCGCCCCACGAGTGCGTCTGATACGCGAAGGCGACGTGCTGCGCGTCGTTGAACAGGTATCCGCCCCGGTTCGCCGCGATGTCGATTTGCTTGACGCGCGCGACGCCGTCCCCCGATGCGTCGACCGAGAACGGCAGCTGGACGGCTCCGTGCGTTTCCGGCACCACGACCTGTTGCCCGGATTCCGTCGCGGCATCCGACTCGAGGCCAGCATCGGCCGGTGTCCCGGTGTCGGGCTCTGCGACGGCGTCCTGCGCAACCGAACCGTCCGCCAATCCCCCGAGCTCAGGGCCGCGGTCGTCCGCCGTTCCGCATGCCCCGACGCACGCGACGCAAGCGACCGTGAGAGCCCCAGCCATTCGTCGCCGTCCGTCGACCCGCCTTGAGTTCATCGTTGATCCGCGTCCGCCTGGAGATGCTCGAGCGTACCGCATGCGGGCGGACACGCCAACGCCACCAGGTGCGTCGACAGGTCGCCTCGAGCGCGAAGCGCCCTGCGCACCGTGCTTTGGCGGCACCTTGGCCGACCCGCATTTCCCCGTCGTTTCTCCGCCGCCGCCGGGCTCCTCGCCGGCGGCGCGTCCCTTGCTTCGTCCCATCCCATGCAGCGCCATCCCATCCGTGACGCCGTGCTCCGCTTCCTGCGAGGCAGTGCCGTCGGCATCGCCGCCACCGTGCTCGACATGGCCGTCCTGGCCATCCTGGTCGAGGGCTTCCGTCTCACACCCGCGCAGGCCAACGTTCCCGCCCTGATCGCCGGCGCCGCCGTCCAGTTCATCGGGTGCCGTCACGTGGTCTTTCGCACCACTTCGGGCTCCGTTTCCAAACAGCTCGTGGCCTTCGTCGCCACCGAGGCCGGCACCCTCACGCTCAACGGCATCGTCTTCCAGGTTCTGGTGAGCTTGACGCCCGTCCCCTACCCGCTCGCGCGCATGCTGGGCACGTTCCTCGTGTTCATCGGGTTCAGCTACCCGCTCTGGGGCCGGATCTTTCGCGCCCCTGCGGCCGAATCGACTGCAGCCGATTGACCGGCCAGCCGCGATGCCTGCTCCGGGTCGAGCATCGAGCGCCACGCGAGCCTGCCGGCGAAACGCCAGTCCTTGGCGAGCTCCGACAGACGCTCGAGCAGGATCTGGTCGCTACGCGCGTCGGCGAGGGCGCGCTTGATCTTGTCCCGGAGCTCGGCGTGGGTATCGGCCATGAGGTGCGGCGAAAGCCGTCTCGCGGCGTATGCGGACGGTGCAACGGGCGGCGCGTTTCCCTCCCCTCAAGGCATCAGCGCGATGTCCGCCACGTCCTCACCGAGATGCCCCAGGCGCTGCACCTTCACCCGGTCGGTCGCGATCGAGTACACCAGATCGTCCAGGAACACGCTGCGCTTCACCGCCGAGTTCGCGTTCGACCACCACGTCGAGCAGCTCGCGCCCTTGGTCCCGTGGTCCACGCCGCCCAGCCGGGTGAATCCCCGCTCGACGTTCACGTCGTAGACCAGCAATCCCGAGAACGCCAACGTGTCGCCGTAGGTGCCGTCCCCGCCTCCCTCGCAGATCGTCATCGGAATCGCTAGCAGCCCCCTGTCCGCAAAGTAGTTGAATGCCAGATGGTCCGTCGCCGCCTCCGAGCTCGAGCCCCGTGTGCCGATCTTCTCCCTGTGCAGCAGCTTGGGCTCGGTCGGGTTGCGCACGTCGAACAGCTGCAGGATCACCCCGTCGAAGTACGCAAAATCCCCGTGGTCGTTCGCGTCGAACCCGATCGACAGCAGGTGGTCCGGATCGATCCTGTGCATGTAGGTGGAGAATCCGGGGATCTTCAGCTCGCCCAGGATCGACGGCCGAGACGGCTCGTACAGGTCAATCACGAACAGCGGGTCGGTCTTCTTGAAGGTCACTACATAGCCCCGGTCACCGTCGAACCGGACGGCGCGGATGTCCTCCCCGCGTGCAATGTTATCCACCGCGCCGACCCGCACCAGGTTGCCGTTCCCGCTCTCCGCCAAGACCGACACGGCGCTCTCCACATTCGGGTCGGGCACCCTGCCGCGCGTGGTCGCAACACGCAGATAGCCGTACCACTCGTCCATCGCGAACTGGTTGAGCACGTGCCCGGGCACCACGCCGCTGCCCACGTAGCGCGTCTCCTTCGGGCTGGCGCCGATACGGAACTTGTGGACCTCGCTGGCCTCGTTCACCTGGCTGTAGAACGAGTACCATCGGCCCGCCCTGCTCTGCCGCTGGTGCACCACCGACAGGTACAGCGCGTCCGCCGACGCGAAGACCGCTCCCGGACGGCTCTGGATCGTCGCCGTCGTGGCGGGCTGGGCGTCGTCGCGCATGTCGAACGAAACGACCGTCGTGAACGCCGCGCCGTCGGTGAACGACGTCCGCAGCAGGCCCTCGCACAGCGGCTTGCTCACGCCCTTGTCCCGGATGGCCGGCAGCCAGGCGCTCTGTTGCCGCAGCTTTCGCTCGTTGTCGAGCTTGAGCCTCGCGAACTTCGCCCTCACGACCGCCTCCGGCGTGCCGCACGTCTCCAGCCCCGGCGGCCACGTCTCGTACTGCGGCTTGGGCGCGTCGTTGTCCGCCACGACCGTGTGCACCGTATCGCCGATTCTCCGCGCAGCCATCAGCGACCCCGATAGATCGATCTGCCGGCTGAGCTTCGGCGCCGCCCGATCCGCAATGTCGAAAATCAGCACGCTCGTCGAGCTCCCGTCGCCGGAGAACTGGCAGTCGTAGCCGTAGGTGCAACGGTTGCGCGGCGCCACGCTCGCCGCGTACACCACCGCGCGATCGCCCTGCACGAAGATCTCGCGTACCGCGCCAGGCACCTTGGTGATCGACACCACGCGCGGATTCATCGCCTCGACGATCCGCAGCGCGCCGTTCATTCCCAGATACACGTAGCGGCCGTCGGTCTTGACGATGTCGGCCTCGTCGACGCCCGCTACTTGATTGTTCGTGCCCGACGCTGCGGTGGCTTTCGCGGGCTGCCGTGCGGAGGAGCCCGCGCCGGTGCCGGCGCCATGGCCGATCGTGCCGATCGAGCCGAGGCCGATCCCCTCGCCTCTTCCACCGCCGCCTTCGCCTATGCCGCTCAGTCCCAGCCCGCCCGCACCGTACGCCTCGCCCACCGCGCCCATCCGCACGTTCGGCGGCGGCCTGTTGCGCCAGCGATCTTCCTCCCAACAGCCCGGCTGCGACTCCACCCAGCTGCGATAGGACTCGTCCACGTCGGCCCGCATCTGCCGCACCAGCGCGTCCACCTGCCTGCGCGCGATCGCCTGGTAGTCGTCGCAGGACATCGACACCAGCCTCGCCTCGGCCAGGGTGTTGGCTGCCGGCTCGCCCGCCATGGCCACCGTCACCACGGGAGGCGCGGGCCGCGGCGGGGATGGAGGCGCCACCCTCGCCACGGGCGTTGCCGCGGCCTTGGGCGACGGCGTGGCGGCCGCCGGGGGCGCAGCCGATGCTCGCATGGGCCCGGCGCTCGGAACACAGCCCGCAAGGCCCGCAAACACAAGTGTGACAGCCGCTTGCCCGAAGCGAGATGATGTCATGGTAGGCGTCCTCGTAGCGATCGATGAGTAAGACAGCACCGGGCCGTCGGGCTTTGAGACCGCATCACGACCGGAAGGTTTCCGGACACGGTCAGGACCGGCGACGGCGCCGAACACTCCGCATCCCCCAGCGGGTCAGCCCAGTGCTCGCCCAGCCCCCGCCCAGCCCGTCGTGCTACGCGACGCCTCTCGCCCCCGCACGGCGCCTCGGGTCATCCCGGCACCGGGCCGAACTCCACTCTCCAGATGCCGTCGCGATCGCTCGGCACCTCCAGATCCAGCCAGAACTCGTCGGGACTCTCGACGCGCGGGAAGGTGATGCACGCCAGCCGAAGTGTTCCGGAGCAGCCTGGTTCAACCAGGTGCGGGTGGTCGTGCCCGAGCAGCGCGACGGCCTCCTCGACAATCGCGTGCAGGTTCAGCAGAGCCGTCTCGGCCGCTCGCGCCAGCCGCGCATCGGGACCGGTAGCCGGCCCGGCAATCGTCAGCGCGACGGGGTGCCCCTGGTGTTCCACCGTGCCGTGCCACTTGTCGCCGTGCCATTCGAGCTGGCCGAGCCCCGTGCCGTCGCCGGCCCGTGGCGATGTAGGAAGACGCGAGGAAGGGGAGAGCGAGTCCATGACGTTCTCGGGCGCGGGCAGAAGACAGTGATGAGAGAGGCGGTCTGCTTTCCTGAATCTTCGGCCGAGCTATCAACGACCCAGCGTAGCCCAGCCCGCGACAACGGCAAGAGTTTGTTCCGTGTCACCTTCTTTTATGAAGAATGCGCCTAGCGAGAACGGAAACCGAGCGAAGGCGACCGCCTCCCAGCCAGCTTGGCCGGGGCGTGACACCGCGTGGACCACCGAGCCTGCCGCGCTACTCGGAGGGCGTCGGAGCCTGCGCCTCCGCAGCCCCCGCGTCGGCAGGGGCTTCAGCAAACGGGTCGGCACCCGCGCCGTCGGTGCACTGAAGCGCCTTGCCGCCCACGAACGCCTGCATCGAGTCGGTCGTGCCCACCGGCCCGCCTGTCTCTGACTCGATCAACGCGTGCGTCGCCTTGTGATCGGCGGCCGAATTGCGGAATTCGTTCATCGCGTTCTGATTGGCCGCGGCCTGGTCCTTGCCTCGGCCCCTGCCCGCGATCTCGGCGATCACCTTGCAGTGAAGCGGTTTGTCGGACTCGTGCACGACAGGAATCGACTTGGCATCCGCGCGCAAAGCGACGGGCCCCGCGCAACCTGCTGCGAGGGCGAACGCGGCGAACATGGCTGGCAGCAACTGTCTCATGGGCGATCTCCGTGGGCAGGATACCAGACGGCAGGCTCCCTGCGCAGTTCGTGGCGACGAAGGGCCAGGTCGACCGCGTGTGGCGGGTTCTCGGTCCCCGCTGAATGACAATCAGCCGAGCTCGCCGCTCGGACCGCTCGCGCGGCGACGCACGAAGTCGTCGATGAGCGCGCGCGCGATGCTCAGCTTGGGCGGCGGCACCCGCGGCAGGGCGTCCGGCGCAAACCAGCCCGCTTCCGCGATCTCGGACGGCTCGCAGACGATCTCGCCCCCTGCCCAGCGCGCCGTGAAGCCGACCATGAGCGACTCGCCGAGCGGCCAGGGCTGACTGCCGAAGTACTGGATGTCCGCCACGGCAATCCCTGCCTCTTCCTTGACCTCCCGCACGACGGCGTCTTCGAGCGACTCGCCCACTTCCACGAAGCCGGCGAGCGTGCTGAAGAACGGTGGAGGAAAACGCACGCCGCGGGCGAGCAGCGCGCGACCATCGCGTTCGACAAGGACGATGATGGCCGGCGAGAGGCGGGGATACGCGCCATGACCGCAGCGCGTGCAGGTCCTCACCCGCTCGAGCCGCGAGCGCTCGGTCTGTGCGCCGCACCGCCCGCAGAATCGATGGTCGCGATCCCAAGCCGTGAGCGCAAGCGCGCGCCCCGCGATGCCGAAGTCCTCATCGGACACCGCGCCGAACAGCTGGCGCAGCGCAACCGGGTGGGTCCCTGGGGGACCACATTCCGCGTCGTCCAGCCGCCATGCGAAGCAGGGCGCGCCTTCGAGCTCGCCCAGGTACAGAGCCTGGTCGGGAACCGGACCGTTCGGGATCCGTGCGCCGTTTCGGCCATCCTGCACCACGCACAGGGACTGCCCGCTGAGCACGAACAGACGGCCATGCGTCGCCGACGAGGTGATTCCGGGTATGAAGGTCACGAGGGCGCTAGCATGGTGCCGGAGCGCGCGGCGCGCCAGCCCGCAATGGGCTTGCGAAAGCCGGTTCACGTTGACCTGCCGCCAACGGCGAACAGGCAGGTGCCATGCGACGGACGTGACGACGAACCAAGACGCGGTCCGAAGGTGCGAGGCGGCGCGCATCGCGCGCGTGTCAGCCTCGTTCTTTGCCCATTCCCGTCACGCCGAGGTATTGGCCAGTGTCGCCATGACGCTCCGCCCCCTTCCCCACTTGCTGGTCGCGTGCGCACTCCTGGCTGCCTGCTCCCGTGGCAACCCGGCAGAACGCGAGGTCGAGCTCATGCGGCGGGATGCCTGCAGGGGCGATGCGCGCTCCTACTTCGGACGCGTCAATCGTCCCAGGCTCACCGCCAATGTGACCGGCAGGATGGTGAGCACAGCAAGGCGGCGCAGCTCGCCCGCGGCCTCGGTCCTGCCGCCTCAACAGATGGAGAACGAGGCGCAAGCTCAGGTGCGACACCTTCTGGATGAATGGGAGGATGACGTCGCCAAAGGCACGCACGGGCATCTGTGCAGAATGAAGGTCGAGGGGACCACCGACCACTACGTGGTCGTGCGTCATCCGAACGGCAAGCTCGGGCGTTGGTACTTCGGAAATGAGGATGGGGAGCTTCGGCTGACCGACGTGCAGTAGCGTCCTCGCGACAGGGCCCCGGCTCCGTTCCATCGGCTGCCGGCTCCGTTCCATCGGCTGCCGGCTCCGTTCCATCGGCTGCCGGCTCCGTTCCATCGGCTGCCGATGGGCGAGCGGCACGTTGCGAACGCGTTCCCCCAACGTGCGCCGTCAAGCCGCCCGGCCACAAACGACGAACGCCCCGGTGAACGGGGCGTCTTTGGTTGCGCGGGGGCGGTCCAGACGCTGTACCACGGGGCCTGACGGGAGTTCCGGGTGGAGCTGGGGAGGGCGGCGTGATGCGGGGCTGCATCTACCGGGCTCTTCCGGCCACCGGACGGACGGTGTAGACGGGATGGCGATGACCGCGCCTTCGAGTTCCATCGTCCCGGCCGAACGGATCACGCAGGCGATCCTGATCGTCCGCGGGCACAAGGTGATGCTCGACCAGGATCTTGCCTCCCTGTACGGCGTCCAGACGAAGGTCCTGATCCAGGCCGTCAAACGCAACATCGGCCGTTTCCCCGCTGACTTCATGTTCCAGCTCACAGACCAGGAGTTCGCCAACTTGAGGTCACAATCTGTGACCTCAAGTGCCTGGGGCGGCCGCCGGTACCCGCCCTACGCGTTCACCGAACAGGTCGTGGCGATGCTGTCGAGCGTGCTCAACACCGAGCGCGCCATCGAGGTCAACATCGCCATCATGCGCACGTTCGTGCAGCTCCGCGCGATGCTGGCTTCGAACGCCGAGCTGGCAGCGAAGCTCGCGCGCCTCGAGAAGAAGTACGACGCGCAGTTCAAGGTCGTGTTCGACGCCATCCGCCAGCTCATGTCGCCGACGGTCCCGGCGAAGCGGCGGATCGGATTCGGGAGGCAACGGGACCGATCTTGAGGTCACAAATTGTGATCTCAAACGAACCTCCTCGATGCGGCCCCTGGGCGATTGTGAAACAAGCTGTTTCACCAGCCTGGCGTCGGGGCAGCCCGCGGCGAAACTTCGCATTAACAGCACGTTCCGCGACGAGAAGCCCTTCCTGTCCGGGTAGACCTCGCGCAGGTCCTGCGAGAGCCGGTCGCGTTGATGCACTCTGCTCCCGTGGCTGACGCACCGTTGACGCTGCATCCCGGCGTTGCCCGCCTGATGGCGGAGAACGTCGCGCTGCGCGACGAGCTGGCGCGCGCGTACGCGTAGATCGAGGATCTGCTGCACGTCGTGAGGCCGCACATCCTTGCGCTGCACCAGGTCAAGCTCGGCGCCTGGGAGGCGAAGGTGCTGGCGCTCGAGTGCGAGGTGGGTCGGATGAGGCGCAAGGCGGAGCTCACCCAGGCTGAGTGCAACGTCGGCAAGTCGCCCGACCTTGCCGCCATCGACGCGCATCTCGACCTCGAGTTCCGAAGGGCGGGCCGGTGGCGGCGCCGGTGCAACGCAAACTGGAGTTGGACGGCGATCCGGAAGCGCACGGTGTCTCGGACGAGGCTTTGGCCGAGGAGCAGGAGGCGAGCGCGCGCGCGGCGAGCGCGTCGCTGCCGAGCCCCACGGTGGCTGGGGTTGGTGGAGGCGGGGTTGGTGGGAGAGTGGGTGCCCCCTCATAGCTGTTAGCAGTTCTGGCGACGGTCACGGTCACGGTCACGGTCACGGTCACGGTCACGGTCACGGTCACGGTCACGGTCACGGTCACGGTCACGGTCACGGTCAC
>JAJZQG010000058.1 GCA_021847645.1 Myxococcales bacterium
CGCCCGACGCGCGCGACCAGCCCCTGGCGCTGCGAGCGCGCCGCGATCCCACCTTCACCATCATGGCGGTCGGCCGTCTGGCTGCGGAGAAGCGTCAGGACCTGCTCATCGAGGCGGTGCGCCGCTCGCGGCACAACGAGCGGATCCGCCTGATCATCGCCGGCATGGGGCCGCGTGAACAGACGCTGCGTGAGCTCGCCGCCAAGCTGCCCAACGGCGCCGCGGTCGGATTCCTTCCCAGAGATGTGTTGCTCTCGCAGCTGGCCAGTGCCGACTTGTTCGTGCATTGCAGCGAGGTCGAGCTGGAAGGCATTGCCGTGCTCGAAGCCATGAGCCTGGCCGTTCCGGCGCTCGTCGCGGACGGTCCTGAGAGCGCGGCCGCCCAGTTTGCGATGGACGCGCGCTTTCGGTTCCCGGCGGGTGATGTGGCTGCCCTCACGGCGAAGCTGGACGCTTTGCTCGATCGTCCGGCGCAGCTGGCTGGCGCGGGGAGGGCAGCGCGGCAGTTCGTGCGTTCCCTCGACTTCAGTCAGAGTGTGGACAAGGTGGTCGACGTGTACCAGCGCCTTCTTGGCGGGAGTGTCGACCGTGGGGATCGAAGCGATGGGGGCGAGGCGGAGTCTCGCCAGCCGGCGCTCGACGTGGAAGGCGCCCGCGAGCAGACAAGTCGTTAGACGTTAGAGTGGAGTTGGCCACGGCGAGCTCGAGGACGTCAAGCCCTCGTGTGCATGGCCTGGGCCACGGCGGTCTGGTGCCGCGATATCTGGACTCGCCATTAGCACATCTGGGCCCCAGCCCGGTCGGTTGCAGCGTCGGAGCCGCACGGGCCTCCGGCCAGAGCTGCCAACTCGCCCGCTCTGGCGCAGACTGTCAGCTTCCAAGAGATCCCATGGTGATCGTTCGGTTCCTCGCGATAGCGATCGGCGTGACCCCGTTGCTCGCGGGCTGCGGGGGCAAGGTCCGGCTCGACAGCGACCCAGACTCGCCGTCGTTGCCGCCTCTGCCGTCGCCCTGCGACGCCGCGATGAGCAGCATCGTTTGGACGGCTTGCGAGGGTGTCCCCAACCTCGTCAGGACCACGTCCATCATGTGCGCCCACGAAGTCGTGACCAAGGGGTGCGAAGAGACCTCGTCGGCGTATTGGGCGTGCCTGGCCACGCATGCAGCCGTCTGCGTCACCTCCGACGGCGGTGTGCCGAGCTCCATCGGCGCGTCGGTGACCGCGCCGGCGTGCGACGGCCGCCGCGACGAGATGTTTGCTTGTCTGTCATCCTGCGGTGCCTCGTATTCGTGCAGCGGAGAGGGCTGGAGCTCCTGCAGCTGCTGGGTCTCGCCCCCCGCCACCGGACAGGCGTGCTCCGCGTATCCGTCGAAGAACGAGGCGCTGCCGGATTGCAATATAGCGTGCAGCGCGTGCGACTAATCCAGCCGATCTTCAGCATAGACAGCCGCTCGCTGGTGACCGCGGGCCGAGAGCAGTAGCGCACCAGCTGCTGGCGTCCCTTCCGATCGATCGCGCCAACGTGCACGTCTTCCTTATGTCGCCGTCCACGCTATTTGATGCTTGCGGGGCCTCGCTCGATCCGGCTGATTGATGCTCGGCGCATCCGGGGTCCTGAGCCCCCGCCGGAGGCATCCGTCCGCCCGTCGCCCGCAGACCTTTGCCGCCAGGGCGCGCAGGGCGTGTCAAGGGCGCCCCTGGCGCCGAGCGGAGCGAGGGAACCCTTGACGCGCCCGAGAACCCTGGCACTCGCACGAAGGCGACGGGCGGTCTGCCGGCCATCAAATAGCCGGACCTTCTCGCCATCAAACAGGTGGCTCCGTAACATCGAGACAGAGCGATGGGGCACCCTCGCCCGCTACAGCGCTGCAATCGCCTTGTCCAGCGAGCTGAGCACGTCCTTCTGCACCTCCGCCATGAACGCGTCTGCGAATGTCAGCGCCGCAACCCTGGCGCGGGCTTGAACGAGCGGTTGCATGCTCGACGCCTGGTGCAATCTGGCAAGGGCATCGGCAACTACGGTGAGCGCCGCCAAGGGTACGGTCGGATCGGACAGCTCGCGCTCGAGCGCGTCCGCCGCTCGCGGGTCTGCGGTGTACCCCAGCGCTTCGTAGATCTGAAGCACATTGCCCGGCGCGTCGGGCGCTCTTCGCGCTTTCTCCTGCGCCAGCAAGCTCAGCAATCGATCGGTGGCAATCCCCCGGTTGTCGGGGTCGGCTGCCCCGGCAATCTCGCCCAGCGCCTGGATGACCGCCCGCGCGCTGTCGGGCTGTGCCGCGACGTCGATCGCTGCAAGCGCCGGAATCGCTTCTACCGCTTTGCGCGCGCGAAGCCCGTCCGCCGAGTCCAACACCAGGTAGGGGTCGTCCGACGAGAGCCGCGCCATCAACGCGGGAATGCTCCTGTCGGAGAATCGATCGTCGTCCGGGACCGTTGTCCCGCTGCTGGGGGGAGCTCCCGCCGTGGGGATTGCCGACGGCGCGCCTGGCGGTCTCGTGACAGCCACTGCTGCTGGCTTCTTCCTCGCGGGAGATTCATCGGTATCGACGGCGCGGGGTGCTTCGGCCAGGTGTGACGCCGTCGCCTTGACGGAAGCGCGCTCGGGGGATGCGTCCTGTGTGGAGCCCGGCCAAACGACGACGCCGACCAGGACCGCTGCCAACGCGCCTGCCAAGATGAAGGCCAATCGAGTCCCGTTGCTCATGATGCACTTTCGACTCGACGTCGTCGGAATCGCGGAGCTGTACCTGGAAACACGGCTGGCAGCGCGGTTGGGCACGGCAGCCCCATCCGGCGAGCCCTACCCGCCGGAAACAAGGCTGCTCACCGCGCCGGTGTAGAAGGCCCACATCTGCGATTGAGTCTTGGTCGGTTGTCCATAGCGTCCGGGCGGCAGCGACGCCCACTCGTAGGAGAGCTTCGACATCGCGTTGCTGAACTCCGCGGCAGTCATCGCGCGCGTTTGCGGCACGGTCACATGGCGCACCGTGTTGATGAGGTATTGCCCCGCGCGCTCCTGGTTCTCGGGCTCGAACGACGACAGCTGCAGCGCGCCCTTCACCCCGTTCCACGTTGTCGTCAGAAACTGGTAGCGTCCGGCTGCCGTGGAGCACGAGCTCCCGTAGGCGATACACTGGTTGGGGTGCGACTGGCAGCTCGACATCAGGTGGAAGTCAAACATCACGTCGTAGCCGTCGTGCGAGTAGTTCCGCGTCCCCTCGGCATACGCGATGCTGTCGTGCAGGGCTTTCTCGTAGAGCACGACCGCGTCCAAGGCGCGAGCCGGGTCGCACGTCGCTCCGCTCGCGCTACCCGAGCCACTCGAGCCACCCGTGCTGCCCGTGCTGACGAGCTTGAGATACTTGCCGAACGCCCATCCCGTTTTGCCTGACGGGGCCTGCACGTGGATCCACCCGGTCTGACCACTGTTCTCCACGACCAGGAGCTCGTCGTCGAGATAGACCAGACCGACGACGGAGTACGACGTTCCTCCGCCTGAGCGAAGATTGAGGACGGATGCGGTCACCCGCATCGTGGACCCGGCGGCCACGGGGTTCGCTACGACTGCCTCGGAGTCGAGTGCTGCAAGCTCGCCGGGACTGAAGGGGTCCTGTCCGCCGGCTGCGCTGCAGCCCACCGCCGTCAATGCGGCAAGGGCCAGCGTGATCGCTCCATGCTTCGTGCGGCTGGTCGTCATGCCTCTCGCGATATGCAAGCGTCGAACCAAGGCGCGATGCGGAACGATCGCATGTGCTTCCCAGGGATCTGCTCACCTTCTCCCCGCAGGCAACGCGCGCGACGGACACTCACCCTCACAGGTTGTGCAGCGACACGCGCAAGTTGTGCAACCGATCCGAGCCCGCGTGCGGGCACCATCACCACCGTGCTGTACGCGCGAGAGCGTCCACACAAGCCTATGTGCCCAGCGCGCTGCCGGTTGACCAACCTTCACGCCGCCGACCCTACCGCATCTGGTCCAGATTCGTGCTACGCGGACCAAGCATCGCCATGGCGGGCGACAAGAAATCGTCATGGGAACGCTTTTCTTGTTGCGCACGCCATCCTACCATGTAAGAAAGACTGTCGTCACTCGCTGGTGAGTTACTTTCACGCCGGCCTCCCGCCGGCCTGGAGATGGACGCCATGACAGCTCGTACCCGCTTCGCTCTCGTCGCGTTGCCCCTCCTACTCTCCGCTTGCACCGTGGGCACCGCTTCCCCGACGGACGAGGCCGGCGCCGTCGCCGCCAATGCGCCGCTGGTCGGCGTCGATGGTTCCGGCGACACCGCCGATGGCGGCTGCGAAATCGTGCTGCGGTCCATGGCGCGGATTCCGAACAACACGGGCGGCTACGTGACCAACAACGGCACCTGGGTCTGGCGTGCCGTTCTCGACGTGTCCGACTTGGCGCTGGCCGACGGAGCAACGCCGGCGGTGCTCTACCAGCCGCCGAACCAGGATTGGAAGTCCGTCGCGGCAGTCGCACAGACCAGCAGCGGCGGCTTCACGCGGTTCATCGCCGACGTGTGGGAAGGCATGCCGGCCGAGGGCATGAGCGGCACGGCGCTTCGCAACACGCATGTACCGGTGATTCCGTACTTGAAGCTGACGGAAGGCGGCCGCCTGTTCGATCACAATCGCATCGCCGACCCCATGGGCTCCTATGTCATCAGCGGCGACGCAGGCCTGGCCGTCGGCGAGGATTCGTCGGTGTGCGCGGCAGCGCCGGGCGCGAGCAGCCCTCCGGTCGGGTGGATGGGTAATGCGGTAGCCGCAATCGGCCGCGACGGCGGCGGAGCGTGCGACGGAGTGCCGCTGAACGGCGGTTTCATCTACGACACCTGGACGCGCCAGCAGGCGACACGCCGCAACGTGTGCTTCGAGGTCTGGCAGCAGGGCGTGACAGACTGGAACAACCCGGACCTGTGGCGTCAGGTCGATGTGCAAGTGCACTATCGATACGGCTCGGGGCAAGCGTGGCAGACCGCTTACGTGCCTATCTTCGACCACGTGGGGAATAACGCCCGCTACGCGCTCGACCTGGGCACCCTGGACCCGTTCCGGCCCAACTACTGCACGACGGAGCCCTACACGAAGACCGCGGACGGCCAGTACGACGAAGCCGACATGGAGTTCTACTTCACCGCGAACGGCTCAGCGCTGCGCACGTCGAGCAACGCGGACTTCCAGGGCACGTACCAGGACTACCCGACGAATCACTGTCCCTGAACGCCGCGCGGGAACGCCTGCACGACAGACCTCTTGCTCGGGAACCGGAGACGGTCGGGCGCACAGCTGCGCATAGCCAAGCCGGCGGTGGGGATCGTCGCTGATTGAGGCGTCAACGGGAGTGCGAGCGTGCGGTGGGACGAGCGCGACCGAGCGCTGCGGCCAGGCCCCGACGCGATCGCCGGTCGGGGCCCGTCACGCGTTTACTGCTCTACGCAATAGAGCGCCAGGCTGAGCGACCCGCAGATGCCCGCGGAGCCGGCTCCTCCCATCGATAGCCCCGCCCAGCGATAGTCGGTCTCGGCTGCTTGCCCGATGGTTCCCGACCCGGACCCCGTCCAGTCGGTGCACGTGTCATTGTGGACGGAGACCGTGCCGTCGCAATTCGTTCCTGTCCACGTGTAGTACGAGTAGGGCGTCATCTTCTCCGTGAGGCCAATGGGCGCCGCGATGGTGCAGTCCGTGAGGTCGGCCCACGACGTGGCGATCTGGGTTCCGTCCATCAAGACGAAGGAGCCATCCTTGGTGAACGACGTCGCCGGCGAGGTGGTCGAGTCCGCAATCCACGCCTTGAACGTCTTGCCGACGAGCTTCGGGACGGCGTTGGCCAGGTTCTGGCAAAGCGCGTTGGCAGCCGCCACGCCGCCGGTCGGCGCCGTGCTGGTGCTGGACACGAAGATGATGCGGGGGCGGGGTCCGCACACGCCACCGTTGCAGTTGTTGCCGAGGCATTGGCTGTTGCGGGTGCAGGTCGCACCCTCGCCGAGAGGAACCTGGCACGCGCCGCCCGAAACACCGTCGCACCACAATCCGGTCGTGCACAGGGCGTCGCCGGCCGCATCGTTGGTTCCACAGCCCGTCGCGCATGCGGTCGCGCTCGCGCACATCAGATTGCTTGCGCACGCCACGGGTGCGCCGGGCGCCGAGCAGCTGCCCGCGCTGTCGCAAAGCGGCGCCGGGGTGAGCATGTTGCCGCTGCACGCCGGGGCGCCGCAGGTTGTTGCATTCGACGGGTATTGACACGCGCCGGTCGAGTCGCAACCGGTGGCGCCGCAGACTCCGCCGGTGGTGCAGGGCGCGGCGCAGCAGTTGCCCGAGCCGTTGACGCCGCACACGCCGCTGGTGCACTGGTTGTTACCCGTGCAGGCCACGCCGGGGGCGAGGTCGGGCACGCATACGCCGCCGTCGCAATGGTCGGTTGCGGACTGGCAATCGGTGTCCAACGAGCACGAGGTCTTGCAGGAGACGCTGTCGGCGCACGTCAATCCGCCGGGGCAGGAGATGGGTGTGCCCGGCGTGCAGCTGCCCGCGCCATTGCACGTTCCGGCAGGGGTGAAGACGCCGTTGGTACACGAGGCCGCGCCGCACGAGGTACTGCCGGTCGGGTACGCGCACGCGCCGGTGGTGTCGCAGTCGGTTGCGCCGCAGGCACCCGTCGTGGTGCACGTCGCGGCGCAGCAGTGACCGGAGCCCGTCGCTCCGCACACGCCGGTGACGCACTCGTTGTTGGCGGTGCACGCCGTTCCGCCCGCTTCCTTCGCCACGCACGTGCCGCTTGCGCCCGGAGTCGAGCAGTAGAAGCCGCTTCCGACGCAATCGCTATCCAAGCCGCACGCCGTCTTGCACGACGCTGCATCTGCGCAGATCAGCCCTCCAGCGCAGGCGGTCGGCGTGGCGGCGACGCAGGTTCCGTTGCCGTCGCAGAGGCGCTGCGCGGTGAGCGCGGCGTTGCTGCAGCTCTGGGCGGCGCAAACGGTCGTCGACGAATACTTCGCGCAGGCGCTGCCGTCGGCGAGGCACTGGCCCGTGGTTCCGCAAGTGCTCGCGCCTTCGTCGGAGCAGGAGGTCTGGCAGCACACGCTGTCGGTGCCGCCCGCGCTCGGCACGCATGCGCCGCTGAGGCACTGGTCGTTGGCCGTGCACAAGTTCCCATTGGGCCGGAGCGCGCACAACCCGCTACCGTTGCAGTAGCCGCTCTTGCAGTCTGCCGGCAGCGTGCACTTCTTGCCCAGGTCGCACGTCTTGCCTGCCGCGTCGCACAGCACGCCGCCGCAGTCGATGTCGGTCTCCTCGCCGTCCTGCTTCTGGTCGCTACACGAGACGCACGTCCCCGGGTCGCCGTAGCAGGCGTTGCTCTCGCAATCGGCATTGGCGGTGCACGCCAAGCCGTCGGCGCACTTCGGGCAGGCCGCCGCGCCCCCGTAGCCGGTGCCGCCGCAGTCGACATCGGTTTCGTTGCCGTTCTTGACCTGATCGTCGCACGCGGGAACGGCGCAGAGCTTGTCGGTTCCGCAAATCTTGCTCTTGCAGTCTCCATTGACCAGGCACTTGAGATTGTCGCCGCAGGGAGCGCAGGAGGCGCCGCCACAATCGACGTCGGTTTCGTCGGCGTCGAGGATCGAATCGTTGCAGTGCTCCTGGACGCAAATCCCGGCGCCGTCGCAGACCGTGCCGCTATTGTCGGTACAGCTCGTCCCCTTCGCAGCATTGGTCGTGGTGCAACAGCCGTCGGTGCAGTCGGCCACCACGCACGTGGTGCCGGGGTCTGGGCAGTCGGTGGCCACGCTGCAGGAGGTTCCGCCGTCGCAGCTGCCAGCGGCGCCCGCGCTGCCGCCCGCTCCCGCGTTGCCAGCGGCGCCCGCGCTGCCGCCCCCTCCCGCGTTGCCTGCGGCGCCCGCGCTGCCGCCCGCTCCCGCGTTGCCAGCGGCGCCCGCGTTGCCAGCGGCGCCCGCGTTGCCAGCGGCGCCCGCGTTGCCAGCGGCGCCCGCGTTGCCGCCAGTGCCGGCGTCCGTACCTCCGCCGGTACCGCCCGTGCCGACCTGGTCAGCGGGGATCTTTTCCCGATCGACCGAGGCGACGAGCTCGCAGGCGCCGAGCCCGGCCACGACCGAGAGAATCATGCCGAAACGAAAGGCTGTCGACTTCGCAGGATTCATCGTGCGCTACCTTCCCATGGGGCCAAGAGCCGAAGCCGCGCGCCGTGGCCGCGAACGTCCGCGGGTGGTATCGAAAGCCAGGCGGGGCGGCATTGGGGGAAATCTCCAAAGTACGCGGCCTGGCTAGCCCAGACCGCCGATCCACTTCTTGTACACGAACGCAGCGCGGTCAGCAATCGCGAAGCCTTGTGCGGCAGGAATCGGGCAGTTGGTGGTCCTCGCTCGCTTCGTGCTGCGCCGTACCGGACAACGCCGGGCCGGGCGCGCATGACTGGCATCCATGTCGCGAGCGGCTAGCTGGACGTCACGGGCAAGTGTACCGCACGCGCCTCGCGCTCAACCCAGCGCCCGCGAACCGATCGTCACCAGGTGCTGACGTTGTCCCGGCAGGCGACGACCCCCCAGAACCATCAACGGGACAGCCGGCTGCTCGACGAGCCGTACCCCACGCGCCCAGCGCAGGGCCACATCCCGGGACGCGGGCGCGTCGATACGGATGGGCTGCGCCTGATCGGTCGCGAGGGCGTCCAGCAGGCAACGACCCACGTCGTCGTCAAGGGCGAGCACCGGCCCAATCACGGTGTGGCGTCCCACCTGCGAGGCAAAGCCCGCGCCCAGCAGCACGTCGCCCCGCCATGCGCCGAGCATGCGGTTCGCGTCCGCGACCATCCGGGCGAGCATCCTGGCGCGCGATACGCCGAAACACCGTTGGTCGAGCGTAAGGACCGACGCGAGGTCGCCCGGGAGCAAGGCTCGCACTTCGCAGTCGCCGTCGACCTGCGGCGACAAGCGCGGAATTCCGGCGAACTGCACTAACTGCTCCGTTGCGACGAACCCGAGCTGCTCGTACAACGGGCGGCCCATGTCCGTGGCGTACAGGTAGGTGAGAGGCGGGGCATCCGCCAGGAGCGTGGACATCAAATGGCGAGCGATGCCACGCCGCGCGAGCGACGTACGCACCAGTACCATGGCAGCGAGCCCCACGCGGTCCTCATAGGCCAACAGCAGCGCAGTGCCCGCCAGCGTCCCGTCCGGCAGAGAGCAGCCCCAGCCGCGGCCGACGTCGAGCATCAGCCGCCAGCGAGCCTCGCCCACGTCCCAGCCCCGGTCGACGGCGAGGGATTCACACGCAGCGATGTCGTCGCCGGTGAGCGGGCGAACATGGCAATCGGGCATGGTCATGGGCGCACCATAGCAACGGGCGCCCTGGCTGTCGCGACGTTCTGCCTCGGGGCGTGCGCCGAAGACAGGAGAGCACTGCCCTTCAATGGTCGAGGCCGCGAGCTGGCCTTCCCGGTCCAACACGCCTTCTGGTAGGATGGCTCCATGGGTCGCAGCGGGCTGGTGCTGATCTGGGTGCTCGCAGCGGCGGCGGCGTCCGGCGCGACCGCCTGCTCGGAGGACGGTTCGCCGGCATCGGCGTTGAATCAGCAAGGAAGCGGGGGTGCGAGCGCTGGCAGCGGCGGCAGCGTCTCCGGCAGCGGCGGCGACGGCACGGACAGCGGCGGATCGACGGAACCCCCGGGCCCCGATCAGCACTGCATGGTGCCGGACGTGGACAGCACGGTGACCCGTATCGCCGTGGATCCCGATCCACTCACGACGACCGATGCGCCGATCGTGCGCGTGTCGGATTCGGTGACGGGGCACACCAACGTGACTGTCCGCCTTTGTACTCCGGCCGGGCCCGTGACTCCTTCGTTTGGAGGAGTGGACAGTGCGGCCGCGCCGTTTGCGTGGCATTGGGATGCACCGGCTCTGCCGGCGGGAACCACGCAGGTGATCTTCCAAGCGGATCCTTCGGCGACCACATATCGGACGCTGCGGATCGACGTGGCGGAAGGCTCGGGTGCGGACGGCGGCAGCTCCGATGCTGCGGCCGACGGGTCGGCCGGGCCTCCGTCCTTTGGTCTATGTGATAATCCCCAGGGCAATATCCTCGCCCACGCCGGGTTCGAGGAAGGGATGAGCGGCCTTGCGCCCGCGTTCTGGCAGGTGCGCAACCCGGACATGCCGAACGGCGCATGCCTGGCGTCCGGCACGCCGGACTCGCACGTATTCTTGAGCGACGGCCCGCCCGGGTGCGGTGGAAACGCGGTGAGCGTGGACGCGCACGGGCAGTGGGATTGCTACGCGATCCAGCTCTTCAGCGAGTACGGCACCATCGAAGGCGGGAAGACCTATCGCATCAGCGCCGCCGCACGAAGCACGGGCAACGCACCGAGTGGCGGAGGGACGATTTGCCCCGAGTGCGCCGCCGCCTGGTTCCACCTCGGCGCCCAGTGGCTCGACGCGAGCGACGCGGTCTTCGGGGACATCAAGAACCCCAAGCCCGCAACGGCGGAGCTGAACGACTATGACTGGAAGCTTCTCTGGTGGGACGTCGCGGCACCGCCTCAGGCAAGGCGTATCGTGGTCTGGCTGTCTGCGCACTACCCGGGCAAGGTCGAGTTCGACAACGTCGCGGTGGTCGAGCTCGATTGACTCGTAGCGCTCTCGATGCGCCGCAGCCGTCGCCGCGCGGCCGGTTCGACCTACCACGTACAGGTGTCGGCCGTCGACGGGTCGCAAGGCCCAGCGGCGGCGATGGTGAGCTCGTAGGCCGAACAGGTCTTCGTCGTCGCGGCCGGGTTGCGCATGACACCTACCAGACGCGCGATGGATCGGTCGTCGCAATGGTTCTGGCCGGTGACATTGCCGCAGGGCGCCTCCCCGGCGCCTCCGTTCGAGAAGTTCACGCACGTGTCGACCGACGTGTACTGCGGCGCGGTCGGGGCCGCGGTGCACGCCGACACCACGACGAACACGAATTCGTCGTTCGGGTTCGACGTCAGCGCGATGCTCGCGTGGAAGCTGTTGGTGCCGCTCTCCGCGGTGTCCGTGAACGTCAGTGCAAACCAGTCCACCTCGGTATCCGACGACAACGTGCCGGAGATCGTCCGGGATGCCGTTCCCCCGACGTCGGCAACGGCCGCGACCGCATGGGGCGTGCCGCAGGAACCGCCGTCGGTGCTCTGGAAGGCATCGACCACACAGGGACAGCCGTCGGACTGGGGCAGGCCCGCCGGGTAGTTGGTGTAGCCCGGGGCGCAGACCATCGTGCAGGTGCCGCCGCTGCAGCTGCAGGTCGCGTGCGGCAGGTCGTCCACGACTCCATTGCAGTCGTCGTCGAGACCGTTGCACACCTCCGGCGACGGAGTGGTGGCCGTGCAGCCGACGAACGCGCCTTGGCTGCCGTCGCACGTCTCGACGCCGGTGCACACGATCCCGTTGGCGGTATTCTGGCAAGGCCGCGTGTCACCGTTGCGGTTGGGTGCACAAGGACACTGTGCGCCGCCCTGGGGCACGCAGACCTTGTTGCCCGATACGGTCTGGCACTCGAGCCCTGTGGGACAGGTGCCGTCGAAGGAGCAATCGACGGCGCAATAGAGCTGTCCGCCGCTTGCGGAGAGGCAGTGGTTGCCCTGGATCTTGCAGTCGTCGTCCGTGGCGCACGTGGCGCAGGCCTCGTCGTGGTACGGCGCACACACCTTGCCGAGCGCGCTGACGGTGGTGCACCGGGTGCCGTCGGGGCACGGTGTATTGGGCAAACAGGGGCGAATACACGCCTTGTTGGGCGCGCCGGGCTGGCCCACGTCGTCGCAGAAGCCCGAGGCGCATTCCGCGTTGGTGCTGCAAGCCGAGCCCAGAGGCAGCCCGGCGCCGGTTTCGGAGCCCGCCTCCGAGGGTGCGTCGGTGGCGGCGTCCGTCGTGCTGTCGGGGGACACATCGGCCGCCGCGTCACCCGCTTGGCCGCCGCCACCGGTTGCCGTAGAGTCCGGCGCGGCGTCCTGACCAGCGGTGCCGCCCGTTCCCCCGGAGCCGTCCGGACCGGCCTCGGGCGATCCCCCGGCGCCGCCGCCGTCATCGGTCGGCGTGTAGTCGCCCCCGGGGGTCGTCGTGCCACCGGTCGCGCACCCGAAGCCACAAGCCGTGGTGAACAGCACGATGGCCGCGGCCCGGGCGCTGGGCCTGGCTGCCGCTCGTCGGTGTGTGCGCATATCGGCCTCCAAGGATAGTGTTGGCAGTGTACGTGGCGCTGGGGTGCCGGTCAATTCGCCTGGCCGCACCGGGCGCGGTGGCCCGGCGGGTGCAACGTGTCGCGCAGCACGACCGCGGCAGCCGAGCGCCGCTCAGCAGTGGTGCGCTCGAGCCCGGGCAACGAGGCGGCATCGTTTGTTTTACAACTATTCTATCGGCGGTGCGGTGAGCCAGGGCCACGCGGGACCTGCAAGCGGACGATCGGTGCTTGATGCGTGCTTCGCGCGCGACGATCCCGCGCAGGAATAGGGGCTCGGCGTCTCGAGCCCCTACCGGAACGGGATGATCCTTGGATGGGAGGCCCCTTGCTCGGCAACGGTCAATGGGCGGCGGCAGCCTGGTAGGCCGCGAGCTCCTCGACAACGGATGCCGCGGCGCGGGGCGCCCACGGCGCCGAGCTTCCGTTGAGCATCTGGAGCGCTTCGCGCAGCACGCCCACCGCGCCGTCCCCCGCGCCGTGGCGAAGCGCGCGGACCGCCAGCGCGTGCCCGGCGTCGGTCGCGGCGAGCGACAGGATCGGCGCCGTCCACCGGAACCCGGGGCGCTTTCGCGTGCAGCTCGCCAGATCGGTCAGCGGCGTGGCGGCAAGCAGACTGCCCAACGTCCGGTCGAAGGCTTCGCGCAACGTGTCGTTGTCCGAGACCATGTCCGCCAGCGTGAGCCGATCGTTGCGCACGTGCACGCGCCGCAGCTCGGGCCAGGACAGCAGCCGGCCGGGCGCCGCCCGCCCCCGAAATGTTGCCGAGCCCGACCACCACGACACGTGGACATCGACGCGCTCGATCTGCAGCAGACGAAAGAACGTTGCATGCCTGCCGAGGGCCTCGCCCGCCGTCCCGACCGGTGCCACGCCGTCCAGGATGCGGTCCGCCCACTCGAGCACGTGCCTGGTCTTGTGGGGGGAGAATAGGGAGTTGGTTTCGGCGTTGGCCGCGATGAGAAGGTTGTTGAGCGCCGCGGCCATCAGCCACTCCGCACGGCCAGGCGGCGACAGCGCGTCGATCGGGCACAGAACCCGCACGTGCCGTACCCGCATCAGCTCGACCCAGGACGCGTCGCTGCCGTGGGCGCTGCCGGCTCCCACCTCGGCGGTCGCCTCGGCCTGCGCGGGCTCGACCGGGTCGATCGGGCGAAGCTGCTTGCCCGTCACCAGCGGCGCGATCACGCGCTCGTGCAGCTCGGCGGCCATGCGGACGACGTCGCTCATGCCGCGCTAGGCTCCTGTCCCGTCGGGCGTGGGCGGGCGGTCGCCGAACACGACCTGGGGCAGCTGCGCGGACAGCGCGGACTCGATAGCGGACGCATCCAGCGGCGACCACGAGTGGCCTTCGATCATGGCGTCGACCAGGGGGACGAAGGCCGCGCGCGGCACGCCGACCGCCGGCTTGCCGGGCAACAGGAAGATGGCGTGGTCGGCGGGTGACCCCAGCGCCCGGAACAGCACCTCGGGCTCGATGGCAGGCACCGGGTCGTAGCCTGCTGCGACGAACAGGTTGGGGCGCAGCTCGCGCATGAACTGGCCGACCGGCGTGGACTCGACGCCCTGCCGGTTGATCAGGAAGGCGCCCACCCGCGTGAATGCGATGGAGGCGTCGCGCAGCGTGCGTGTGCCGAGCGCATAGATCACGCGCCGCAGGACGGGGAACTCGTTGGGGGCCACGTACGAGGCGTGCACCGAGGTCCAGGGTTCGATGCTGGGCATGAGACGAACCGGAACGGCGATCGGGCCGAACGCTTCGGGGCGCACCGGCACGGCCGCGGCGAAGCCGGCCTGCTCGGAGAGCGTGACGCGCGCAAAGGAGGACACGTCGCCCAGCGCAGGCACCTTGTCGACGACCAGCGGCTCTTGGCCCCGTCCCTGGAACAGCACCAGGCCGCTGTCGCGAAAGACCGGGCACGCCCGCAGCGTGACGGGATGCCGCCAACCGACCTCGAGCGCCACCCCGGGCGCGACCGGGCGATACGTGGTAACACCCGGCGTGCTGCGAAACAGCGGCGCCATGCGATCGGGCAGCTCGGGGACATCGAACAGGAACCTGCGCACCGGGCCGTCGTCCAGAGCGGACAGCGGCGGCCACTCGACCACGCCCATCCGCGCATCGACCTGCGAGCGAATGAAGTAGTGGATGACGGCCGGTCCAAGGCCTTCCTCGGCCACGATCCAGCACGGCCCCGGCTCGCGGCCGAACGAAGGATCGTTGTGCGGCCGCAGGCGCAGCAGCAGCGACGCCAAGTCGAAGTCGCGCTCGTGCGTGTAGGTCTGCGTGAACAGGTTGTGATAGAGCACGTAGTCGCCGTCGACCGCGAGCACCTCGGCAACGTCGTAGCCGAAGGGAGCGGCCGCGTCGCGGTACTGCACGAAGTGGGCGGAGGTACCGGTGAACGTGTTGCCGAAGGCGGCGCGGGCGACCTCGGCGATGCGGTCCATGCGCTCGCTGCCCTGGGCGGCGAACGACAGGACAATCTCGCGCGTATTCATGCGCGACTTGACGACCTCGATGCGAAGGGTCGGCAGGATGTCGGCGAGGGACTGGGACGAGGTGAACAAGGACAGGAACGCGACGAGCCGCTCGAGGGAGGCCAGCAGCACGACTCCGCGGGAACCGAGGGCGACACCCTTGGCGTCGACGCCGACGCCGGGCAGGCGCAGGCGGGTCTGGTGCATCGCAACCCGTTCGAGCATGGCGAAGAGCCTAGCCGAACGCGCCGGGATTGTCAGGGCACGCGCGCAAGCCAGGGCGCCGGCGCGGGCACGTCGCCCCTGGCCGGCTCCGCTCATCTGTGGTTGCATGGACCGTCGATGGCGTCGGACGTTCCGTGGTCGGCCTGCGTGCACGACCTGCGCGTATTGGTTTCCGCGATTCGGCTGCTGGCCGACGAGGTGACCGCTGCGCCGGGAGCGGCGCAGGACGTTCCGGAGCGGCTGCGCGAGCAGGTGGATCTGCTAGCCGAGGTGCTTCAGCTGCTCAGCGCGATGGAGCAGAATGACGAGGAGAGCTTCGGTGAGGTGGATGCGCGAGCGCTGGTGTGGCTGGCGCGCACGCGTCAGCCCGAGGCGTTCATGGGCAACATGCCCAGCCCGGTCTGGGTTCGCACCAGCGTGCCCACGATGCTGGATCTGGTCGACGTGGTGGTCGGCTGGGTTCGCGCGAGCGTGAGCCGCGTGAAGATCGTGGCCGTGCCGCGTCCTCCCGCCTTGTTCATCGTTGCGGCGCCCGCACCCAACGAGCGCGTGCTGGACGTCGCCCACGATCGCGAGACCGAGCAGACCATCATGAGCCTGGCGAGCGCCGCGCACGTGGAGGTCGCTCTGCGTGCCTCGCCCCGATCCGCAACGATCGAATTCCTGTCGGCGGACTCGATCGCACCAGGCGAACCCGACGACGACGACGACGGCTGAGGACTTGGCCCTGGACGTCAGGATCGGATACGAGCCGTGGGATCCATGGCGCGTGTGGCTTCCCGTTTCGGCTCGTTGCTGACAGCAATGCTTGCGGTGGCGGGCGTGAGCTGTCCGGCCGGCCACCAGGCAGCGGCGCCGCCTTCGCCGGGGCAAGCGACGCCGGACGCGACGGCGTCACCTTCGGCCGTGGCACCGGCGCCCGCGGCGAGCGGGTCGTCGCAGGCAATGCCGTTGACGGCCGCGGACGACTCGATTGCGGCCGCGGATGAGCCGGAGCCGCCGCCCGTGCCGAGCGGGGATCTGCCGACGCCGGCCGATCGTGGCGAGCCGGACGAGGAGCCGGCGGTGGCGCCGAGCCCGGCCGAGCAGGACCGCTTCGAGCTGGCGGCCACCGCGCGCGAGACGTGGATCGTGGCGAAGCCCACCTGGACGGCGCGCAAAATAGGCTACCTGCGCGGCGGAACGGTCATCGAGCGCGACGAGCTGCCGGCGGGCCATGCGGGCTGCGACAAGGGCTGGTACCGGATTCGCCCGCGCGGCTACGTGTGTGTCGGCAAGACCGCCTCGCTCGACATCAACAACCCCGTCGTCGAAGCCGTGTCGGCTCGTCCCGATCGCGAGCGCGGTCTGCCCTACGCATATGCGATGTCGCGCTTTCCGCCGCCGCCCTTCTACGTGCGGCTTCCGTCGGTCGACGAGCAGAAAGAGGCGGAGCCGGACCTCGCGCGCCATCTCAAGGACAAGGTGAATCTGGAGGGATTCGCGGCCCTGGCAGGGCCGGTGCCCGGTGCCTTGCTCTACGAGCGCACGCTGCCGTCGCTCGACGGCCGATCGTACGAGCCCGGCACCGTGGTGCTGGGGCAACCAGTGCCTCGATCGGGCTTCGGGTTGCTCGAGGTGTTCGAGTGGACGGACCGGCTCTTCGGCTTGACCACGGATCTGATGCTGGTCCCGCTCGATCGCACGCGGTTCATCGCGGCCTCGAAGCTGCAGGGCGTTCATCTGGAGCCAGGCCAGGGCTTGCCCGTTGCGTTCGTGCGCTCGCGCGCCGCGCGAAGGTACCGCGTCGACGAGGTGACCGGCGCGGTGCAGGACGCGGGCGCGGTCGAGTATCGCGAGGGGTTTGCGCTGACGGGGCGCAAGGTGCGCGCCGCGGGCAAGACGTTCCTCGAGACGCGCGAGGGCGTGTTTCTGCAGGAGTCGCCGGACGTGCTGGTGATTCCGGCAATGAAGACGACACCGGGCTGGGCGACGGCCGGGCGCAAGTGGATCGACGTGTCGATTCTGCGCCAGGCGCTGGTGGCCTACGAGGGCACGCAGCCGGTATTTGCGACGTTGGTATCGACGGGTGCGGACGGGCTGGGCGATCCGAAGGAGACGCACTCGACGGTGCGTGGCGTGTTCGTGATTCACACCAAGCACGTGACGGCGACGATGGACGGCGACGAAGTTGGCGACGAGTTCGATTTGCGGGACGTGCCGTACGTGCAGTACTTCACCGAGGGCTACGCGATTCACGGCGCCTACTGGCACGACGACTTCGGCAATCCGCATTCGCACGGTTGCGTGAACGTGTCCCCGCGCGACGCTGCGTGGTTGTTCGCGTGGACCGATCCGCAGGTGCCCGAAGGTTGGCACGCGCGTCTGCAGCTTCACGGCGGCACGATCGTGTACACGCATCCGTGAGCGCGGTGGGCACCGGCCTCGCGCGGCGCACTCGCGCGCAGCTCGCCAAACGGCGTTGTCGGTCCCCAAGCGTCCCGTGGCCGCTCCCGCCGCGGATCACTCCGCGCTAGCCGTCGCTGCGCGAAGCCGCTATATCGCCGGGCTCGATGCGACTCGCCCCCTCGTTCACACGCGCCCCGCGTCGATTCGCGGCGCGGCGGTCCTGGCTCAGCGCGCTGGCGGCGATCGGCGTGGCTGCCGTTGCAGGCAACGCCGCCGCGCAAACGAGCGATGACCAGCAGCCGCAGACCGGATCGGGTGCGGTCCCCAGCGGTGGCTCCGGCGCGGCCGTGGTGCCCGGCCAGCAGCCTGCCCCCGAGCCGGGCAAGCCCGTCGTCAAGCCGCCCCAGCTCAAGCAGTTCGTGCCCGCGCCCTATCCACGGGAGGCCAAGGACCAGGGGCTCGAGGGCAATGTCGTGCTGCAGCTCGACATCGACGCTTCCGGGCGGGTGACCTCGGTGACGGTGCTCAATCCGGCAGGGCACGGGTTCGACGAAGCGGCGACCGAGGCTGCCAAGCAGTTCATGTTCGAGCCCGCGCTGCGCGACGGCAAGCCGATCGCCTCGCGGATCCTGTATCGCTACAGCTTCTCGCTCAAGGCCGAGACGCCCAAGGAGCCCGGAGCGCAGCCCGGACAGCCGGCCGCGACCGGTCCGGTCAAGAACCTGACCGGCGTGGTGCGCACCTCCACCGGCGAGGTGCCGATCGTGGGTGCGACGGTCACGGTCAAGGACGGCGCGGGCGACGAGCGCGTGGCGACGACAGGCGACGACGGCTCCTGGGCCTTCGCGGATCTGCCTGCGGGAAAGTATGACGTAAGGGTGACGGCGCCGGGCTACCAGGCCTTGCAGGTGCAGGAGCAGGTGGAGCCCAACGAGGTCACCGAGGTGGTGTACCGCGTCGTGGCCGAAGGCGCCCTCGAGGTGGTCATCCGCGGACGGCGTCCGCCCCGCGAGGTCACCAAGCGCACGCTCGATCAGCGCGAGATCGATCGGATCCCGGGCACCGGAGGCGACGCGCTGCGATCGATCGAGAACATGCCGGGCGTGGCGCGTCCGCCTGCGTTCGCGGGCATCCTCATCGTGCGCGGCTCCTCGCCCCAGGACACGGACGTGGACATCGATGGCACGACCGTGCCGCTGGTCTACCACTTCGGCGGGCTGTCGAGCGTGGTGCCCACGGAGCTGATCAGCAAGATCGACTTCTACCCGGGCAACTTCAGCGCGCAGTACGGCCGCGTGATGGGCGGCATCGTCGACGTGGGACTTCGCTCGCCCAAGGACGACGGCAAGTACCACGGCATGGGGCAGATCGATCTGATCGACACGCGCGTGCTGCTCGAGGGCCCGGTGCCGTATGCGAAGGGCTGGACGTTCGCGGCGGCGGCTCGCCGCAGCTGGTTCGACACGTGGCTCGGCCCAGTGCTCGACGCGGCCGGGGCGTCGGTCACCGCGGCGCCCGTGTACTACGACTGGCAGCTCTACACGGAGACCCGGCCCACCGCGCGGTCGCGCTTCCGCATGGGCTTTTACGGATCGTCCGACCGGCTCGAGCTGCTGTCGAAGGACACGGCGACCGCCGACCCGCTGCTCACGGGCAACCTGAACTTCTCCACCAGCTTCTACCGCGTGTTCGCCACCTACGAGAACGACATCAGCGACGAGCTTTCGCTGCGCAGCACGACGGCCTGGGGCCAGAACCGAATCAACATCGGGCTCGGCCAGCTGTACTTCGATCTGACGGTTCACCCGCTGACCAACCGGACCGAGCTGTCGTACCGATTCAACAAGGGAGCCACGGCGCACCTGGGCGTAGACATGCTGTGGGGCACAACCAGCGTGCATGTGCTGGCGCCGCCCCTGCCCCGCGCGGGTGAGCCGTCAGCCGGCCCCTTCGCTTCGCGGCCGCCGTTGTCCGCCAGCACCACCGAGGACGTCTACCGCCCGGCGGCGTACCTCGAGATGGAGCTGACGCCCTACCGGCGGGTCAAGCTCGTGCCCGGGATTCGTCTGGACTACGCCAAGGACATCCAGCGCTGGGACATCAGCCCGCGCTTCAACGGACGCTACATCCTGATCGAGGGCTTCCCGCAAACCACGCTCAAGGGCGGCATCGGCCTGTACCAGCGTCCCCCGGAGTTCCAGGAGACCACGCCGCCGTTCGGCACGCCTGGGCTGCAATCGAATCGCGCGATTCACTATGCGCTCGGCTTCGAGCAGGACATCACGCGCAAGATCGATCTGTCCGTCGAGGGCTTCTACAAGAAGCTCGACCTGCTGGTATCGCGCGGGCCCGACGCGTCGGGCGGCTACACGTACAACAACCTGGGCTCGGGCTACGTGGTGGGCAGCGAGTTTCTGCTTCGCTACAAGCCGGACGCCAACTTCTTCGGGTGGATCGCCTATACGCTCTCGCGCTCGGTGCAGCGCGACGCACCCGACGCGCCGCTTCACCCGACGACGTTCGATCAGACGCACGTGCTCACGGCGCTGGGCAGCTACCGGCTGGGCCGCGGCTGGGAGTTCGGCGCGCGCTACCGCATCGTGTCGGGCAATCCGTACACGCCCGTGGTGGGCAGCGTGTTCGACGCCAACGCGGGCGCCTATGCGCCCATCGACGCGGCCTCGCAGTTCTCCGCGCGCTTTCCGCTGTTCACGCAGCTCGACGTGCGGGTGGACAAGGCCTGGCAGTTCGAGGACTGGAAGCTGTCGACGTATCTCGACGTTCAGAACGTGTACTACGCGCAGAACGTGCAAGACTACGAGTACAACTACGACTACACGAAGAAGTCGCCCGTGGCCGGGCTGCCGATCATCCCGAGCATCGGCGTCCGGGGGGAGTTCTGATGATGCGCGCATCGAGCCCATCGCACTTCACCCGCCAGGCATGGGTCTGGATGGCCGGGGCCGTCGTCGCGCTGGGCCTGCTGGGCTGCAGCGAAAGCTTCGACCCGATCAGCAAGCTCAACACGCTTCGGGTGCTGGCCGTGCGCGCGGACAATCCCTATCCGCATCCGGGCGACACGGTGCACCTCGACATGCTCTGGTACGATGGCAAGTCGCCGCCGGATCAGCAGCCCACGCTGCGTCCTCCGCCGATCGGGATGCCGACCCTGCCCAAGGCCGGAGAGAGCCGCCAGCTGCGCTTGTTCTGGCTGTCGGGCTGCTTCGATCCGGATGGCGACCTGTACTACGAGTGCTTCCCGCAGTTCGCCCAGGAGCTCGCCAGCGCCCAGACCGACCCGGCCTCCCTGGCGAACGTCGCCGGCTTCGGCAGCTCGTTCGACGTCTCGGTGCCCGCGGACATCATCACGCGCCGTCCGCCGAAGGAAGGCCAGACGCCCTACGGGTTGAGCTACGTGTTCTTCGCGTTGTGCGCCGGCGAGGTGATGCCGGTGGAGCCCGGGCCCGACGGCCTGCCGTTGGCGTGCATGGATGCGGCGGGCAACCGGCTCGGCCAGGACGACTTCGTCATCGGCTATTTCGCCTTCTACTCGTACGACCAGATCACCAACACGAACCCCAAGATCGACGGGCTGCTGGTAGATGGAAGCCCGGTGGCCGAGGGCGACGAGCCGTCGTTTCCGGTGGGCGGCGAGGTTGCCGTCAAGGTGCAGGTCGACCCGGCGAGCGTGGAGATCAATCCCTTGTCACTCGACGCGAAGGGCAACCCGCAGACGGAGATGATGTGGGTCGACTA
Organism: Myxococcales bacterium; assembly: GCA_021847645.1. Classification (GTDB taxonomy): domain Bacteria; phylum Myxococcota_A; class Polyangia; order Polyangiales; family Polyangiaceae; genus JAJZQG01. Next base: position 21,074 of record JAJZQG010000058.1, read on the forward strand.
CTTTGCGAGCAGCGGGGACCTGGACAAGGCGGCGCGTCTGGTCAACGACGCCACGACGGGGTTCAACGACGACAACGGGGTGAAGCTGACCTTGCCGGGCGCGCCGCAGACGGTGGAGCTGTTCGCGGTGGTACACGACAGCCGCGGCGGCGTGCAATGGATTCAGCGGGCGGTGCAGGCCAAGTAGCGCTGTGCCCGAGCGTTGTGGAGTTTCGTCCGCGGATCGGTAGAATCGCGACGCGCCGTCGCTCGTGCGGCGCTTTCGGCATTCCCCTTTTCAGGAGGCTCGCGTGAGCACCCAGGTCACCGAAGAGAAGAACGACAAGAAGCCCGAGCCGCCTCCGCCGCCGTGGTGGAAGGAGATCATCCAGCCCTTCATCGACCTGGTGCATGCGCCCAGGGCCCTGTGGGGCATCAACGTCGGCTACCTGATCGAGGGGATGGTCTACTTCGGGATGCTGGGGTATCTCGCCATCTATTTCTCGGACTTTGTGTTCCAGGGAATCGAGGGCGCGGACGAGGCTTCCCACAACATGGTCATGATCCTGACCGCCGGGATCACGATCTCCATGTTCTTCCTGGGCACCGTGGCCGACAAGCGAGGTGTCCGCTTCGCCCTCATCGCGGCTTTCCTCCTGATGATCGGCGGACGCTCCCTGATATCCGGCGCCCCCAACGTGCTCGGCCTGCAACCCACCCGTCCCGGCGTGTTCCCCGGCGACAGGATTACCCTGCAGATCGAAGACGTCGGCACGCGCGACCAGAACACGGCGATTCTCAAGTCCAAGCTGCTCGCCGACGACCAGGTGCAGCACGACGTGGTGAAGGATCTCGCCGTCGATCTCGCGCAGGGTCCGGGGATCGCGCCTGGGCCGGAGCTCGAGTCCAAGCTCGTCCGGATCAGCAAGCTCACGGCGATCCAGGGCGAAGGGCAGGAGTGGACCGTCCGCTACGGCAGCACTCCGGTCGAGGCCAAGCTGATCGTGCACGCGGCCCCGGAGCTGGGCATGTGCGATGGCGCGACCTTCGAGCTCGCCGAAGGCTATGTGGCAAAGAGCGGCCAGGGATGGGTCGTGCGCAGCTACTGGTCCAAGGACATCCAGGGGCTGGATCTGACCGCGTGCAAGAAGCCGGGCGAGAAGAAGTCCTTCGAGCTCGAGGAGTCGGCGCTCGAGCCGACCAAGCGCTGGAATGCCCCCAAGCAGGTGCAGGCCCAGGGCCCCGAGCTGACCGTGGCCCAGCTTCGCGAACAGCCCAACGGTCCCAAGAGCGGCGTGCTTCGCGACGTATATGTCACCTACGTGCGCAACGGCGGGTACTTCGTCCAGGCGTCCAAGGACGGGCCGGCGATTGCCGTTTTCGTGGACCCCCTGTGGTCACCGCTGCAGCTCGTGACGATGCTGGGCATGCTGCTGGTGGTGTTGGGCTACGGCATGTACCAGCCCGCGGCCTATGCGGGAGTGCGCCAATTCACCACGCCGAAGACCGCCGGCATGGGCTTCGCCATGCTCTACGCGCTGATGAACCTGGGCGGGTGGCTGCCAACGTTCGCGTTCCTGCTGCGGGACAGGAACTACCTGGGGCTGGGCATTCCGGGCACGTTCTGGATCTACACCGCATTCACCGGGTTGGCGTTGGTGTCGACCTGGCTGCTTCTGTCGAAGTCCACGGTGGAGAAAGCGACGGCTGCGGCCAAGGCCGAGACCGCGCGCGTCGAAGCCGAGGACAAAGCCAAGCAGAGCGAGGAGAAGAAGGACGGCGACAAGCCGGAGGCCAAGGCCGATGAGCCGGCGGCGCAAGACAAGCCCAAGCGCATTCCCGTCCAGCTCTGGGGCCTGCTGGTCGCCGTCATGGCCGCGATGGTCTTCAAGCTCGGCCGGCCGTGGGGTTGGGTCGTCGCCGGCGTGATTCTCCTGGCCGTGCTGGTGATTGCCTTCCTTCCCAAGACCCCCCGCAGCAAGGTCGTCGGCTGGCTCGCCGAACACCCCCTGGCCAACTCCAAGTTCTTCTTCTTCATCTTCGCCCTGATTCCCGTGCAGACGCTGTTCACCTACAACTGGCTCGTGCTGCCGCAGTACATCTCCAGGGCATTCGCCGGCTGGATCGGCGAGTACTTCGAGATCGCCTCGAACGCCAACCCGATCCTGATCTTCATCGCCGTGCCGATGATTGCCGCCCTGACCCAGAAGACCAAGGTCTACCGCATGATGATCCTGGGCACGATCGTCATGGCGTCTTCGGCGTTCTTGCTGGCCCTGGGCCCCAAGCCCGCGACGCTCGCCGGCTACATCGTGCTGATGACGATCGGCGAGGCCATGTGGCAGCCGCGCTTCCTGCAGTATGCGGCGGAGATCGCACCGGAGGGGCGAACGGGCGAGTACATGGGTGTCGCCCAGCTGCCCTGGTTCCTGACCAAGATGCTCGTGCCGTTCCTGTACTCGGGCTGGATGATGGACAAGTTCTGTCCGGCCGAGGGACCGAAGAACACCGAGGCCATGTGGCTCATCTTCGGCATCATCGCCATCACCTCGCCCATCATGCTGCTGCTCGCCAAGCGCTGGGTGGGCAAGGACTTCAAGACCAAGGCCTGATCCAGCCTTCCACCAGCTCGCGTCCACCATGAATCCCATCCTGCCCCCGTCCCTCGCCTCCACCTTGCTGTGCGTCGTTGCCGGCTGCGGCGCGGCGCAACCCGCACCCGCCACGCCCATGGCGCCCGCATCCGTCGCACCCGCGTCTTCTGCCGCACCGGCGGCTGCGCCCGACGCATATAGCCCGTATGCCGATCCCTCGTTCTTGACGCTGCAGAACGAGAAGAACGTGTACGTACGTCGGTACATCGCGCTGCTCTGGGTGGCGGCGGCCAACCGCGATCCGCCCGGCCCTGCGCGCGATGCACGGCTGAAGCGAGCCGCCCAGGCCCTGTCCGAGGCCGAGGCCGCTGTGGCCGCGCAGGGCGACCCGTGCAAGAGCGGCGTGCTCGACGCGCTCCAACGCGCCAATGCCGACAAGGCCTCCCTCGAGCGCCGCTACTTGGCTGTCAGCGAGTCCGAGGGCGACAACAGCGAAGCGGCCAAGGCCGTCGACGCCCGGGTGCATGTCCTGCGCGATGCGGCCGATGAGCTCTCGGTGCTCGCCAAGCCTTGCCCGCCCGTGCTGTTCCCCGAGTCTGCCGACGCGCCAGAGTGACCGCGTCGCGGCTGCGAGACGCTTGCGCGCTCGCGGTTCCCGCGTCAGGGTGCACGCCGTGAGCTCATCTCCCATGTCCCTGCGCGATGCCACGCGCCTGCGTCTCGAGGAGACCCTCGGCCAGGTGCAGTTCTCCGATCTGCGCGCCCACCTCGATCGCGACGCCGTGTTCGTCGTCGAGGGCACGCTCTCGCTGGTGGATTGCGCGGTTTCGGTCGCGATGGACGACGTCGAGCTGATCCAGGAGTGGATCACGTCGGGCGAGCTCCGCAAGCCGTCTCGCCAGGAGCGGGCAGACTGGCCGTCGCGACAGTCGCCGCCGTGGTGGGCCGTGGTGGTCGCCCCGTACGTGTTGGTGCAAGACGCCTGATCGGCGCGCGGGAAGGACTCGAGGGGAAATCCCTATGCGGGATTCCCGCCGCCCACGCCGCGGTGGGCATGGCCGTGACCGTGGCCCCAGGGTCCCTGGCCCTGACCGTGACCATGGCCGTGGCCGGCACACGCCATGTTGGAATCCACTTCGTGCAGGGAGCCGTCGCGGAAAGCAGCGAGCGTTTCCTCGGCCGTGCGCAGGTGCGATTGGTAAACCTTGATACGGGCCGCCAGCAGCTTGTTCAACGCGCCCATGCCGATACCGCCCACGACGATGCTGTCGATATCGTGGCCTGCGAGGGATTGCAGCGGCGAGCACATGCCGTGCTCGTGATGCTCGTTCTGGTTGTCGATGACGGTGGTCTGGCTCGTCTCGGTGTCGATCAGCAGGAACATCGGCGCCGAGCCGAAGTGCGGGCTGACGCGGCTCTGCAAGCCTTCGTCGCGAAGAACCGGGATACAAACGTTCATTTCATCTCTCCTTGCTTGCGTGACGCCCGCGGGCCTCACGCATCTTGCGGGCCCTTGCGCCCCCGCCAGGCGGGCGGAGGTGCGGCCTGCTCGCCGCCGCTGTCCGCCCCGGGTCCTTCCCGGGGGACGCCGTGCGAAGCGCAGTCCGCATCAGGGCTTCCATCGAAACGCATTCCGCACCGGCCGCAGCGGAAGGGGCCGCGGTGCATCGGGTGCACCGGGCCGCCTTCGATGCGCAGCGCCTTGCCGGTGGTCAAGGCATCGGCCACCTTGCGACGCGCGCTGTCGACGATGCGGCCGAAAGTGGCCCTGGACACTCCCATCTGCGCGGCGGCCTGCTCCTGGTACAGACCGTCGCGATCGGCCAGGCGCAAGGCCTCGAGCTCATCGAGGGTGAGCACGACAATCTGCAGCTCCCGGGTGGGGATGCCGGCCGGCTTGAAGAAGCAGGCCGTGGGGCTGGCCGCGATGCGTCGGCAGTGAGGGGGTCTGGGCACGCCCTTATTCTGAGCCTATGCTCATAACTGTCAAGGGCATTCGCCTCCCTGGGCTGCGTTTCTACCACCGCCGCAGCAGGGGAGACGACCGGTTCAGCGGGTCAGGTTCGGGGCGCGGCTACTACTTGATATCGGGCGGCGCCACGCACACGCCGACCTCGAGCAGGATGTACAATAGGGCCTTTTCCTGCGGAAGCAGCGAGGTGGTCGAGCCCTGGTCGGCTTCCGTGTGATAGGTGCTGAACAGCACGCGGCCGCACGACCGCTCGAAGCTCACGGTCGAAGGTCCCTCGCCGACCACCCAGATCTTGGGCGTGACCTTGGTCGGATTGCCGTCCATGTCCGTCGTGTCCATCTCGTGCACGCCGCTGATCTGGGTCCAGTTGGCCTGCACATTCCACGACGTCAGGCCCATGGCGGTGAGCCACTCCTGCAGGCCCTGATCCTGGACCTGGGCGGGCGCGTCCCACGAGCCGTGCATGCACGCCGAGCCGATGGTCGAGGTCTCGTCGACCCAGGAGATGTAGCCGGGGAACAGCTGGCGAACGAACTCGTAGGAGAAGTCGGTGACGTAGAGCTTTCCCCCGGTGGCGACGAACTGTTGCAGATTCTGCTGCACGGCGCCCTGCGTGGACTCGCTGGTCGCGCACCAGGGGCCGTCTCCGGTGTTGCCGTTGCAGGGGATGAACACGATGTGGTATTTGGACAGGACCGACGGGTCGGTCAGCAGCTTGGTGGGCTGCAGGGGGTCGTTCGGGTCCAGCGGATGAGTCGGCTGGTAATAGTCGAATCCCGCTGTGGCGTAGTCGACCTTGGGCCCGGTCAGCAGGCCGCCGGCCGTGATGTTCGCCAAGCCGAGCTTCGCCAAGGTCACGTCGATCTTGTCCCAGGCGCCCGGCACGATGGCCATGCGCGGGATGTCGTCGCCGTTGGCCTTGTCCATGCGCCCTGGCAACGTGGTGAGCGCCAACGGCACGTCCTGATCGCCCTCGGTCACGATGGTGATGGGCCGTACCCTGCGGAACTGGCCTTTTTGCACAATGAGGTATTCGTCGCCCGTGCTCCACGTGGGCAAGTCGAACGTACCGTCGGCCGCGGTGTAGGTGTACGGCGTGTCGGCCTGGATCTTCACGCAACGATCGCAGAACGTCCCGTCGGGAATGGCGTCGGGCAGGGTGCCGCTGACGTACACCAGCGCGCCGGAGATCGGGATCGTGCCTTCCGGAGCCACGACCATGCCGTGCAAGTGGGTCTTGGCTTCGGGCTGCTGGGCGTCCCCCATGGAGGAGCCATCGAAGATGGACGCGTCGGCGGGGATGCCGCCGTCGGTGCCGCCGCTGCCACCACCGGTGCCGCCGCTGTTCTGGTAGGCCGACGACGAGTTGTTGGCGGAGCAAGCCGATCCGGCGACGGCGAGGGTCAACGCGAGAGTCAGGGACAATCCGGGTCGAAGCATGGTCAGTGCCTCCGGCAGGAAGGGCGCGGCAGGGCCGCGTGCGATCAGGCAGCATACCGGACATCGGGGGCACATGCTACCGCTGCGCGACGCTCGCCGGCGACGGGTGTGCTTGCCGCCTTTCGCGCGCCGTTCCGATCAGGCCCGCCGACGCAAGTCAGCCGGGGCGCGCCGCGGCTCCTATCGCTTTACCCGGTCCATGACGGCGTGGGCGAGCTCCTCGACGGGCTTGTCGGTCACGTCGACCACGGCAAAGCCGTAGCGGCGGAAGAAGAGCCTGGCGTCTTCGATGTCCCGTTCGATCTCCGACGGATCGACGTACTTGGCGGGGGTGGGCAGGCCGAGCTGAGTCGCACGCCAATTCCTATGCTCGGCCAGACGAGCCGGGTCGATGGTCAGGCCGACCACCTTGCTGGGAGGCATGCGCAGCAGCTCCGGCGGAGGCGGGACTTCCCTCAACAGCGGCAGATTGGCAGCCTTCCAGCCGTGCGCCGCCAGGTACATGCACAACGGCGTCTTGCCCACCCGCGAGGTCCCCAACAACAGCACATCGGCCATGTGCCAGTCCGCCGGCTTGCGCCCGTCATCGTGGTCGACCGCGAACTCGACCGCGTCGATGCGACCGAAGTACTCGGACCGAAGACGCCGGTACCTTCCGGGCTCGCCGACGGGCTGCAGGTCGGCAGCCCAGGCCAGCCGATCGATGAGCCGCCCGACCAGGTCGATCTCCACCAATCCACGACGCTGCGCCGACCGCACGAGCTGCTCGCGCAACGGTGCGGACACCAGCGTGTGCACCACGGTCGCGCCAGCCTCGTCGAGATCCCTGAGCACTTCCTCCAAGGCGCGGGAGTCCCGTATGCCGCCGTGGACCGTAATCGAAATGGGCGCGTCGGCGAACTGCGCCAACACGGTGCGTACAATCTGCTCGGCCGACGCCCCGGTGCCGCCGGACACGATGTGGATCGCGTGCATGGGCTGCCCCCCTTCTCTGCAAGAGCCTAGGGCCGCAACTGCCTTGCCGCAACGCCGGGCGGCGCAAAGCAGGCAGTGGGCGGCTTCACGCCAGGCGCTTCTTGAAGCGCAGGGCGCTCAGGGCGAGGATGAGCACACCGAACGCCGCCAGCGCCGCGAACTGCGTGCGCAGGTCCGTGAAGCCCGCTCCCTTCAGCAGCACTCCGCGCAGCACCTCCACGAAGTACCGGACCGGATTGGCGTAGGTCAGCGCCCGAATCCAACGCGGCATGTTGTCGATCGGCGTCATGAACCCGGACAGCAGGATCGCCGGCATCAGGAACAGGAACCCCCCCAGAATCGCCTGCTGCTGCGAGGAGCTGACCGTGCTGATGAACACGCCGGTGCCCAGCGTGGACATCAGGTACAGGGCGGCGGCCGCGAACACCACCAGCAGCGAGCCGTGAATGGGCACGTCGAACAACCACGTGCCGATCGCCAGGATGCCGGCCACCTCGACGAGGCCCACCCCGGCGAAGGGCAGGCACTTTCCCACCAGCAGCACCCAGGGCCGCAGCGGAGTGACCAACAGCTGCTCCATGGTGCCCATTTCCTTCTCGCGGGCGATCCCCATGGCCGTGACGATGGTCGTGACGATCAGCACCACCGTGGCCGCGAGCCCCGGCACCATGTACGTGGCCGAGCGCAGGCGCGGGTTGTAGAGGATACGAGCTACCGGTGAGATCTGGGGCGCGAACACCGCGCGCTGCCTGGCCGCGGCGGTGGCCGAAAGCTGCTGCACGGCGAGCTGCATCGAGCGCGCGGTGGCCATCTGCCGCGCCGTGGCCGAGGCAACCTGCGCGCGGTTGGGGTCGGTTCCATCGAGCAGCACCTGGATCTCGGCGCTGTCGTTGCGCTTCAACCGTTCGCCATACCCGCGCGGGACCACCCACGCGGCAGCAGCCTGGCCCGCGGCGACCAGCTCCACGGCCCGTGCCGGGTCCGTTACCGACGCAACCCGTTGGAACGTTCCCTCGGCCATCGCGGAGGCAATCACCTCCCGACTGGCAGGGGTGCCGTCCTGATCGCACACGACCGTGGGAATCCGGTCCACTTCGAGATCGACTGCGTAGCCCAGCACAATCAGCTGCAGCAGCGGAGCCACGAGGAGCACGGCCGCCATGCGCCGGTCGCGGAAGGCCTGACGAATCTCCTTTGCCATGACGGACCAGAGCATGAGCGCCAACGCGGCCGGTTGCATGGGAGTCTTCCTTTACGCCAGGCGACGGCGGAACCGCAACGTGGACAGGCCGACGATTACGACGGCAAAGGCGGCCATGGCGAGCATCTGCGGCCAGAGCACGTCCATGCCATTGCCGCGCAGCAGGATGCCGCGCAGCACGACGATAAAGTGGGTAGCGGGCAGGATGGCGGCGATGATGCGCAGGACCAGCGGCATGTTCTCCACCGGAAACAGGAAGCCGCTGAGCAGAATCACCGGAAGCATGGAGGTGATGAGGCCCACCTGGGTGGCGACCTGCTGGTTGCGGGTGATGACGCTGATGAACAGCCCCTGGCCGAGCATGCCGACGAGAAACAGGGCCGCGCAGGCGAACAGCAGCACGAGCGAGCCCCGCACCGGCACGTCGAACAGCTCGGCGCCGAGCGTGGTGACGATCAGCACCTGGAGCATGCCGACACCCAGATAGGGCAACAGCTTGCCGAGCACCACCTCGGCACGGCGCACGGGCGTGGAGAAGAGCTGCTCCATGCTGCCGCGCTCCCACTCGCGCGCGACGGTCAATGCGGTCAGCATCACGGCCATGATGGCGAGGATCAAGGCGATGAGGCCGGGCACCACGAACAGCACCGACTTCATCGCCGGATTGAAGAGCATCAGCACGCGGGCGTCGATGGGTAGCGACAGAGCCACTGCTCCGTCACGCAGCAACGCGGTGGTACGGGCCTGCGTCACGCCCACAATGTCGCCCAGGGCCGCGCTCGTGGTGGTGCCGTCCGCGCCGTCGAGCAGCACCTGAACCTCCGCGGTCTCGCCCCTGGCCAGGCTGCGCTCGAATCCTTGCGGAATCACGACACCCACCTTGAGGGCATTGCGGCGAAAGGCCGCCTCCATCTGCGAGGTGTCCGGCGGCGTTTCGGTGATGGCGAAAGCGCCGCTCGACGACAGCGCTGCGGCGTAGTCGCGCGAGGCCGGGGTCTGGTCGTAGTCGATGAGCGCGATGGGCAGCCGGTCGAGATCGAAGCTGACGGCATAGCCGAACAGCAGGAGCAGCAGGACGGGCATGCCCAATGCCATGTATACGACGCGGACGTCGCGGATGATGTGGAGTACCTCCTTGCGGGACAGGGCGGCGACGCGGCGCAGGAAGTGGGGAGTCACGGGGTTCTGGCCTTTCGGGAGCGCGACGGCGTACGGCGCTCCGGCCTGACAGCGCGCGGGGTGCGCAAAGGGGCTGGCGCGAGGACGATCCCGCACAAGACGGAGAACAGGTCGTAGAGCGACGCGACATCGGGCCCGTCGGGGCGTGGACGTCCAGGCGGAGCGAGCGCGCGGGTTGCCGGGCTACGCATGATTACCTCGCACGGCCCACGACCTCGAGGAAGACGTCCTCGAGCGTGGGAGAAACCGACTCGATGTCGCCCGAGGGCACGCCGAGCGCCATGATGGATTGCACCACCCGGTCGAGCGAAGCGCCGGATTGGACCCGGACGTGCCACGCGGAGCCGAAGGGCTCCATGCTCCGTACGCCGGGCAGGCGCGTGACGACGCCCCGCAGCCTGTCGTCGATGGAATGCACCTCGATCATGGCATCCCGGATGAACTCCTGCTTGAGCCCCGCAGGGCTGTCGAGCGCGGCCAGGCGCCCGTCGACCATGAGCCCGACTCTATCGCAGTATTCGGCTTCATCCATGTAGTGGGTGGTCACGAGCACCGTGGTGCCGCGGACGGCCAGGGAGCGGACGAGACGCCAGAAGTCGCGCCGGGCGCCGGGGTCCACGCCGGCGGTTGGCTCGTCGAGGAACAGGATGCGCGGCTCGTGCAGGATCGAGCACGCCAGGGCCAGGCGCTGGCGAAAGCCTCCCGGAAGATCCGAGGTGCGGGTATGACGCGACTCGCCCAGCTGCATCGTTTGCAGAAGCTCGTCGGCGCGCCGCTCGAACCTGCGTCCGCCGATGCCGTACATGCCTGCGAAGAACTCGAGGTTCTCGAGGACCTGCAGGTCGGGGTACAGCGAGAACTTCTGGGACATGTAGCCGATGCGCCGCTTGACCGCCTCGGGGTCCCGTCCCACGTCGATGCCCGCCACGCGCGCCGTGCCGTCGGACGGGGCGAGCAGGCCGCACAACATGCGAATCGTGGTGGACTTGCCCGCGCCGTTCGCTCCCAGATACCCGAAGATCTCCCCTTCGAAGACGTCGAACGTGACGCGGTCGACCGCGACGAACGTGCCGAAGCGCCGGGTCAGCTCCCTGACCTCGATGACAGCGGGCGCGGGGCTCACGCTGCCTCCTTGCCGCGGACATCGCCGCCGCGCAGCCGCGTGAGAAACACGTCTTCGAACAGCGGGTGAACGCGCTCGAGCACCGCGCCCAAGGGCTGCACCGCGCGCAGGATGTCGTCGTGCCCGCCGTCGGCGACGACGACCCGCAGGGCGCCGCCCGCGGGCGAGAGCGCGACCACGGCCGGGTGGTGGTCGAGCACTTCGGCCACGCGGTCGCGATGGGCGGACTCGACGCGCCAAACGCTACCGCGGAAGGCGCGCAGCATCTCGCGGGGCACGCCCTCCTCCAGGATGCGACCATGGTGCATAAGGGCGACGCGGGAGCATCGCGAGGCCTCATCCATGTAGGGAGTCGAAATGAGCACGCCCATTCCCTCGGCGACGAAAGCCGCAATCAGCTCCCAGAACTCCCGGCGGCTGACCGGGTCCACGCCGTTGGTGGGCTCGTCGAGCACCAGGAGGCGTGGGCGATGCAGCAGCGCACAGGCCAGGGCGAGCTTCTTGTACATCCCGCCGGACAGGGCCTCGGCGCGGCGGTCGCCGAAACGCTCCAGGCGCGTCAACTGCAGCAGCCGTTGGCGTCGCTCGGCGAACGCCTTGCGGTCCAGGCAGAACATCGATGCAAAGAACGAGAGATTCTCGTCCACGGTCAGGTCGCCGTACAGGCTGTATTGCTGGGGCATGTACCCAACCAAAGCGCGTACGGCGGCAGCCTCCGAGCTCGCCGCACGTCCGAAGATCCGCGCCTCGCCGCCATCCGGATCGAGCAGCCCCACGAGCATGCGGATCAACGTCGTCTTGCCCGCACCATCGGGGCCGATCAGGCCGAACACCTCGCCCTCGCGCACCTGGATGCTCACGCCGCGCACGGCTTCGACCTTGCCGAAGCTGCGACGCAATCCGGCCGCGTCGATCAGTATGTCGCTCATCGCGCCGTGCCCTCGATGGCCACGTCCACCGGCATGCCCGGACGCAGCTTCTCGTCGTTGTTGGGAATGGCCACTTCGACGGCGTACACGAGCCGATCGCGGTCCTCGCGGGTCTGGACGTTGCGGGGAGTGAACTCGGCTTCGGGGGCGACGTGGGTGATGGCGCCGGAGAAGGTCTGCCCGGGCCAGGCGTCGGCGCGGACGGTAACCGCGCGGCCCGGCGCCGCGACGGCGAGCTCGGCATTGGGCAGGTAGAACGTAGCCCGGGCGTCGCGCAGGTTGACGATGGTGACGAGCTTTGCGCCAGGTAGCACCAGCTCCCCGGGCTCGTAGTTGCGATGAAGCACCACGCCGTCGGTGGGGCTCGTAACGCGGCAATCGCCGACCAGAATCTCGGCGCGACGCACCGCGGCTTCGGCGGCCTCAACGGCCTGCTCGGCCGAGTTCGTCTGGGCGGCTGCGGCCTTTTGCGCGCGATAGGCAGCATCGGCACGGGCGCCTGCGGCCTTCGTCGTGGCAGCCAGCGCGGCTTCCTGATGCTGCACCGTGGCAGCCGTGGTCTGCGTGGAATCGAACGTCGAGTCGGATACCGCCCCTTCCCCGTGAAGCACCGACAAGCGCTGGGACTCCTTCTCCGCATTGACCCGTTCGGCCTCCATGGCCTTGACCTGCGCGGCAGACGCTGCGGCGGACTGCCATGCAGCGCGCGTGGTGCCCGCGGCAGCCTCCTCACCGGCCCGTGCCGCGTCCACCCCCGAGCGTGTCATGGCGAGCCGCGCCTTCGCTTCGTCGAGCATGGCCGTGGGCTCGGAGCAATCGAGCTCGGCGATCAGCTGCCCCTGGGTGACCCGATCTCCTTCCCGCACGTGCAATGCCCGAATCGGCGCGCTCAGCCGGGCGCTGAGGTCGACCTCGGTGCCTTCGACCACACCCGAGCCGCCGGAGGGGGCATGCTGGTAGGCACGTCCTTCGTGGACACGCCACCCCAGCGCGGCGCCCAGCACGACCACGATGACTGCCAGGATTGCGAACACTTTGTTCATGGCGCGAGCACCCTGTGCAGGGCCCGTGCCGTGCGGCAACCAGCGGGCCCCGGCATAACCTTCGCACGGTAGTTCGGCATCATGTCGGCCCTACGGTCTGCCTACCGCGCCTTCTCACGCAAAAAGACGAGCACGTCAGCCGCGGCCAGGTGTAAGGGAATCCGACACCCCGTCGGTTCCCCCGACGGCGCAGCCTGGAACGGAGCAAGCACGTGGCAGACACCGAGCTGAAAGCTTCGCGCGACGCGGCCGATGCCGCGGAGGAGCTTTGGAGGTGGGAGACCCACGAGCTGGTGATCCGCATGTTCCGGGCGCGGGTGCTGCTCGTGCCCCTGCTGCTGTTCGTGCTGGTGGCGTTCGCGGTCTTCGATCCGATTCCCTGGAAGCTCGCTCTGCTGGCCGGCACGGTCGTACTGGTTACCGGCATGTTCGTGCTGGAGCAACGACGCTTGCGCCGGACGCGGGCCGACCAGCTGACTGTACATGTCAATCTGCTGTTCGCGGTTGTGATGCAATCGCTGCTCATCTTCGTGACCGGCGGGATAGCGAGCCCGCTGCTCGTGGTGTATGTCCCTTTGGCAGCCCTGGCCGGGCTGAGCCTCTCGCAGCGTTGGCGTGCGCTGACCGTGCTGGCCGTGCCGGTGAGCGTGGTGGTGGCGCTGTCGGTCGGGGCCTGGACTGGCTGGCTTCCCACAATGATTCCCGCCTTCTTCCAGCTCGACAACCCCGTATCCCAAGGGCATGCGTGGCTGTTCACCCGAACGGGCGTCTTGCTCATCGTACTGCTCATCTCCCTGTTTGCTGGGCTAGGCGTGCGTTCCGCGTTCGAGCGCGTGGTGCGCGGCGCCATCGAGCTCCGACGCGGCGCGCTCGACACGCTCGAAAGCCGCAATCGCGAGATCCTGTCGACCTCGGTGACCATCGCCCACGAGCTCAAGAACCCGCTGTCGTCGATTCAGGGGCTCGCCCAGCTCATGGCCCGTCGCGCCGAGGCCGGCAGCAAGGACCGCGAGCGGCTCGACGTGATGCTGCGGGAGATCGGACGCATGACCACGGTGCTCGACGAGTTCCGCAACTTCTCGCGTCCGCTGAGCGGGCTGACGTGTACGACGGTATCGCTGACGGACCTGGTGTCGAGCATTGTGACGCTGCACGAGGGCACGGCGGCCCGGCGCGGTATCACGCTGCTGGCCGACGAGGGCATGGCCGTGGAAGCCGAGTGCGATGGGCAGAAGGTCAAGCAGGCTCTGGTCAATCTCGTTCAGAATGCGATGGAGGCCAGTCCCCGAGGCAAGCAGGTGCACGTGGGCGCCAGGCAGACGGACCAGCAGGTCACGCTCTACGTAGCCGACGCCGGTCCGGGGGTCGACGCGCAGCTTCTGGACAAGCTGTTCACGCCCGGGTTCACGACCAAGGAGCGGGGAACCGGCATCGGTCTGGTGGTCGCGCGCTCCGTAGTCGAGCAGCACGGCGGCACGCTCACGCTGGAGAGCGGTGCAGCCGGCGGATGCACGGCCACGATCACGCTGCCCCGCAAGGCGCGCAGCAGTCCCGAGGTCCAACCATGAAGCCGCGAATCCTCGTCGTCGACGACGACCCGGGCGTTCGATATACGCTCAAGGAGATATTGGAGAGTGTCGATGCGGAGGTGTTCGAGGCCGCCGACGGCGTCGACGCGCTGGCGTGGCTGGAGAAGCACCGGGCCGATCTGGTAATCACGGATCTGCAGATGCCGCGGCTCAACGGCATGCAGCTTCTCGAACGCCTACGGGCGACACTTCCGGCGCCCAAGACGATCCTGCTGACCGCGCACGGCTCGGAGCGCCATGCGGTGCAGGCGATGAAGCTCGGCGCCTACGACTACTTCTCCAAGCCGTTCGACACGGACGAGGTCTTGGAGGTGGTGGACCGGGCGGTGGGCTCGGTGCGTGCCGAGATGGAGAACGAGCAGCTGCGCGCGGAGCTGCTGCTGGCGCGTCACATGGTCTTCGCCTCCGAGGCGATGAAGAAGCTGGCGCTGCTCGTGTATCGGGTGGCGCCCAAGGACGTGACCGTGCTGATCACGGGGCCCAGCGGCACGGGCAAGGAGCGCGTGGCGAGCGCGATCGTGGGCGGATCCAAGCGCAGCGGCGCGCCGTTCGTGCGATTCAACTGCGCGGCCATTCCGCGGGAGCTGGCGGAGGCCGAGCTGTTCGGCCACGCCCGGGGAGCTTTCACCGGCGCGGTGAAAGCGCGAAGCGGCCTGTTCCGCGAAGCGCACGGCGGAACGATCCTGCTCGACGAGATCGGCGAGGTGGACCTCGCCACCCAGGGCAAGCTCCTTCGCGTGCTGCAGGAAGGCAAAATCCGGCCGGTCGGCGAGGATCGCGACGTGAGCGTGGACGTGCGTGTGCTGGCCGCGACCAACCGCGACTTGAAGGCAGAGGTGGCGGCCGGCAGGTTCCGCGAGGACCTGTTCTACCGGCTCGACGTGGTGGAAATCCGAGTTCCGCCGCTCGAGGAGCGGCTCGACGACGTGTCGGTGCTGGTGAATCACTTCCTGAGCATCTACCAGGAGCGGTTCGGCACAGGCACGCTGGCCATGTCGGCGTCGCTGCGGCAGCGGCTGGTGGCCGGGCCCTATCCGGGCAACGTGCGAGAGCTCGAGCACCGGGTCGAGAGGCTCGTCGCGCTGTCGTCGGGCGGGGTGGCCGACGAGGCCTGGCTCGAGCGAGAGGCGCCGGAGGACACTTCCACGCAGTCCTTCGGGCTCAAGGAGCGGGTCGAGGCCTACGAGCGCGGCATTGTCGCGCAGGAGCTCGAGCGTTGCCGAGGCAATCGCTCCGAGGCGGCGAGGCGCCTGGGCATGGCGCGCGTTACGCTGCTGGAGAAGGTCAAGAAGTACGGGCTATGACGCAGTGCCAGACACCGTGGAATCCTGCGGACGCAGCGAGGCTCCAACCTGGCACGACATGAACGATACGGCCGCCGCGGCGGCCTGCATACGAGGGAGAACTGCAGATGGAAATGACCATTACCTTTCCGGGCGGCAAGCGTGTGGATGCGCAGGTGGGCCCGCACACGATTCGTACGGATCAGTCCAGGGAGGGCGGCGGGGAGGGCTCCGCGCCGGAGCCGTTCGTTACGTTTCTCGCGTCGCTGGGCACGTGCGCGGGAATCTACGTGCTCGGGTTCTGCCAGGCGCGCAACCTGCCGACCGAAGGAATCCGGCTCGTGCAAAAGCACGAGTTCAACCCGGTCACGCATCGGCTGGAGAAGATCCGGATCGAGGTGCAGGTGCCGCCGAGCTTCCCCGAGAAGTACCGGCCCGCGGTGCAGCGCGCGGCCGACCTGTGCGCCGTCAAGAAAACGATCCTGGCGCCTCCCGAGTTCGAGGTCGTCACCACGGTCCACGAGGGCGCATAGCGCGGGCATCAACCCAGCAACGCGGCCGACGCCAGGCGCCAGGTGAGCCTGGCGTGCTCGCCGCCGAGCGCGATGGCCGCGACGTCGTCGCGAACGGCATCGGATCGCTGGCCGGCGCGGAAGATCCGATCGAGCAGCCAGGGCACGGAGAATACCCACCGAAGCCAGCCATTGAGCCGCAGCACGGCACCGAACCGGTCCTTGCACACTCTGGCGTAAGGAAGCAGGCTCGCCAGGCCGAAGTCTCCGTGCTCCGCCGCCCGGGCCGCGATTTGCCCCGCCAGCTCGCCGGACTCCAACGCATACTCGATTCCCTCGCCGGTCAGCGGATTGACGAACCCGGCCGCGTCGCCCGCCAGGATCGCCCGCTCGAAGACCACCGGGCCGGTGCGCGAGGTCATCGGCAGCGGGTGGCCCTTGGCCTTGCCGTCGATGGCGGCATTCGCCAACATTCGTTGCAGCCGCGGCGTGCCCAGGAAGCGCTGGAAGACGGCTCGCAGGCTGGCCTCCTGCTCGCGCAGGTGATCGGTACGAAGTCCGATTCCCACGTTGGCCCGCCCGCCCGGAAGCGGAAACACCCAGCCGTAGGCCGGCAAGACGTCTCTCTCCCACACGATGGTGAGCGCGTCGGCATAGGGAAGCGAGACGTTGTCGAAGATACCGCGAACGGCGAAGGCCTGCTGGCTGGGCTTGAACGCGCGAGCCCCGAGCGATCGCCTCACGATCGACGGCATTCCGTCGCAGCCGATGAGCACGTCGGCGTCGATGGGCTCGTGCCCCCGGCAGATCACCCGAATGCCGCGAGGCGACGGAGCGACGCTCTCGACACGCACCCCCTCGCGCAACTGCGCGCCGGAACGAACCGCGCGCTCGACCAGGCGTGCGTCGAGCGTGGAGCGCGGCACGACGAGCGCGCGTCCTCCGTAGACGCTGGGTGGGAGATCGGCGAGGAGCTCGATTCCGCAGGGCGAGACGAGGAACGCGCGGTGCACCGACGCGCCCTTGGGCTGCAGGTCGTCGAGCAGGCCCATGCGCTCGAGGTTGTGGACGGCGCGCGGGGTGCAGCCCTCGCCACAGACCTTTTCGCGCGGCATGCTCGCGCGCTCGAGCACGATGGTGCGCAGGCCGCGCGAGGCGGTTTCATGGGCGGCGGCAGCGCCAGCCGGACCGGCGCCGACGATCACGACGGTGGGGGATTGCCGTTCGCCGGACATGACGGTCTTGTGGACCAAGTGGCGGCGCGAGGCAAGGGCGTTGGGGGGGTCATTCGCGCTACGGGGCAAGGAGCCGAAGCCGACAGCGGCGCGGACAAGGCTGGCGATGCGGCGCGAGGGGGAGCTTGTCAGGCGCGCCAGACGGCTGCGTTTCGCGTGTTGGACCGTGTCTCGGTCGCCGACTTAACCGCGTCGAGTACACTCTTGACCAGATCGCGTGCCTCGCGCGCCTCATCGCGCCAGACGTCCACCCGTCGCTCTGCAGCCGACGCAGCTATTCGGTGTTCCTCGGCGGCTGCGTCGTCTTCTGCCTGCGCCGCCTTGTACGGCGCCGCTTTAATCTTGCCCATGGCGTCGCACATCTCACCCTGCGCGACCAGCTGTTTTCCCTTGTAGCCATCCTTGCTGTGTTCAGGAGAACCGTAGCCCGCCGCGGCGAACTTCAGGGTTCCAGCCGCGAGCTCACACAATCCGCTAGTGTACGCCTCTTCACGGATGTCGGCGGCCTTCTCCCTCATCGCGGCCACCTGCTGCTTGCCTTCTTCCACGATCAATCGCTCTTCATGAGCAGCCATGGACCGGGCCTCGGTCTGGTCTTCCCGTGCCGACCTGCACATCAACTCCGCAATCTCGGCCATGGAGACCGGCCCGCCGCCACCTACTTCCGTCGGCGGAAGCAAATCCGGAAGCGGCTCCGACGCTGCGGATCGCGCTTTCTCGGATGCTGTCCCCGTCAAAGGAGTCCCGGTGCTTTGCATCATTGTCACAGAAATCATCACGCCCTCCCAGATGCCGACACCAACGTTGTCGCCTTGGTCTCCATCGTCGCCCGGACCACTCCCTCGGCGCGTGCGTCGGATCGCTCCGATTCCTCGAGCGCATCGAGCACGGCGAGGATCTGTCGGTCAACCGCCTTGTTGTCGAGCTTCGCCTGAACCGCGTCGGAGGTTGCCTCCTGCGCTTCCGCTTCGAACTTCCCGGTTTCGATAGTCGCCACGCCTCCCACCGCTTCGCTCGCACCGCCAACGCCGGTTGCGGCCCGGGAGACGACGTCCACTGTTTTCGACCCTTCTTCGACAGCGTCGCTCGCCAACGCTCCGACTCCTAGTGTGCCAATCATGCACACCACGCTCGCCACAGACAGGCCCGTCCCGATCTTGTCCGCCCATGAGTCGTCCACCCCCAGCTTCTGCAGGACGTGGAGCTCCCCCTGTGCGAAAGAGGCTGCCGAAATCGACGCGCCCGCGATGGCCAGAATGGCGACGGGCGTGGCTGCCCCCGCTGATCCGACGGCGACTGCGACCGACGCGACAACGGTTGCGGCGCGCGCGACATGCGTGCACGTCTTGGCTAGCTTCTTCCAGAACCCGCCTTTCTTCTGGGCCCGCATGGCTTTCTCGACCGCCTCCTTCTGCCGTTGAATGGCATCACGTCGCACCTTCTGCCCGAATTTCAGCCGCTCTCCGGCCTCACGCACGCCCGTCTCGCGGTCTTTCGCGAGCACCGCATACAAGCACTCCAACGCATCCGGTTGGGGCGGGCTCGCGGCCGGCAAAGCGGAGGCCGGTGCCGTCGGAATGTTCGCCGTCCCGGCTGGCGCGGATCGCGTATTCGAGACGCTGATCATGTTGATGGCGACTCCGTTCATGGTCTTGCCTCCCTCTCCCGCGCAAGGCGATCTACCAAGGAGGAATCGCTCCCTTCGTCGAGGAGCCGCTGCGCTTCCTCGAACGCTTCGTCGGCCTCGACCGTCCGTTCCAAGTCCCACAGCGTGCGAAAGCGCGCTATCGCGCACAAAGGCGCGGGCTCTGCGGCGATCATTCCAGCTCCGTAGAGCTCGAGCGCTACCTGATTCTGGCCCACACGCTGGTGACAGTCGCCCAGGGCCACCCAGCCTCTCTCATC